>CAYSPB010000082.1:724-21749 GCA_964432695.1 uncultured Nannocystaceae bacterium
GCCCGCCCCCAGCGCACGCATGATCGTGAAGCGGCCGAGCGTCGCGCCCGGGCCCGGCGCCGACGGTGCACGCGCAACGCCGGGGTCCGACACCGTGACCGGGCCACTCGCCGCAACGCTCGGCAGCGCGGACCCGTACACGTGCACGAGCCCCGCCAGCACCTCCGCACAGGCCGGGCAACCGTCCACGTGTTGCTCGAGTGCAGCCCGACTCGCCGGATCGAGCTCCCCTCGCGCAGCCGCGTCGAGCACCTCCGGCGCCGGACATCCCGTCACCGCGCCAGCGTAGCAGGCCCATGCGGGTCCGTCGGCAGGCTTCGACGTACACTGCACGCACCCCGTCGAACGGGCTTCGACCGATGTGGACCTGCTCCCTTTGCAACGCAACGCACGATGACCTGCCCACCTGCTGCGGCTCCGTGGCGGCTGCTCGGGGTCCCCGAAGACGAACTCGACGCACGCGTCCACCAAAACGCGGACCTTTGCGTGGTCGACGACGCATCCTTCTTCGTGCGCGGTCACCTCGGGCTTGCCGTCGACGGAGAGCCGGGTGCATTCGCGTGGTCGGTGTGGTGCTTCCTATCCGAAGCCAGCTTCACGCACCTGCACGAAACATGGGAGCACGAAGACCGCGACCAGCATCCGCCCTACCTCCACCTCCGCCAGCCCGGACCCGCGCGAGGCGGCAACGACCACCTCACAACGCGTCCGCACGACCTGGACGAGTCGCGAGCATGCGGTCTGGTTCGAGCACCGCGACATCGTCTGGGACGCTCCCCATCGTCCGCGCGGCGGAGACCTGCTTCAGGGGACGCTGACGCTGGCCTTCGATGGCGTTCGCATCGTCGCGTCCTACGGTGCGGACGCGATGGTCGCATCCGTGCGCGAGGTCGGAACCCGCCCGCTCCACGCGTCTGCGGTGCTTGATGCGCTCATCGAGGCGCTGCGCACCCCGTGACGCCTTCGCTACGGCAGCGCGTGCTGCTCGAACAAGTCGAGCATCATCGTGTTGGCGCGGATGGTCTGGGAGCTTTCGCCCGAGGGGCAGAACGGTTGGCCCGGCCAGCAGTGACCGAATCCGTCGAGGGTGCACAGCGTGACGGTGGCGTCTTCCTCGCAGCCTTCCCAGGTCTGGCAGGACACATCGTCCATTTCGAACGTCACGCTCGACGCGGGGTCGCAGCCGTTTCGCTCAGCCCAGCCCGCCAGCGACTCTTCCACGACGGGAAAGCCGGCCGCGCTGCCCTCGTACGGCACCACGCCGTCCTCGGTCCCATGAAAGTGGATGACGGGGACGGGACGGGACGGTGCGCAGGCCTCCGGCGGCAGGACGAGCGCGCCCGCCACCGGACCGATCGCCGCGATGACGTCGGCGGCCTCGCACCCCAAGCGATGCGACATGAACCCGCCGTTGGACATCCCCGTCGCGTACACGCGGCGGGTGTCGATGCACAGCGTGGCGGCGGCTTGCTCGATCAACGCGCGCACGAAGGCGACATCGTCCACGGCGTCATCCACGGCCTCTCCGCAGCATCCCCCAGCGTTCCACGAGTTCGCCTGGCCGTCAGGATAGGCAACGAGCAAGCCGCGGTCCTCGGCCTCGACGTTGAAGTCCGAGAAGAAGGACTGCTGCACCGCGTTCGATCCAAAGCCATGAAAGTTGAGCACCAGCGGCATCTGCACGACTCCGTCGTAGCTGGCCGGCACGAACAAGTTGTAGTTCCGCGTAACGCCGTCCACCTCGACGGCGAGGCCGAGCTGCTCCCCGGGGTCGACCGGCGCGCCCGAACAGCCCGAAGGCGCTTCACCGCCGCTCGAGGAGGAATCCTCTGCGCCGCCCGAGGTCGTTGCCTGGTCTTCTCCGCCTCCAGAGGAGGTCCCCACCGACGCGTCGCCGCTCGAGCCCGCCGCGGTGCCCGTCGTCGTTGACGCAGGCATCGATGCGGTGGTTCCGGTCGCCTCTGCGTCGCCCTCGTTGTCGTCCGCTTGCGTGTCACCGCAACCATCGCAAAGACACAGACCAAGCAGCGTGGTGAAACCCCATCGACTCATCGCGGCGAAGGGTACAGCACCGCATCCGGCCACCACGGCGCCATCGACGAGAGCGCGTCTCGAGAGCCCGGCGCGGTGGCCCGCGCTTGAGCCCACGGGGTCGGCGCGGAGGAGGGAATACCGTGTGGACCGCGAACTCTCGCGACCCTCTAACGCGAAGCTGCGGTGTCCTCGCCGAGGTGACGACCGAAGAACTCCAACACCTTCGCCCACGCAACCGCTTCGACGTCGGAGTCGTACTCAGCGCGGAGCGGAGTGTACGGTCCCCCCACGGCGGCTACGCCCTCGAGCTGGTTCATGAAAGAGTGGCCGGCGTCGTCGTGGAACAGAACTTCGTGCTCCACGCCGAGTTCGAGCAGGTGCTCGCTGAGCCGCCGGCCGTGCGGCACGAAAGCAACGTCTTTGCTGCCGTACTGCGCAAGCGTTGGGCAAATGCCCTGAAGGCGAGAGGCCTGCCGAGGCACGGTTCCGTAGAACGGCGCTGCGACGGCGAACGTCATGTCGGCAGCCGAGATGAGCGCGAAGCCTCCGCCCATGCAGAAGCCACACACGCCGACCTTGCGCTCGTCGACGTCGCTCCGCGCCATGACCGCGCGGCGTGCAGCATCGACGACCGCGTAGGCGTGCCCCTTGTTGGTCGCCATCGACTTCATGGTTTGAACGACGCACGCGACGTTGCCCCCGCGGTAAAGATCGGGCGCGATTGCGACGTAGCCCGCCGCCGCAAAGTTGTCGCAGTGGCGTCGGACGTCATCTCCGAAGCCAGTCAGGTCGTGGATGACGACGACCGCGGGCCACGGTCCCTCGCCTTCGGGCCTGGACACGGCGGCTTCATAGGGGCGTCCAGCGACGTCGATGGTGGTCGTCTCGGCCATGGCACGCGCAGCATGGGGCAGTTGAGCGTCCCGGACAACCGGCGAAGAGACCGGAGCTACATGCGGAACTTCGGGGGCTGCAGCGCCAGGGGTTCGGGCGTTTCGGTCTTCTTCTCGTCCGCCAGGCGGTTGATGTGCCGCTGCAGCTTGTAGACCCCGACCGTGTACAGCGGAATGCCGATGAGGATGTTGATGTAGGGGATCATGCCCAGAATCGCGAGCGTGAGCATCAGGCCACGCGAGGTGCTGGCGTCACGGCCCCGGATGTGGTCCTGCAGGTTCAGCCGGTCGGTGAGACGCATCGGCTGGAAGATGAACCAGTACAGGTTGAAGTAGGGGATGAAGTTGAAGCCAATCGCCTTGGCCGCACTGGGATCGTCGGACTTGGCTTGCGGCAAACGGTCGTGCTGAAGCCCGTAGTAGATGATCGAGAACATCCCGAACGTCATCAGGTGCAGCAACACGGCGAGCGCGGTCGGGAAGCGCTCAAGTCGATGCTGCCGAAGATAGGCCTTGTCCTCAGGCGTGAGCGCGTGCGGGGCCTTGTACGGCGAGAGGTCCTTGTGAACGTACGGCGCGACCGGCCCCCCGTAGGGACCTCCGGCATACGGACCCACGGGCGCTCCATAGGGCTGCGCAATCGCGGCCGGCGGCCCAGGAGGCACGGCCGGCAGCTGGGCCTGGTCGAGCAGCCCGAGCGCCGCGCGAGCGCTGGCAGGTCGCTCGGCCACACCTGGCCGAATGAGCGCGAGCAGCGTTTGCCCGAGACTGGGCGGTACCCTCAGCACGGACGACGGATCGACCTGCCCCGTGCTCGGGTTCTGCGGCATCGCCGAGGGGTCGAGCCCGGTGGCCATCGTCACCATCGTCATCCCGAGGCCGTAAAGGTCGCTCTGCACGCTCGCGCGGCCGAGGATCTGCTCGGGCGCCATGTAGCCGAACGTGCCCACGGTGGTCATCGACGTGGACTGTTCGTCGCCGACCTTCACGGCGCCGAAGTCGATCAGGTAAACTTGACCCTGCGCAACCATCACGTTCGAGGGGTTGATGTCGCGGTGAATGATCTGGGGCGCGCGCTCGTGCAGGTGCACGAGAATGCCGAGCGCTTGGCGCAGGTAGTTGTCGACCTCTTGCGCGGTGAGACCTCCGCGCTGCGTCAGCATCTGTTTGAGCGTGGTGCCGCGAACGAGCGTCTGCACGGAGACGAACACCCCCGCGTTCTCGTCGAGATGGCTGTCGACCCACCGCGGCACGAACGGGTGCTCGATCGCCTTGAGCGCGGCGACCTCACGCTCGAAGAGATCGAACTGCTTCCAGTGCTCGAGGTTGGCGATGTGCAGCCTCTTGAGGACGAAGGCCGCCCCGTCGGACTGACGCTGCACCTCATACGTGGACGCCGACGCGGATTCCCGCAGCACGCTCGTGACCGTGTAATGGGCCGAGGGGGTCTGGAACGTCGTTGGCGTCATCCGTCTTGCACGCTATCAGCCCACAACGACGGTCGCCACGGTGCCAGGTTGCAACGGGGCGGGGCGGGGCTGGTACGCTCGGGCGCATGCGGCGACGGACCTTTGCGGCCTCAGTGGTGATGACCTTTTCTCTGGTCGACACAGGCTGTGACGGTGGCCGTACCGTGAACCCACCGCCCCCGGAGCCTTCGCCGAGCGCCACGGCCGGTGGTGAGGGGGAAACGCCTCAGCCCGAATCCGCCCCCCAACCGGAGCCCACGCCCGAGCCCGTCGCCGGAAAGCCCGCGCGAAACATCGAGCAGATGCCCGACGGTACCTGCATGGAGTACTTCGACGTCGACTGTCCCGACGACGGCCGAACGTGCAACCCGCCGCCCCCGCAGAAGATCCAGTGCCCCGAGTCGGTCCTTCCTGCGGCAACCGACGCAACTCGGGTGACGATGCGGCCCAACGGAGAGTGCTGGGAAGCGCAAGGAAGCAAGGACTTCAAGTGCCCCGAGGGTGCCGTGTGCAACCCGCCACCTCCCAAGCGCGTAAAGTGCCCCGATGCGGTCCTGCCTGAGGCGGCTGATCCCAAGACCGTGCACGCCCGTCCGGATGGAACGTGTTGGGAAGAAGTCGACATCGACTGCAAGCCCGATGCGACCTGCAACCCGCCCCCCCCGCGCCGTGTGAAGTGCGTCGAGCCGCCAGCATGAGCATGCCCGCTGCGCACGTCGGAGAGGAGTGGCTTCGCCGGGTCGAGGCCGAGTACACCAGTGCCGCGATCACGGCCTCGTACGTGCAGTGGCTCATCCGCATCGGCGCTCCGCCCGAGCTCATCCGCGACGGTCTGCGCATCGTCGATGACGAGCTCGAGCACGCGAGCCTCAGCCACGTCGTGGCCAAAGACGCTGGCTGCGACGACCGGCCGCGGCTTGCCCAGGAACGGCTCGGCCTCGAGCGTGCGGACGTAACGCTCGAAGTCGATGCGCTGCTCGTCGCGGTCGAGACGTTCTGCTTGGGCGAGACCGTTGCGGTTCCGCTGTTCGTCGCGATGCGAAAAGACTGCACGGTCGCCTCCGCCCGCGCGGCCCTCGATCGCATCGTCGTCGACGAAGTACGCCACCGCGACTTCGGATGGAGTTGCCTGGACTGGTTCACCCAGGCGTTCGGCGACGACGCGCGCGGTCACGTCGAACGCGCGCTGCCGGCGATGATGGCTCGGCTGCGCCGCAACTATGGTCAACCCGGCGATGCGCCCTCCGCCGACACCGAAGGCCGCGACGCGGCATGGGGTCTGCTGCCCGTCGCCCGGTACGCGGAGATCCTTGCGCGCTGCATCGAACGCGACTACCTGCCGCGGTTTGCTGCCTTGGGCATCGCGTCGGAAGCGCTCGCCGCCTGATCGTGGCGTTGCGCCCCACGGCGCTGGTGCAAGCGGTCCCGTGGACCGTCTGGTTCGTCACACCCCGGCCCCATGCAGCGGCACGACCGCGACCGCGGTGTAGACTGGACCCGCCGATGTTTCTGTCTGCGCTGCTGCTGACCGGCGCGGTTGCTCTCGCCCCGAGCGACCCGTCCACGACCACCGAGGCGACCTCGCCCGCGACGTCGGACCCAGCGACCGAGCCGGCCGAGACCGAGGCCGCCAAGCCGGTCCCCGATGCGCCCGAACCCGGTGCGGCCACGTCGGAGCAGCCCCAAGGCTCGGCACTGATGCGCCCGTTCGAGGCCGTTGTCGTGCCCACGCGCGAGGCCGTCGTCACGCAGACCTGTGCCGCGTTGCGCACGCCGACCACCGAAGCGCCCGCCGCCCTGCGCTGCACCGCATGGCGCGTCGAGTTCTCGAGCAAAGGCAAGGTGTGGGGTTCGCTCGAAGCCGACAGCTTCGAAGCACTGCAGCGCAAGCGCGCCCGCCACCTCGCGTTCGTCCGTCAGTACGCGCGCGCGTTCGACAAAGCGGTCGACCCCCGGTACGACGACACGAGCGACGCCATCTGCGACCAATGCGATCCCGCCGTGGCCCGAGGGCGCTGGGGCGAGGGGCAGACTTTCTCGGGCCTCGAGTCCGCACGCGCCCTCGAGTCCGCCCGGCAGGGCCTCGCCGAGTTCGAGCGCATCTTCTTCGAGACGCATGCTCCGGGCGTCACCGAAGTCGCACGGCTCGCGGGCGAGCGCAAGACCGCCAGCACCGCCAAGCGCTACGCGAAGCAGCTCGAACTGGCCGCGGGCGATCTCGTCGCGTGGCAGGCTCAGCTGGACCAGGCCGCGTTGCTTCGCTCCGAAGCGAAGGTCAAGAAGGTGACCGCCGCCATGAAGAGCCGCGGCGCTGCGCTCGACAAGGGCCTTGCTGCACTGAGCAAGCAGGTCTCCACCACGGTCTCGAAGGCGCACGCGGGTCGCTACACCGAAGAGGGCTCCACCGCGGCCGCCCTGCCCGTGCTGGAGGTGAAGTTCGAGGGTGCTGTCGTCACCGCCACCTACAAGATCGGGGAAGCGACTTCGGTGTGGTTCGAGGGCAAGGTCGCGCTCGACGGCAGCATTGCGGGCCGCTCGCTGATGGCTCCGCCCGACGGCACGCTCAGCTGCACCGAGCACACCGAAGCCTGCGGCTACCGCTACATCCCCGCGATCATCCGATTCAGCGTGCGCACTGAGCCGAAGACCGAAGTGCTCGAGCTGTGGTTCCAGCGCGAGACCTGGGTGCGGGCCAACCCCTTCAGTCGCGCCGGATGAGCACCCGCCCCCTGCACGCGCTCGATGTCTTCGACCCCGAACGCGTCACGCTGCCGCACGGCTGCGAAGTGACGCTGCGCCGCGCCGTCGCAATGGGTGAGCACTCGCTCGCCATGGGCACGCTCGGGCGCGTGACGGGGCACCCCGCACCCGGACGGGTGGAGGTCACCGTCGCCGGCCGCGGCTGTCTGGACCTCGCACGCGCCGATGTCGCACCACGCACTGACGGCCAGCTCGCGCACGCGGTTCGTCGGGCCCGCGTCGAAGCGGCACTTCACCCCTGTGCCCTCGCCCGCGCAACGGTGGGTTCACGGGCGTGGAACCTCTCTGACGAAGGCAGTGACCACGATACCCGCGGCGTTCTGCTGTGGCCGTTCTCGTGGGCAAGCGCGCGGGGCTCGGTGCCCGACGTGGTGGTGAGCGCCGACGGCAGCCACACGCTGTGGGAGGTTGGGCGCACGATCGAGCAGGCGTTGCGCGCCGATCCCAACACACTCGAGATGCTCTTCGTACCCTCCGTCGAGCACCTCGACCCCCTCGCGGCCGTGCTGTTCGAGGCTCGCGAGGTCTTCGTTTCGCAGCGGATCTACGGCGCGTTCGGTCGCTACGCGGTGGCCCAGGCCAAAAAGCTACGCCAATCGCTCCGCTTGGCACGCCATCGAGATGCCGTGCTCGGATGGCTACGTCACGACGAGGCCCTGCAGCTGGATGCCGTCGCGGCGCGCCTCGGGGCAGAGGCGGTCGAGCCCAGCGGCAACGTCAAGGACGACACCCTTCGCGCAAAGCAGTACCTCAAACAGCTGTACCGCTCGATGTTCGACCAGGGGCTGCTCGCGGCATGCTCCTTCGACGCCCTGTCGACGTTCGCCCGAACCAAGGCGAGCGCGTTCGACCTGCCACGCGAGCTCCGGCCGAAGAACGCATACAACCTGCTACGCATCGTCGCTTGTGCAGTCCACTGGCTGCGCACCGGCACGCCCATCATCGCAACCGAAGGCGCGCTGCGAGACCGACTGCTGAGCATCAAGCGCGGCGAGGTCGACCTCGACACGGCCCTTCGCTGGACCGATGAAGCCGCAGCCGACCTCAACCCGGCCCGGGACGCGAGCGTGCTGCCCGAGCACCCCGATGAAGAGGCCGCGGCACGACGACTGCTGCGCCTACGCGAGGACGCGGCACGTCGGTGGCTGCATGCCTCCGACGGACCATGGAGCCGCGACGGCGCAGCAGACCTTACGGCGCTGCTACGCTGAGCACATGCGGGACGACCGGCTCACCGACGAACAGCGCACGATCGCCCTGCGTGCGCTCGCCGAAGAATCAACGCATCGACACCACCTCGTCGTGCACCTCTCGGGCGCGCATGCCTACGGGTTTCCAAGCCCCGACAGTGACGTCGACATCAAGGCCATTCACGTCGCGCCCACGCGCGCGCTGCTGGGCTTCGAGCCGCCTGCCCCCACCGCGAATCGACTGGAGGTCCTCGACGGCGTCGAGATCGACTACACCTCGAACGAGCTGAGCGTGTGCGTGCGCGGCCTGCTCAAGGGCGATGGAAACATGCTTGAGCGCGTGTTCAGCCAGGCTTGGGTCGGCGACAGAGATGCCCGCCTGGAGGGGCTAGCCGAGCACGCCCGAGCCACGCTCAGCCAGCGCCTGCACCGGCACTACCACGGGTTCGCGCGCAGTCAGTTCAAGGCCGTGCAAGACGCTGAACGCCCCTCTGCCAAGCGAGTGCTTTACGTGCTGCGCACCGCACTTACGGGCACGCACCTGCTGCTCGAGCAAGCCTGCGAACCCGACCTGACCCGCCTGAACGACCAATACGGGTTTCCCGAGGTCGACGAACTCGTGCAGCACAAGCAGCGAGGCGAACGGCAGCCGCTCGATGACGACGCGGCGAAGACGGCAACCGCCGCCCTCACCCGCGCCTTCGACACCCTCGACGACGCCCTGCGTCGCAGTCCTCTTCCCGCCGAACCGCCCGCCGAGGCCGTGGCGGGGCTCGAAGCGTGGCTCGTCGAGACGCGGCTGGCCGCGGTGGACTGAGTCAGCTGGAGTCCCGCAGGGTTTCGAGCGCATGGGTGTACGGGTGGCTCCGCCGCTCGGCAAACCCGTCGACGAGAAACCCAACCGCTGCAACGACGACCAACCCCGTCCCCACGCCATGAGCCCAATCGGCCGACAACCCCAAGCGCAGGGCCGCGCCAATCACGGCGAACGCCGTCCACGCCCCGAGCGCGAGCGGCCAGTTGGCGTTGACCTTCTCCATGCGCGGCAGCTCCTCGGCGACCATGGCCGCAGGGTTCTCTGCGTAGGCCTGCTCGAGCGCTTCAACCTGTCCCGGCGTCCGGAGTCCAATGCCGGTCGCGGCCCCGGCGAAGATGAGCCCGAACAACGCCAGCGGGATCGCAAGCCCGTAGCCGAACCCATCTTTGTAGGAAAGCCACGCCGTCACCGCGAGTCCCATCAGCACGAGCCCTGCGGGCAGGATGTAGAACCACGCCTCGGTCCGCTCGCCGCGAAAGTACGTATGCATGACGTCGAGGAAGTCCACGCCTCGACTCTAGGCGGGCCGCTGCGGTCGCGGCACCAGCAAGTCGCGCCAGATTGCTTGCCAAACGCGACAAGGCTCAGTCCGAGAGTTCGTCCCGGACGGTGTCGACCATGTTCAACAGCGCGTCGTCGTGGGCCTCATCGGCGAGGGTTTGGGCGGTCTCGAGCGGCCCGGAGGGATCGCCACCGCTCGCGCGGGCCAAACGTGCGGCCTCCAGCTCGACGGGCGCCTGCTGCCGGGGTGAACCGCCGCAGGACCGCGCCTGCTCGAGGGCCTGCCTCGCCTCCTCGAAACGCCCGAGCGTCCGAAGGTCGGCGGCAACCCGACGCCACGGCCGCACCAGACGGGTGTGCGGCAGCGTGTACGAGACCTGCTCGATCCGCAGCGACTCCTGGTGGTCCGTCAGCGCCGCCTCGAAATCGCCCCGCCCCTGGTGAATGCGCGCCCGCTGATGGCGCGCAGCCGACAGCCAGAAGTGGTCCTTGCCCAACCCCGCCTCGCACAGCTCGATGTCCCGCGCCGCGGCGGCCAGCGCCTCCTCATGGCGACCGAGCGCGAGATAGGCCGCCGCCTGCACGCGGTACCCGGAACCCCCGACCTGATAGTGGGTCTCTCCGTGAGACCGCTTGAGCGATTCGATCGCGTGGGCGATCGAAACGAGCGCCGCCTCCGCGTCGCCGGCCTCCAGCTCAGCGATGGCGAGGTTGCTGGAATAGATGCCGATCAACTTCGCGTCGGGCGGCAGCGTCAGCGCGGCGATGCGACTGGCCTCGCGCGCATGGACCAGCGCTTCTTCGAAGCGACGCTCCCCGGCGAGCGACTCCGCCAGCACGTCGTGCAGGTCGGCCGCAGTGGGGTGCTCGGGGCCAAAGTTAGCTTCGACGATGCCCAGCGCACGCTCGAGCGTGATCTCAGCCTCCTTCGTTCGGACGGCCTTGCTCTGGGCTTGGCCGAGCGCCGCGAGCACCCCGATCAGCTCCGGGTTCTCGGGGCCGCGAAGATCCTCCAGCAGTCGCACCGACGCCTGCAGCAGGTCGATCGCTTGCCCGCTCTCGCCGCGCTTTTGATAGATCATCGAGCCCTGCATGAACAACATCCGGGCTCGTGCGCGACGGGGGTCCGACAAGCGGTCGATTGCGGCGCTCGCATTCTCGAACGCGAGGTCGGCCACGTCGTACTTGTCCGGCGTTCCGCCCACGGCATTGCCGTAGGTTGCCCAGGCTTGACCTTCGAGCTCGTGCTCGCCGAGGGTGGCGGCCATCCGGGCAACCGCCTCGAAGCGCACGATGGCCTCGTCGGGACGGCCCGCATACCCCAACGCGAGACCCTCAGCCAGCGTCGCCTCTGCGAACGCAGGCGTGTTTGGGTATGCAGCGGCCCGCGCCGCCAGCTCGATGGCCCCGTCGTGGGCTTCTTCCCACTCAAAAAGATCACGCAGCGCCTGCCGCCGCGCCACCTCGTCTTGAATCGCCGCGTAGGCGGCCGCTTCTCGGGGATCTGCGGGCACGGACGCGTCCCGGCGAGGGTCGAGCGGCTCCTCGCATCTGCGCACCGAGGGCAGTGCCGCCGCAGCCACGCCCAAACGCCCCACCGTGTTCGACGGCGCGTCCGCAACCGCGTCGATCAGTACGGCGGCCCGGCGAAGCTGGTTGTCGAGGCAGCGGGTACGCCCGTCGTACTCCGCAACGGTGAGCGCGCCGCCGTCGTGGTGCGCTCGGCAGGTCTCATCGAACGCTTCGGACCATCCGGCAAACCACCCGTCCAGACGATCCCCCGCCCGGCTAACGACGGTCTCGGCAGCCTTCAGCCCCGACGCCGTTGCGCCATCGACCAATGCCTGCCGGCGCGCAGCATTCCACACTTCGGCCACCCGAGCGTCTCCTGCATCACAGCTCGGGCCCGGCGGCGGCGGCTCGGGGCGAAGGGTGAATGCCGCCGCAAGGACGCCAACCCCAGCGAGCCCCCAAAGCGCCCACTTGGGTCGCGCACGACGCTCGAGCTCGTCCAGCAGCGCCGACATCGACGGCCAGCGCTGCATCGGCGACGGCGCCAGGCCTCGGCGTAGCGGAGACCAAACCCAGCCCGGCACCCCCGACACGCGACCGGGCACATCCGAAGCCGCAGTGGGTCGAGAGCCCGAAAGCACTTCGATCGCGGTGACGCAAAACGCGTACTGGTCGGCAGCCGCGTCGACCGCCTCTCCGCGAGCTTGCTCGGGCGGCATGTAGGCTCGCGTTCCCAGACGCGCGCCTGTTGCGGTCAGAGGCTCGTTCTCGCTGATCAACGAGGGCCGCACACTCTGCTCCGAGGAGAGCCGCGACTCCGCCCCTGCGCGCGCCAGTCCGAAGTCGCCGACTCGCGCGTGGCCGTCTTCGCCGAGCAGCACGTTCGAAGGCTTGAAGTCGCGATGTACGACACCCAACGCGTGCGCAGCCGCGAGTCCCCGGCCCGCTTCGATCAACAGGTCGAATGCGTCGACGAAGCGGGTGCGGTCGAACGTGTCGTTCCGCGCGACCCACTGGGATAGGTCCCCTCCACCGAGCAGCTCCATCGCAACGAAGACCTCCTCTTCGAACACCCCGACCTCGTGAATCGTGACCACGTTCGGGTGCTGCAGCCGGGCCAAAACCTTGGCCTCGCGCAGCATTCGCGCGCGGGCCTGCTCCGCCGTCGTCGAGGACTCGGCCCGCGTGCGCACGAGCTTGAGCGCGACCTCGCGATCGAGGTCCGGATCATGGGCGCGGTACACCACCCCCATCCCGCCGCGCCCCAGCGGCGCCCGTACGTCGAAGCGCCCGATCGTCGGCAAAGCCTCACCGCGTTCGAACAGTCGCTTCTGCAGCGCAGCCCGCAATCGCTGCGCTTCGACGCTGTCCGACTCCACATTCACATTAGAACGATACCAGCGTCACGCACGGCCTCCTGGCCGAACACACTACATGGACAGAACCACAACGCCGTGCCGATTCCCCGCGAGCGGAGCCGCGAGTGGGGTCGTCGACGAACCCGCGAGAATGGCTCGACGCGCGACCGGAAACATCCACATGCCCGCAAGGGCCTCCAAGCCACTCGAAGCCTCATGCACGACGAAAAAATGTGCCAGCGCCCCCTCGACAGCTGCCGGCATGACCGAACCGGACAGGAGGGCATTTCGTGCACGACGCCGGAGTCGCGGCTCAGAGTCCACGACATGAGAGAACAACTGCACCGTTGCGTCGTCCGTATTGATGCGCTCGGTCGGTGCCCAGACTCGGGCGAGGCTTGCCACCACGTCCGAGAGCGGCGCTGCCCCCGAAGCACCGAGAACGCGCTCGAACGCAGCCGCGGAGTAGCTCGTCGGCTCGGTCCCGTCCGGTGAGACCCAGACACGAGCCACGACGTCGCCAAACGGCTCGTCCGTTCGACCGAGCATCAACTCGACCAATGCCGACGAATCCGCCCCCTCCATCGGGCACTGAAACTCGAAGGCACGAGCCTTCGGTGCGGTCACGAGAGGACACTCGACGGCGTCGACGTCACCGCGAGTGATGTACGCCCGGCGCCACGCATCGTCGACGTCCCGGGATCCAGAGACCCACAGCAATCCCTGGTCCCGCGAGCTCCGAGGCGCGTCCAGCGTCAGCTTCGGCAGCACATAGACGACCTCCACGAACGTCTTCGACCCACGACGCGCGGTGGCCAGTCCGGTCAGAACGCCCTGGGGGACGCCGTGAAGTTCGTCTAGGAACAGGTCCTGGGGCCGGCTCCCATCGAAGTCGACGAACCCCGCGGTGTTGTATTCCCACGCGCTCGAGTCCACGTTGTCGACAAAGGGGATTCCGCAGCGCGCACGCATGAACGTGCTCAAGTCTTCGCGTGGCTGCACACCGCCATATTTGGCTCGCCATCGAACGCGCTCGTGAGCCAAGCACGCTGCCGCACCCGAGTCGATCCCCCAGCCGTCCGCCTTCACCCACGATGCGTAGGCTGACGCGTTTGCGTCCGCGCCTCGATATCCCTCACGCCAATCCGACTCCGCCCACGCCCCATCGACCGACCACTCCGTCGTCGCTTCGATCCGAATACCGGACTTCGGTGGTCGCGGCGGACTCGCAAGCAGTTCTTCAAACTCGCGTTCGGTTGGAACCCATGGCGGAGACTCTTGGGCCTCAGGCGCGCGCTCGCCGGAAGACGGCTGGCTCGGCTCCGCGTCCCGGATCGCGACACCTCGCACTCCGCCCCTCGCGCAGGAACAAAGACCCACGGCGATTCCGATGCAGACGACCGAGAGGCGAGCAGACACCGAACTGCCTATAGCGAACCTCGATGAGTCTGTCCGCTCAGAACAGTGCCATTTGTCCGCCTTTGGGTGGGCGGCGGAAGGCGGACTGCGTGGGGAACGGTGGGGGACGGCCAATGCCCAGCCGGCGGGCCGCGGCGCCGACCATGGATTCGATGACGTCCCACCGCGCGCCCTGACCCCGCATGCGGCTGCCGAAGCGGCTGTCGTTGCGCTTGCCACCTCGACACGCCTCGATCTGGTGAAGGATGCGGTCGGCGCGAAGCGGAAGGGTCTCGCGAATCCGCTGCTCGAAGACTCGGTCGACCGGGCGCGGCAGGCGGACCATGGTGCTGTTGTAAAACGTCGCGCCGGCGTCGCGCGCAGCCTTCAGCACGGCGGGTGCTTCGGCGTCGTTGAGACCGGGGATGATCGGGCTGACGTTCACGCCCACCACCACGCCCGCCTTCGCCAGCGTCTCGATCACCTTCAGACGCCGCGCCGGCGCAGGCACGTAGGGCTCCACGGCGCGCGCGTACTCAGCCGTGATGAACGGCAGGCTAACCGTGACCGTAGCGTAAGAGACCCGACCCAGCTCAGCGATGAGTTCAGCGTCACGCTCGACGACCGCACCCTTGGTGATGATCGAGATCGGGTTGCGGTACGCGAGGCACACCTCGAGACACGCTCGTGTGAGTCCGTGTACCGCCTCCAGCGGCTGATAGCAGTCGGTGTTGCCCGAAAAGACGACGAGGTCACCGCGCCAGGACCGACGCTCGAACTGAGCCTGCAGCAGCGCTGGCGCATTCTTCTTGAGGACGAGCTTTCGCTCGAAGTCGGTGCCCGCCCCGAAGTCGAGATACTCGTGGGTGGGCCGTGCGTAGCAGTAGGCACATCCGTGAAAGCAGCCCCGATACGGGTTGACCGAGTACTCGAAGGGGATGTCCGGACTGTCGTTCTTGGACAACACCGACTTGCTGCTGTCCTCGTAGAGCTCAAGGTGGACCGACGGCGGCGGCTCCACGTCCCATTCGACGGCGGTCGCGTGATACGGGTTGTCCGGATTCGAGAGCTGCCGGAGCACGCTGGGCCGAGTCACCGTGCCATGCTGACATGGTGTTCAGCTGACTGCCAGGGACTGGTTAAGCCCGCACTCCGCGCCGCTCAGAGCGGGTCGAACGACTCCTGAACGTCCATCGTCCCGTCGGGGAAGCGCGTCTGCTGCTGCCGTTCGACGGGCATCCCATCCTCGAACCACAGCGTCGCGGTCAGCGCGTCCTCGCCTTCGACGGCGGTGACGAACGTGATGGGGTCGGTCGGCAACGTGTCGTGCGCGGGCTCCATGACCGCCACGGTCGGTACGCCCGGTTGGACCGTGCGCTTCAGCCACGTCCGAACGTCCCCATCGGCATGGTCAGGCGGCATCCCAGCCGAAAGGACGGCAAGCGTATGCAGCAGGCCCATGCGCACCAGCCCGACCGCGATCGCGTCGCGTAGCCCCTCGGGCTGCGGCAGGTCGAAGTCCCGCGCTCCGCCGGTGCCCGTCATTCGCGTGCCGTTCGCTTCAAACGCGAGCTCGACCGGCGTGCCGGCAAACGACCCCGCCGCCCGCAGCTCGACCGCCTGCCCGTCCATCGCGAGCGCACCGATGAACTGGGCTTCGACCACTCCCGTACTCCGCACGGCGAACCGAAGCCGCACCGTCTGCGCGAGTAGGCTGGCCTCGAGCGCGTCGAGCCGCGCTACGGGATCGACCGGTTCGGCCGCAGCCGCCGCGGTGGGCTCCGACGCCTCCGCACCCACCGGCGCCGGCGGGGTCCCAGGTGCCGTCGACGACGCACACCCCAGCAACAGTCCGCACACTCCGAACAGCGCCGATCGCATGCCCGCCACCCTATTCAAACGACGCCGCAGCGTCCATGCTCCCCCCGTGGCCCTCTCCTCGATCCTCAAGGACCTCCAGGACCTCACCGCCGAAGCTCGCGGCGTTCCGAAGAAGACGCAGCACATCGGCGTTGGAGCGGACCAGGTTACTCAAGTGGGGCCGTGGCTCACCGAAGCGCATCCAGGGACGCAGGACCTCGTGGTGTGCGACGCGCACACCAAAGTCGCCGCGGCCGACGCGGTCATGGGCGCGCTGCAGGCCGCGGGTCGTCAAGCAACACTACATGTGCTCGAGCCTCGAGACGGCGAAGACCACGTCGTCTGCGCCGACGAGGAGATCGCCGCCCTGCAGGCACACCTTGCCCCCCAAACCCAGGTCAACGCCGTCGCCGTGGGCGCCGGCTCGGTCAACGACATCGTAAAGATGGCGACGGCCAAGCTCGACCGGCCCTATCAGTGCGTCGCGACCGCGGCGAGCATGAACGGGTACACCTCCGCAATCGCGGCGGTCCTCTCCCGCGGGGTCAAGCGCACCCTGCCCGCCCAGCAGGCCGAGGCGGTGTTTGCCGATGTCGACGTGCTGTGCAACGCGCCCGCGTACCTCAACCTCGCGGGCTTCGGAGACCTGCTCTCGAAGCCCTACAGCAATGCCGACTGGCGGCTCAGTGCGTTCGTTCGCGGAGTGCCGTACGAAGAACGCCCCGCCAAGCTGCTCGACACCGCCTTCGACGCGCTGCTCGACGCGTCAACCTCGATCGGCAAGGCCGAAGCCGATGGCATCGAGCTCCTCGCCGCCACCATCATTCTCTCGGGCTTCACGATGGCGATCGCCGGGACTTCGGCACCGGCTTCGGGCGGCGAACACCTCGTCAGCCACTACTGGGACATGGAGCAGCACTGCCGCGACCTTCACTTGCGGGGCCTGCATGGGACGCAGGTGGGTATCGCGACCCGTATGTCGGCAATGCTGTTCGAGCGCCTCGTCGGGCTACGGACCGAGGACATCGACCCCGATGCCGCGGCTGCCCGCATCCCGGATGCCAGCTACCTCGACGGCCTCGCCGAGCGCCATCACGGCCTCACGCCCGCCGTGGTCGAGGAGGTTCGCGCCCAGATCGAAGCCAAGCAGAAGACCGGCGCCGCCCTTCGAGACGAGCTCGCCGCCGTCAAGGCGAAGTGGCCAGAGGTCCGCGAGACGCTGCGTGGCGTTCTGATGCCCAGCGACCGGATGCGCGATGCGTTGGCCGCCGTGGGAGCGCCGAGCAAGCCGAGCGATCTGAAGGTCACGCGCGAGCACGCCGTCCGCACGCTGACCGTGTGCCGAGAGATCCGCAGCCGCTACGTCGCCATGGACCTCATCGCCGACCTTGGCCGCCTGCCAACGTGGGCAGCCGAGGTCGTCGACGCCGTGGAGGGCTGAACATCATGGTCTGCGACCGGTGCATCCCCGACGACGCGGAGACCGCGTGGCGAACGCGGGGTGACTTGACCGCCACCGCCACGGTCTGCCGCGAGCCGCATTTCGCGGTGGCGCTCGTGGCCTGTTCCGCCTGCGGGCAGAGCTTCGCGTCGGTGTTCAGCGAACGCATCGACTGGCGTGACGGCAACGACCCCCAGTCGACGCTCCTCATTCCGGTGAGCGCGGTCGAAGCCCGTGCCGTCGAGTCCGCGGGCGATGACGTCGAGCGAGTGTTGCACCGCCTCGGCGCGCGTCGCCACCTCGACGCCTACTTCGGCGCGGGGCCGAAGCACGACGTCACGTGGTCCGACGCGACACCCCGGTTCATGCCGCACCACTGAGGCCTCAGTCGCGAATGCGGGGCCGCGGTTCCACTCCGGGCTCGGGGCCGGGCGCGGGCTCGTCTGGAACGGTAGCGATGAACCACCGGCGATCGACCAGCGCGTCTTCGGCGATGCCTGTCGAGAGGTCGACGACGATGAGCGCCTTGTCTTCGGCCGCCGACCAGTACGGGCGGACGTGCCCGCTGAACACCACGGGATCTCGAGAGCGCAGCGCGAGCTCGCGCAGAAACGGAACTTCTTGGGTGATGCGGTCCTGCAGCACAACCTCTCGCACGTCTCCGGCATTCCAGGTCAAGCGAAGCGTAGGCGTGTCGTGCTCCCCGCGAAGACCGTCAAACCCCCACCATGAGACGTCGAAGCCGGCTCGCTTGGCCTGCACCTGCACACGGCTTCCCGCAGGGACGTCGCCCAGCGCGAACGTCAGCTCGCCACGCCTGCGCGCGGGGACCCGACGGGGTTCAGGACGCCGCAGCAGCAGCTCGACGCGGCGCTGCAGCCACCGCTGCGCGGGCAGAGACGAGGCCGCCGCCCGGGCGAGTGGATCGTCGCTTCCGACGGAGGCCCGCGCCACCCGGTCGACGACGTAACTGGTCTCGACTGCGCCGCTGCGCCCATCGAGCACCAGGATCAGCTCGAGGAAGTTCGCCACCCCGCGCGTGGCGACCTTGGAGCCGAAACCGACCCGCAGAGCCGCGTGCGCGCCATCAGGTGTCCACCCCAGGAAGCGAACGCTGCTGGGGACGGGCAGGCTTGCAAGGTCGACCTGCCCGGTCGGCGCGGGGCCATTCCGAGGCAGCACGACCGAGCTGCCCACGTCCAGCCGCGGTTCGGCCGGTTCGAGCTCGACGTCCTCCGCGGGTGCCTGCGCCTGCACCGTGGTGGGCGACCCAGGCCGCAGTGCGAACCAGGTCGCCGCTCCTCCTCCGAGCACCAACGGCGCCGCGAGGGCGGCGACCAGCCACGACCGACGTCGCGAGGAGTCTGCAGGATGCTCGTCGAGCACGGGCACGCCGGTGGTGCTAGGGCCCTGGTTCGCCGACGCATTCGTGACCGCCAGCGCGGAAACCGAGGGCGCCGAGGTACCGTGCAACGTTGGCTGCAGCGACTGGGCGGCCATCATGTCGGCGGTCGTACCCGCCATGTGGGCCAAGTCGGAAACACCCGGTGACGCCCCTGGGCCAAGCGCGGGCCCGGAGCTGACGCGAGTGTCCGGCTGTGGCGCGCCCGGGTCGGGCAGCAGCGGATCGACAACGGGCCCCGCCGCGACGAGCCACGGCCGGAGCACGGCCTGCAGCGCGGTCATGGCCGCGCCTGCGTCGGCAAAGCGCTCGGCGGGATCCCGCGCGACGCACTGTGCAAACCATGCGTCGAACCCTGTCGGGACGCGGTCAGCCACGCCGTAGTCCTGAGCGCGCTGCGACGGCGGCACAATGTCGGCAAACAGCTGCTCTGCGAACAGCGCCTGCACGGTCACCCGTTGGCCGTACGCCGCCTTCCAGTACACGCGCCCCGTCAATGCCCAGAACCCCAGCAGGCCCAGCGCCCACACGTCGGTGCGCAGCGACAGCGGCTCGGCGTTGATCTGCTCCGGCGCCATCCACATCGGCGAGCCGATCGTCGCCGTGTCGGTGCTGACCACCGCCTCCCGCGCGACCTTGGCGATGCCGAAGTCGAGGATCTTCACGGTGAACGCCCCACC
Organism: uncultured Nannocystaceae bacterium; assembly: GCA_964432695.1. Taxonomy (GTDB): domain Bacteria; phylum Myxococcota_A; class Polyangia; order Nannocystales; family Nannocystaceae; genus CAJXVA01. The sequence continues at coordinate 20,040 of CAYSPB010000082.1, forward strand.
CGCCCGGCGGCTCCGCGCGACGAACATGTTCTCCGGCTTGAGGTCTCGATGCACCACGCCGGCTGCGTGTGCCGCGGCGAGTCCGTGCCCGAGCTGTTCGAACACCGCGCCGAGGTGCCCGGGCTCGAGGCGCCCGCGCACCTCGTACAAGCGCTTGAGGTCCGCACCATCGAGCAGCTCCATCGCGAGCCACGGCAGCCCGGTCTGTCCATCGATCCCGGCGCCGATCACGTCGACGACGTGGGCCGAGTCGATTTCGGCACCCACGGTGGCCTCCCGAACGAACCGAGCCTGCGCTTTCTCGTCGACGCCAAATCGATTGTTGAGGACCTTGAGCGCTCGATGCTTGCGGGTGCTCCGCTGTTCGGCCTCGTAGACCGCCCCCATGCCGCCGGCGCCCAATCGCCGGATCACGCGGTATTCGCCCGCGAAAACGGACTCGGGAACGAGCACGGTCATGCCGGTCCCGATTTTATCAGACCGCACAGGGCGGCCGTGGACTCAGGGCTCTCGCTCCAGGTCGAGTGCCTGGATGGGCCGGCGACGGTGCTCGAACACGAGGTTCGTTTCAATGTGGCCCACCAGCGGGTGCGAGGCGATGCCCTCCAGCACGACGCGCCGCAGGTCGTCGGTATCGCGCACCACGACGTGGACCACGAGATCCTGGGCTCCGCCCACGTAGAACAGCTGGACCACCTCGGGTCGGTCGAGCACCTCGTCGATGAAGGCACGGCTGTCGCCACGGTCGTGCGAGCGCAGCTGCACGAACACCACGACCTCGAGGTTGAGCCCCAGCGCCGCGGGGTCGACCCGGGCGCCAAACCCCGTGAGCACGCCGCCATCGACGAGCCGCTGCACCCGGGTCAGCGCGGTCGACGGGGCAAGGCCGATGCGGCGCGCCAGCTCCCGGTTGGTCATGCGCGCATCGGCCTGCAGCAGGTCGACGATCTGGTGATCGATGCGGTCGAGCGTCAGGGCCATCGCGCTCGAAGCGTACGGACGAGGGCGGCAACGTCACGGCGCTGCGGCGACGCTCCGGTACTGCCTGATTGCGACGCCCACGCGGTTTTTCGGGTCGTCGGCGTTCGTTCGTCGGGCCCTAGCTGCCCGCGATCGAGCATTCGACGGGACCTCCGGCGGGGCCCGCAGAACAGAATTTCATTCGGACTTTGCAGAAAATCCGTGAACTTCTTTGGGGTGAGTCCACGTTGGGGTCCCATGCGGTTCGACGATCAGCGCAGCACGCGCGAGCGGTTCATCGTCCGTGTCGCCGAGCTCCTGCACGCCCAGGGCACGCCCACGCATCGCGGCGAGGAGCTCGTCACCCGGCTCGGGCAGACCCTCGGTGTGGTCACCCAAGTGTCGTTCTCACCGACCGAGCTGCTGCTCTCGTTCGGTGCGGAGCCCAACGTTCGCACGCTCGTCCGCCGGGTTCCGCCGGGCTCGGCCGAGTTGGGCCGCCTCGTGGCCTCGTGCGAAGTCCTCGACGACGTCTTCGCGGGACGCGTTGGTATTGCCAAGGCGCGCCGACGGCTGGAAACGATCGCTGGTCAGCGCGCCCGTTTTGGCCCGCGCGCGGTCACGCTGGCCTTCGGGCTGACGTGTGCGAGCGCGGCACCCCTGCTGGGCGGGGGCCCGCTCGAGGTCGTCGCCGCCGGCCTGCTGGGCATGCTGGTCGCCGTGCTCGAGCGAACCCTCGGCGGCCGCGAG
>CAYSPB010000083.1:0-21710 GCA_964432695.1 uncultured Nannocystaceae bacterium
TGACCCCGGCCATCGGGGCGAGCACGACCGGCGGCCAGACCTTCATCGGGCCCAGCTCGATCGGGCGGAACTCGCCGTCTTCAGCCGGCTTCACATCGGCGTTGATCGAGCTGCGGTAGGCCGCGTCCATGGGGCCTCGGGATAGCACGAGCGGCCTCTGCGGTCTCGTTCGCCCGTATTTTTGGCCTCGCGCGCCGATCTGATAAGCGCAGACCCGTGCCCCGTACGCGCGCCAAGAGACGCTCGACCAAGCCCGCCCGGCGGCGCGGTCCGGCTCGGGCTGCGCGGTCCTCGAATCGCAGGGCCAAGAATGGGGCGCCCAAGAACGGCAAGGGTAGAAAGAAGGCCGCCCGGGCGCCGCTGGACCCCGAGCAGCGGCGGACCCGCAACCGAACGATTCTGGCCATGGCGATCCTCGCGCTGGTGAACGCCTACGTCTTCGTGTGGAACGAGGACGGGTTGTTCAGCGGCTTGGGCTCGCTGCAGGCCGCGTCCATCGAAGGACGCTCAGGTCCGCTGCAGCCGCGCGCCGAGGCGCCGAAGGAGGCCTGCGGTGGCGATCCCGTTCGCATCTTCGAGGGGCTCGACGCGCTCATCCGCGTGGATACGTCGCTGCGGGGGGGCACCACCCTGCGACTGGCGCTGCTGTCGATCGGGACGCCCGGAGAGCAGATCGACGAGGTCGAGGCCGCCGTCCGCTCCAAGGTCGACCTGGGCTTGCTCGGCGGCAGCGGTGCGCCGCTGCGTGTCGCGTCGGACCGCAGCGGTGGCGTGCACGCGCTGGAGATCGAGCTTGCCGAAGGTCACGTCCTGCAGGCCTGCCGCGGCGCCGAAGGCTTCGAGGTACGCAATCTGCAGCATCCCCACCGCGCCGACGTGGAAGTGCTCTCCGTCGCGTTGGGCAAGGATGCAGACCTCGCGAACGCGGTTGCGGAGCTGGGCGAGAAGCCCGAGCTGGCTGAGCGCATCGCGGAAACGCTCGCGGCCGACGTCGACTTCCTCACCGAGACCCGCCCGGGCGACAAGCTCGAGGTGATGGTCGAGAAGCGCTACCTCGGCCGTAAGTTCCACCGCTACGGCCCGGTCCTCGCCGTTGCGATGCGGGGGGCCACCCGTCGCGTGGCGTATTTCCGCTACAAGCCGCCCGGACGCGATGCAGGGTTCTTCGACGCCAAGGGCAATGCGGTCGAGCGCGGTCTCTTGCGGAGTCCAGTCGCCTACTTTACCGCCGATGCCGGGTCGCGCGGACTGTTGCCGCCGTCGGTCGAGATCATCGAGGGCCGAATGGGCGCGGTGTACCGGCTGCCCGAAGGCTCGCCGCTGGTCGCCATTGGGTCGGGTACGATCGTCGCCGCGGGAGAGACTCGCAAGGAGGGCCGGTTCTTCGACCTCCAGCTGCACGACGGCACGATCGCGCGCTACTGCCACCTCTCGCGCTTCATCGGCGACATTGGCGAGGGCCGCACGCTGGCGCAGGGCGACGTCGTCGGCCTCGCCGGGCACTCGGGCCGAACGCCGAACGACCGGCTTCGACTGGAGCTGTGGGTCGAGCGCGACGGTTCACTCGCGACGGTCGACCCGCTCAAGCTCACCGGGGAAGGTCAGGCTCGTGCGCCCGTCATTGCGCCGCCGATCGACGAGGACGACCTCGAGCGTTTCGAGGACGACATCGCGCCGCAGCGCCGCGCCCTCAAGGCCGCGCGGCGTTAGCAGCTCGACGCCCCGGAGGGCGACGGAGCCGTCGCTCAAGGACCCGGTGGACGCCGCGCGTCAGTCTGCGCTGACGGTCCACGTACCGTCGCACACCGCCGCGGGGCAGCTGAAAACGCACGAGCCCGAGCCGGTGTCGAAGAGCGTGCCGGTGACCGAGCACGCACCCAGCGGTCCGCCGATGGTGGCGGATGCATCGACGGCGCCCGTCTCGTCCACGGACCCCGAAACCGCTGCGACGAACGGTGCGCCCGCGCCGAGTGAGATCGATGCGCTTCCATCGACGACGCCGTCGGTGTCGACCGAGAACGTAAGCGAGCCGCTGAGCAGGCCAATGAGGCAGTCGGCGGCCATCGTCCCCGAATAGTTGCTCGCGCCGTCGACGCGCTCTCCGGATGTCGAACTCGTCGCGCCACCCTCAGTCGAATCTGTGGATTCGGTGGATTCGTCGTCCCGGCGGCCGTCCGTCGACGTGGTCGCGCCTGAGGTACTCGAGTCATCCGAGGTCGCCGTCGAGCCCGGTCGTGACTCCGTGGTCGTGGACCCCTGCGTGCTGGTCACGCCGCCTGCATCCGACGCGGGGGCTGACGACGCGGACGCATCCATGGGGCTCGTGGCCGCCCCGGTCGCCCCCTCGTTTGCGTCGGTTTCAGATTCTGCGTCCGGGGGCGCGCAGCCCCCGACGATCAAACAAAGCCCCAAGGTGGCGCGTGCAGCATGCATCGTCCCTGGGTCGGGATGGCCGTCTTTTGGATTGCAGACGACCTCGTGACCGCGCACACGAGGGCGGCCGAAGCTCAGCAGCCCACGCGCTCGGTCGCCACGACGAGGTCGTCGACCCAGAGCTCGTTGTCGAGGTTGCTGAAGCTGTGCCAGCCAACGATGAACTCGTTGAACTTGCCGGTGAGGAAGTCGGTTCCCAGAGCGCCGTTGTTCCACTGGCTGGGGTCGTCCACGCGATGCACCTCTTCGCCGTCGCGCCAGGCCTGCACGAAGTGGGCGCCGGGCTCGGCCACGAACGCCACCTCGATGCAGTTCCAGCGCTCTGCTTCGATGAGCGGCCCTTGGCCCCACTGATCCATCGTCGGCGAGATGTCGTCGGTAGGCACTTCGTTCGTACCGATGACGCCCTTGATCTCGCCGAAGCGGACCTCTTCGTTGGCCTGCCCGACCGACCCGCGCACGCCGATCAGCGTCTCGTGGTTGTTGCCGGGGTTTTGGCCCAGCTTCACCGTCGTCCACACGTATGCACGCATGTAGACGCGGTCGGTGCCCGCCGGAAGCGGTCGGGTGATCATTGCCGGAGACGAGCCGCCCCGCACGTGCAGCGCTTGGCTGCCGGCGTGGGCTCGGCTGTCGTCGGCGAGCGCGAAGGCCATACCGCCGGGCTCGTTGTTCATGTTCACGACGTAGCCGACGAAGCTGTCCCAACCATCGGGCACGGTGTTCGGTGCCGCCGCCTCGAAGTCTTCCTCGAACAGGACGGTGGCGGGGTCGGGTTCGCCGGTCTCGGGTTCGTCGGTGGTGGTGCTGCTGCCGTCAGCGCCATCACCCGTCGTCGAGTCCTCGCCCGTCGGCGGCGCGGTGGTGCTCGGGGGTGGGGCGGTGGTGCCGTCGCCCGACGTGCCGGGCGTCGGCGTGTCGGTGCCGGTGGTCGAGCCCGCCGCCGTGGTGACGATGTCGGTGTCGGAGCCCGCCGGCGTGGATGCGTCGTCGTCGCAGGCCACGAGCGCGGCGACAAGGAGGGCGAGGGCGATCGGAGACCGGACGGGCACGCCCGACCAGTGGACGCTCGGACCGAAAATCGATGACGATTTGTCGCTCAGCGGCCGAACTCGGGCGCGATTTCTTCGACGACCCGACGGACCTCGGCTGGCAGGTCTGCATCCGCAACCAGCGCGTCGAACTCGGCCCGCGCCGCTTCGACCTCGCCGCTGCGCAACGCGAGCTGCGCGAGCATCAGGCGAGACCCGGAGGCCGCGGGTTCGGGGGCGTTCCAGCGAAGGGCCGCCTCCGCTTCGACGCGCGCTTCTTCGTAGCGCTCGAGTGCGAACAGCTGGTTGGCGATCGCGAAGCGCGTCATCGACGTGGGGGCCGCTTCGGGGCCGGCCAGCTCGAGGAAGAAGGCGTAGACCTGCTCGAACTGCTCGAGGGCGAGGGCGTAGTGGCCGGTGTCGGCGTTGAGCTGCGCGAGGTTGCCAACCACCGACATGAGGTCGGGGGAGTTCGGTCGTTCCCGGTTCAGGACCGCGTGCAGCCGCTCGAGCGTGACGCGAGCGTCGTCGTTGCGCCCGACGAGTCGCTGCGTCGTACCGAGTGAGTTGAGCAGGCATCCGTGGGCCACCGTGTCTCGCTCGGGATGCCGCGCATCCTCGAGCCGGACCAGGCCAGCCTCGAAGTCGGCGATCGCATCGTCCAAGCGTCCGAGCGCGCGCTTGGCCTTGCCGCGGTCGCAGTGTAGGTCGATCCAAATGCGGATGTCCCCCGTCGTCCCGAGCGCGGTCTCGGCGGCATCCAGCGACGCGACGGCCTCTTCGAACGACCCTTCAGCGAGTTCGAGGCGCCCCCGGACGCCGAGCAGCTCGCCGCGCGCCGAAGCGTCCCTGCGGCGCTGCGTTGCGTGGGTTGCGGCCTGTAGCCACGGCCGTGCGGCGCTCGGGTCGTCGAGCATGTTGGCGTGGATCCGCGTCATGTTGGCGGCAGCGTAGAAGGCGGTGTCGGCGTCCTCGGCCCGCGTCCCGAGGTGATAGGCCGCTTCGAAGTTGGCGCGAGCGGTGCGGATGTCCCCGTCGTTGAGCACGACGTACCCCTCTTGCGCCGCTGCGGCTCCCTCGACGCGAATGTCACCGACCTCAGTTGCGAGCCGTCGGATCTCGGCGAGCGCCTCGACGTGTTGCGCCCCTTCTTCGCTCCATAGCCCGAGGTTTTCGCTTGCCTGCAGGTCGGCTGCGATCGCTCGAAACGCCTCGTACAGCGGGCTCTGCGGCGCTTCGGTGCACACGCCGGGCGGAGGCAAGCGTTCGATGACCGTTGCGGCGTGTTCGGCCAGGGTGGGGTTTTGAAACCGCGGGACCAAGCGTTGCCAACGACTACGATCGTGCTCGAGGCAGGCCAGGGCTCGCTCGCTCGGCGAGGCGCAGAACGTTTCGGAGGCGAGGTTCCATGCTGCGACGTAGGCGTTGGCGGGGACCTGCGCGTCGGCGGGGACGTCTTGGACGAGGGGCATCGCGTCGAGCGTGCAGGGCTCTGGAGCGCCTGTGACCCACAGCGCGGTAGCAACGGTCGCGGCGCCCAGGGCAAAGACGCCTGCCCCGCGCCACCGACGACCTCCGAGCGCGTGGAGAAGCTCGGATGGGGTGGGTGGGCGCGCGGCGGGATCGGAGGCGGTCCCGCGCGCGATCCCGTCGACCATCGCGCGCGAGCGGGGCCGGTCGCCCCAAAGCTCGTCGACGGTGGTCGCAAACGCGTAGACGTCGCTCGCGATCGTCGGCATGCCGCCACCGTGGAGCTCTGGCGCGAGGTATCGAGGTGTGCCGCAGCCACCGAAGTCTGCGACCCGGACGGTGCCATCGCCGTCGAAGAGTACGTTGTCGGGTTTGAAGTCACCGTGGACGATGCCGCGCTCGTGGGCTGCATCGAGTCCCGCTGCGGCGGCGTGCAGGGCCGCGAGCAGCTCGGCGTCGGTGGGGGACGTGGATGCCCATCGGCGCAGCGTTCCGCCGCGGAGATACTCCATCACGATGAACGAGGCATCGGTGGCGCCGTCGTGGCCGACGGCGAAGACCCGCGCAACGTTGGCGTGTTCCACCGAGGCGATCCGGCGGCTCTCGGCGAGCAGCAGCGCTCGCTCGTCGCGGTGGGAGGTGTCCTGCGCTCGGTGTTGCAGCAGCTTGAGCGCGACGTCGCGGCGAAGCATGGGGTCCCAGCCGCGGTACACCACGCCGTTGGCCCCGCTGCCGAGTCGGTCGCGCACCCGATAGCGTCCCAGGCGCACGGGCGCCGACGCCTGCTGCCCGAACATGCGTGCCGTGACGAATGCGAGGGCCCGTCGTTCGTCGAACGTTGCGCGGGCGGGCTTCGTGGCGGTCAGGTCGTCGTCGACGGGCTTGGAAGGACGTTCGGTCATGCGGTTGTGGTGCCGTTTGCTATCGTCCCCGCGGGATGGGCGAGCTCGAAGCCTGGACAGCATGGCGCAACGGAGACGGCGCTGCAGGGCAGGCTCTCGTCGAGCAGCATTTCCTGGCGGTCTACCGCTTCTTCTCCACCAAGCTGCCCGACGAGGCCGATGACCTCAGTCAGGCCACGTTCGCCGCGTGCGTCGAGGGACGTGCGAGTTTTCGGGGAGATTCGTCGTTCCGAGCGTTCGTGCTCGGGGTGGCCCGAAAGCAGCTGTTGCGCCACTTGGAGGGCCGCGGCCTGCTCATGGGTGGGCGTGCGGTCTCGGAGGTTTCGATCGCCGACCTCGTTCCCTCGCCCAGCAGCGCCGTTGCGCACGCACAGCGGCGCGCCTTGCTCATCGACGCGATGCGAACCATCCCTCTCGACTTCCAGATGGTGCTCGAGCTGCACTACTGGGAAGGCCTGCCGACGCAAGCGGTCGCGGAGGTGCTCGAGGTCGCGCAGGGCACGGTGAAGAGTCGGCTGTCACGCGCGCGAGAGCAGCTCAAGTCGGCGCTTCAGCGTCAGCGGGCAACCAGCGGCGTGCCGCTCGAGGATGAACTCCGAGCGGCGTTTCGCGACTGAACTCAGTCCACGAAGCCCTCGCACAGCCCAGCCATTCCGTTCGAGGTCAGCGAACACGACCACGTCTCGGCGCCGAAGTCGACGGTGCAGGTGACGTCGCCGTCGGGCAGGCTCGCCACGTTGGTGTACGTGTCGCCTTCGATGGAGCCGGGGGCGAAAAACAGGGCGAGGACCTCGGGCGGCAGGTCGTCGCTGGTGCAGCCCCACGTGATGCTGCATCCGTCTTGGACCACGCTGCACGTGAGGGCGGAGAGTCCATCGTCGCTACAGAAATCGGGTTGGTCGCCGAAGAGCTGCAGGGTGTAGTTGCCTTCGACCACGAGACATTCGCTCACGCCGGTCTCATCCACGGAGCCGTCGTCCCCCGCGCTGCTCGATCCGCCACAGGCCGGGTCTGAGGTCGGGCGGCACAGGCCCGCACCCCACGCATCGGGCATGCGAAGGTCGCACCACTGCCCGGCAGCGCAGTTGAGCGTGCTCTCGCAGCCCAGCTCGCACTCGCCCGCCGCATCATTCCGGCAGACCGTGCCGCCGTCGCAGACGTTGCCGCCGCACTGCGTCGTACCGTCGCCGGCGTTCGGCGTGCAGTCCACCCCGTCGTCGGGGCCGGAGTCTGCGCTCGCCGCAGAGGCGCCGCTTGTGGCCGCGGCACCTCCGTCGTCGTCGACCTCGGTGTCGATGATGCAGGCGGGCAGGAGCAAAAGGGCGGTCGTCAGGAATCGAAGTGAAGCGTTCATCTGAACTCTTCACACCGTCCAGGTGCCACCGGATCCGGTTCCCGTTTTTTCGTTCAGCTCAGACGGGACTTGTAGTCCTCGTAGCCAAAGCGCCGACGCACCGTGATCTCACCCGTCGAAGGGTCTGCGGTGGCGATCGAGGGCAGGCGGACGCCGTTGAACGTGGTCGTCTTGACCATCGTGTAGTGGATCATGTCCTCGAACACCAGCTTGTCGCCGACCTGCAGCGGCCGCTCGAAGCTCCACGAGCCGATCACGTCGCCGGCGAGGCAGGTCAGCCCGCCGAGGCGATACGTGTGGGCCTTTTCGTCGGGGTCGAACCCGCCGACGATCTTCGGACGGTAGGGCATCTCGAGCACGTCGGGCATGTGGGCCGTGGCCGAGGTGTCCAAGATGGCAGTCAGCCCGTCGTTCTCGACGATGTCGAGGACCGAGGCGACGAGCACGCCCGTGTTGAGGCCAATCGCCTCCCCGGGCTCGAGGTAGACCTGCACGTCGTGGCGGGCCGCAAAGTCGCGGCACAGCGAGACGAGCAGGTCGATGTCGTAGCCGGGTCGCGTGATGTGGTGCCCGCCACCGAAGTTCACCCACGACATCTGCGGGAGCAGGTGGCCGAACTTGGCTTCGAAGGCGGCGAGCGTTCGCTGCAGCGCGTCCGAGCCGAGCTCGCAGAGGGTGTGAAAGTGCAGCCCGCTCACTGCCGACAGGTCGACGCCCTGCAGCGCGGCCGCGGTGGTGCCCAGCCGAGAGCCCGGCGCGGCAGGGTCGTATAGGGCGACCTCGACTTCGCGGTGCTCGGGATTGACGCGCAAACCCAGCTCGACGCGGGTGCCCGTGCGGTCGGCGTACGCATCGCGGCGCGGTGCCAGGCGGGCAAGCTGCGAAGGCGAGTTGATCACGATGTGGTTGCACAGCGTGAGCAGCTCGTCGAAGTCTACGTCGCAGTACGCCGGGGCGGTCGCGTGGACTTCTCCGCCGAACTCCTCGTGGCCCAGCCGCGCTTCGTGGGTGGAGCTGGAGGTGACCCCGGGCAGGCTCTGCTTGACCCGCTCGAAGGTGCTCCACATCGCGTAGCCCTTGAGCGCGAGCAGAATGCGGCAGCCGGACTCGGTCTGCACGCGCTCGAGCAGCTTCAGGTTGCGGTCGAGCGCGCCGAGGTCGCAGACGAACGCAGGCGTCTCGAGGTTCGAGATGTCGTAGTCGAAGACGCCCACGCGATCACATCTCTTTGACGTGCCAGGGCAGGCCGGACTCGCCCAGGCGCTTCAAGAACGGCGCCGAGTCGAACTGCTCCATGTGCCAAACGCCGGCTTTCTTCCACTGGCCGGTCAGCATCATCTCGGCGCCGACGGTCGCAGGCACGCCGGTCGTGTACGAGACGGCCTGCGCGCGAACTTCCTTGTAGGTCTCGGCGTGGTCGCAGGTGTTGTAGACGAAGGCGGTCTTGTCCTTGCCGTCCTTCTTGCCTTTGACCAGGCAGCCGATCGAGGTCTTGCCGGTGTAGTTGGCGGCGAGGCTCGCGGGGTCGGGCAGCAGCGCTTTGAGGAACTCGATCGGGATGATCTCGCGACCCTGAAACTGCACCGGCTCGATGCTGGTCATGCCCACGTTCTGCAGCACCTCGAGGTGCTTGAGGTACGACTCGCCGAACGTCATCCAGAAGCGGATGCGCTGCAAGCCCGGGATGTGCTGCACGAGGGACTCGAGCTCCTCGTGGTAGAGCAGGTACGCGGTGCGGACCCCAACTTCGGGGAAGTCGAAGTCCATCTTCTCGGACATGGCTTCGATCTCTTTCCACTCGCCGCCTTCCCAGTAGCGCCCCTTCTGCGTGATCTCCCGGATGTTGATCTCCGGGTTGAAGTTGGTCGCGAATGGGTGCCCGTGGTCGCCGCCGTTGCAGTCGAGAATGTCGATGGTCTCGATGCTGTCGAACAGGTTGTCGCGGGCGTGCGCGCAGAAGACGTTGGTCACGCCGGGGTCGAAGCCCGAGCCGAGCAGGGCCATCAAGCCGGCCTTCTCGAAGCGCTCGCGGTAGGCCCACTGCCATTTGTATTCGAACTTGGCCTCGTCGCGCGGCTCGTAGTTGGCCGTGTCGAGGTAGTGCACGCCGGTCTCGAGGCACGCGTCCATGATGGTCAAGTCCTGGTAGGGCAGGGCGACGTTGATGACCAGCTCGGGCCCGAACTCGCGGATGAGCGCGACGGTCTGCGGGACGTCGTCGGCGTCGACGGCCGCGGTCGCGATCTCGCGTCCGGTCAGCTCTTTGACCGACGCCGCGATCGCGTCGCAGCGGCTCTTGGTACGGCTGGCGAGCATGATCTCGCCGAACACGTCCGGGTTCTTGGCGCACTTGTGGGCGACGACTCCACCGACGCCGCCCGCTCCGATGATGAGGACCTTGTGCATGAGAAGCGCCGCAACCTAACACCTTTTTCGTGAGGGAGCCGCGGGGTCCCCCCAGGGCGATTCCCGCTCCTTCGGGTATGCTCGGGTCGTGAGCGTGCTGCTGCGCGTGGGGTACGACGGGACCGACTTCCATGGCTATGCCGGCCAGAAGCCGCGGCCTGACGGGTCCGAGATTCGCACCGTGCAAGGGGAACTCGAGCGGGCTTTGGCGACGCTCTACAAGACGCCCGTACCGACGCGCGCGGCGTCGCGGACCGATGCGGGTGTGCATGCGCTCGGACAGCTGGCGACGTTCCTCGCTCCGGCGCACATTCCGATGCCCGGCCTCGTCCGCGGTCTCAACGCTCAGCTGCCCGACGACGTGATCGTGCTCGCCGCGTGGGAAGAGGACGGGGAGGTCGACGTTCGGCGCGGCAGCGAGGGCAAGTACTACCGCTACCGCATCCGATGTACGGAGGTCCGAGACCCGATGCAGCGTCGCGGCGAGTGGCATCTGGGGCGCCGGCTCGACCCGCGCGTGATGCAGGTCGCCGCCGTTTCGTTCTCGGGCACCCACGACTTTGGCAGCTTTCGAGCCTCGGGGTGCCAGTCGAAGACGACCGAGCGGACGGTGGAACAGGTCGAGATCACTTTTGGCGCGAGCGCGCTGGGTCCGATGGGCGACCGCGGTCGACTCGATGCACGGGTGCGCAGCGGTGATCCCGGTCCGGGCCCCGCCTCGGCGTGGGGACCCGACTGGCTGGAGATCCACGTTTGGGGTCAGGCATTCCTGATGAACATGGTCCGCATCATGGTGGGCACGCTGGTGGAGGTTGGGCTCGGTCGGCGCAGGCCCGGCAACATTGCCGATCTACTGCGAACGCCCGATCGCACCCAGGCCGGGATGACCGCCCCGGCGTGTGGATTAACGCTCGTCGAAGTGCGATGGCCAACAACCGAGATGCCCTGACTGCGCGCGTCCCGAGTTGACACCAGGCCCACCCCGGCCGACGCTGCGGTCCGTGACTGACGCGCCGCCCCCCCCGTCCCGACGCGAACAGAAAAAAGCCGAGGTGCGCGAGGCTTTGATCCAGGCCGCCGACGCGCTCTTCGTCGAGCGCGGCTACGAGGGCACCACCGTAGATCAAATCGCAGAGAAAGCCGGTGTTTCTCGTCGCACTTTCTTCAGGTATTTCCCGAGCAAAGAGGCCATCGCGTTTCCCTACGCTGCGAACCGCCTGGAGGCGTTTCGGCAGTTTCTCGCCCAGCGCGTCTCGCAGGAAAAGCCATTGGTGGCGGTGCGCGCGGCATGCCTCGAGATCGGCACGATGCTCGTTGCGAGCAAGGCCGAAGAGCTTCGCCGCCAAGCGATCGTCGACCAGTCGGCTGGGCTGCTCGCGGCTGAGCTGGAGGTCTACCGCGCCTGGGAGAACGCGATCGCCGAAGCGGTGATTCGCGACGAGACCGCCGAAGACCGGGTGCGCTCGGGCAAGCTGTTCGCGGCCGCAACCATCGGCATCGTCCGTTCGGTCCTCCGCGAGTGGTACGACGCGAACGGCGAGAAAGATCCGATCGAGCTGTTCGAAGAAGCCTTCGGTTTGCTCGAGACCGGCTTCGCGAACCGCCTGTAGTGGGCGTGCTCAGTCGGCTCCGCGGGAAGTTTGAGCTTCGCCCGCGCGTAGGCGACAACAGAGCATGTCCGCGCGCGACCTGAAGGCCTCCGGCCGCGTCAGCGCCGCGATCCTCGGGTCGCGTGTGCTGGGGCTCGCGCGCGAGATGGTGTTCGCTGCCTTGTTCGGCGCGGGTGCCATCGCGGACGCGTTCATCGTCGCGTTCCGGATCCCCAATCTGCTTCGCGATCTGCTCGCCGAGGGGGCGCTCAGTGCCGCCTTCGTGCCGACGTTCACCGCGACGCTGAGCCAGGACGGGGAGTCTGCGAGCAAGCGCCTGGGCGACCTGATTTTCGGCGGCATGCTGATGCTGACGGGCGTCCTCGTCGGCTTGGGCGTCGCGTTCGCCGAGCCGCTCGTGGCTTCGATCTCCGGCTTTGACGACCCGAGCAAGCTCGCGCTCGCGACGGAGTTGACGCGGCTGATGATGCCGTTGCTGTGCTTCGTGTCGCTGGCGGCGGTGTGGATGGGCGTCCTCAACGCCCAGCGGCACTTCGTGGTGCCAGCGCTCGCGCCCGCGATGTTCAACCTCGTGTCCCTCAGCGCGGGCGCTGGGGTATGGCTGCTCGACGGCAACACCCAGACCGGGGTGCTGGTGTGGTCCGCCGGGACGCTCCTGGCGGGACTGACCCAAGCGGGCATGCAGGTGGTGGCGCTGTGGCGCGTCGGCTATCGGCCCTGGCCGCGCCTGCGAGGCATCACCACTCACGAGGGCGTTCGCCGGGTCGTCCGCTTGATGCTCCCGGCCGTGGTCGGCGTCGCTGCGGTTCAGCTGAACGTCATCATCAACACTCGCTTCAGCGGCTTGCTCGGCGACGGGCCGGTATCGCAGCTGTCCTACGCGTTCCGGCTGTTCTTCTTGCCACTGGGCATGTTCGGCGTGGCGCTGGCGACGGTCACGACCACGTCGGTTTCGGAGGCTGCGGCGGAGGGGGACCAAAGCGGCATTGCCCAGCGTGCAGGGGACAGCTCGGCTGCGGCGTGGATGCTCGCGGGGGCCAGCGCCGTCGGCTTGGGCACGCTTGCCGAGCCGGTGTGCTCACTCATCTACCAGCTCGGGGAGACCGACGCGGCGCAGATCTCAGCGATCGCGGCGTGCCTTCAGTCCTACGTGGTTGGACTCGCGCCGTACAGCCTGGTCAAGATCTTGGCGCCGGCGTTCTACGCGATCGACAAGCCGCGCGTGCCCTTGGTGGCTTCGGTCACCGGGGTGGCGGTGAACATCGGCTTCAACGCGCTCACGTTCCGGCAGCTTGGGGCGCCGGGCATTGCGCTGGGGACCGCGCTGGGTGCCACGGCCAACGTCATCGTGCTGCGCATCGCGTTCCGCAAGCACGTCGGAGCGCTTCCTTCGGGGGGGCTTGGCCGCGCGGTCGCACTGGTCGTCGCCCTGGTCGCGCTCGGGGGCGTGTCGTGGCTCGGGGCGCACGGGCTGACGATGCTGCGCGATGTCGTGCCGTGGAGTGGGCTGTTGGGCAAGGCGGCGCTGGGCGGTGCGCTGCTGGCCGTCATCGGGGTTGCATTCGTCGTTTACGCGGCGCTGCTCGACGCCCTGAAGTATCCCGGCGCGGACCTCCTGCTGGGGCTGCCGGCGGGGCTGTGGCGCCGAATCAGTCGACGCCGAGCACGAAGCTGACCGTGGTGGTGCAGCTGCCCCCGATGTTGAGCGTCTGCGCTACGCGGGCGCCGGGAACCTGCAGGTCCCCCGCGTCGACACCTGCGTTCTCCAGGGCTCCGTCGATCGCGGCATGCATCATCTCGAACGCGCCGTGGCCGTCGCGTGACCAGTGGGTCGCAAAGTCGGTTTGGGCGCCGCCGAGGAGGAACACGGTCATGGCATGACCGTATCACCGGGCCATCGCGTCGCACGGCCTGGACCCGTATGCTCGACAGACGTGGCAGACGCGATCGACAAGCAGGTGGCCTGGTACCTCTCGGAGATCGACCTTGCAGGGGCGGTGTTCGTCGATGGCGGTGCCAACGAGGGGGCCCTGCTGCATGCGCTGTGGAACGCCGCGGGCGGTGGTTTCGAAGTCCACGCCGTCGAGCCGCTCGCCGAGAACGTGGAGACCATTCGCGGACGCGTGCCTGCGGGCGCGAACTGGACCGTGCATCCGGTGGTGCTCACCGACGACGATGCTCCGCGCCGCGTTCGGCTCGAACGCGACGGACCCAGCGGGCACAACTGTGCGGTGGTCTCGTCCGGTGCGGTCGAAGTCGCTGGCCGCCGGTTGTCCACGCTGGTCCCGCACGCCACCGTGGTGAAGCTCGACGTCGAAGGCCACGAGTACACGATTCTCGACGAGGCTCTCGATGCGCTGCCCAACGTGTCCGCCTGGGCAATCGAGTTCCACAGCTCGACGGGACGACCGCTGGAAGCGGCGCTGGGTGCGTTGGCGCGTCGGGGGTACTCGCTGCGCGCAGCGGGTCGTCGGGCGAAGGACCCCGGTGGCGCGTGGATCAGTGGCGTCGTGCCGCCGACGCTGCATTGGGGGCAGATCCCAGCGGCGGAGCGTCGTGCGGACGGTCGGGTCTTCAAGATGGTCCACATCATCGCCCGACGCAGCGGCCCGCCGGTCGGGTAGTCTTGTACGGTGATGTGGCGGAAGGTGGCAGCGTGGATCGTGTTTGCGGGGGCGAGCACGGGCTGCGCACAACCGTACTTTACGAGCAGTGGCACCGACGCCGCCGAGACGAACGCCGACGGTGCGTCCAGCGATGGACCTCGTCCGACCGTAGGCGGAGGCGATGCGTCGGCCACCGCCTCGAGCACGACGGAGGACGGTGCGTCCGCGGGTGACAGCAGCGGTCAGCTGGAAACCGAAGACGGAGGCAGCACCGAGGTGGGGGATGACGACGCCGCTACGACCGCCGCCTGTGGGGATGGCATCGACGTCTACGAGGACGACTCGATGACCATCTGCCCGCCGCAGCGCAGCACCACCGAGCGCATCGTCGAGTGCCTGTGTACCTACGACCCACCGGTGCTCGACCCTGCGGTTCGGCCGACCGATGCGGGCGATCCGCTTTACTACGTCAATCGCTGGTACTCGATCGACCCGTGCTTTCCGTTCACCCCGGGGTCCGGGTTGCTCCAGCACATTCGCGATACCTATATCAATGCGGTCGACGACCTCGAGCCTGAGATGCTGACGCAGTGCGGGGACTACGAGCAGTCGTTCATTCAGGTGCCGCCAGGGTTCACGAATGACAACGACCAGCTGCTCGACTACGCCTGGAGCAGCCCGGTGCCCGCCGGCCATGAGAGTACTCTGCTCGGTGAGCCCGTCGGAATCGACGGTCAGATCGGCTTTGCGCCGATGTTTGCCGCCGCGGCCGAAGAGGGCATTCAGCTCTTCGTGCAGAGTGGCTTTCGGTCGCTGCAGACCCAGGCCGACCTCTTCGAGTACTACGCTGGCGTCGAGGGAGACCCCGCGCTCGCGGCCGTATACTCGGCGTGGCCGTCGCACTCCGAGCATCAGCTGGGGACGACGGCCGATGTTGGGTACGTGGTCGATGGCTCGATGGTCAGTCCGTTCGACCCCCTCGAAGCCGACTTGCACGCCTCGGAGGCAGTCCAGTGGATCCGCGCGAACGCGCATCGCTTCGGCATCGTCACGACCTACCAGCCGCGCCGGGTCCACGTGCACCAGTACAAGCCCGAACCTTGGCATCTGCGGTTTGTCGGCATCGAGGCCTCCGGCGTGATGAATGCCTGCAGCCTTTCTACCGAGGAACTGCTCGCGTTCCGCTACCAGATCGAGCCGCTGCCCGAATTCATCCGCATGGACCTGGTCCACGACGCGGTGCTCGAAGGTGGCTGGGATCCGACGACCTGCGCGGACTGATCACGCGCGAGCCCCGAGGTCTTCACGAAGCCAGCGTACGAGGGTTCGCGCCGGCTCGCGACCTCGCTGCGGGTCCGTGACGGCAAACACCTCGGCACGGACGGCTTGTGCGGGCCGTGTCAGTCGAACGAGCCTCCCGCGTTCGACTTCGCCCCGCACCAAGAAGTCGGGCACGATCACCAGGCCCAGTCCAGCCACCGCCAGGTCGAGGAGCATCTCGACGTCGTCGCACCGCAGGTATGGATCGACGTCGGTCCACGCGACCTGCCGCCCGCGCCGAAACGGCCAGCGGTCTCGCAGATGCGTCGCATCGAGCACCAGGCACCGGGTCGTGTGGAGCGCTTCGGGCATGCAGCCTTCGGCAAGCTCGAGGTTGGGCGCGGCATAGACGTGGTACGCCCCCACGAGCAGGCGACGCGCTTGCTGCCATGAGTCTTGCAGCGGTCCGAAGCGGATCGCGACGTCGACCTTGGCGCCGATCAGCTCGACGCGCCTGGACTCCAGTGCCAAAGATAGGCATACGCCGGGGTGTTCACGCGCGAACCGCTCAATGGGGCGCGCGAGCAGTCGTCGACCCACGGCCGGCGGGGCGCTGACGGAGAGCGGGCCCGCCACGCCGCCGGGGAACTGCAGTTCCGCTTCGACGCGTGCGACGTCGTCGAGTAGACGTCGAGCGTGGTTGGCCAGGCGCTCGCCGGCCGGCGTTGCGGCGACATGGCGGGAGCTTCGTCGCAGCAGTGCGACACCGAGGCGGGCCTCCAGCCGGCCGACGGCACGACTAACCCGAGGCTGCGTCGTGCCGCAGCGTTCGGCCGCGCGCGAGAAACTTCCGTGCTCGACGACGGCCGCCAGGAGTCGCATATCGTCGAGGTTCGGCACGTCCATGTGTGCAGCATACAACGGTGTCGCATAGAACCTATACGATCGTGTTGGTGTCGGACCTCGGCGGCAAACGGCACCGTAAGGGCATGGTTGCCACTCCGCCGAGGCCGTATCCGTGAGAGCCGTCGTCTACGAAACGCACGGCCCGCCCTCGGTCCTGCAGGTTGCCGACGTCGACACGCCGCGTGCAGTGCCGGGGACGGCGCGGGTGCAGGTCGACGCATGTGCGCTCAACCCCAAGGACGTCTTGCTTCGCAAAGGCAGGCTACGCATCCTTCGGCCCGGGCCGCTTCCGCGCGTGCAGGGGTACGACGTCGCGGGGACGCTTCTGGACGACGCCGATGGGCTTCGCGCAGGGCAGGCCGTGTTCGGCATGATCCAGAACAACGCGGGTGGAGCCGCGGCACAGGTCGCGGTGTTGCCCTTTGGTCAGCTTGCCGCCGCGCCGCGAGGCCTTTCTCCGCTCGAGGCGGCCTCGCTTCCGCTGGCCGGCTTGACCGCCCTGCAGGCGCTGCGCGACGAGATGCGGGTCGAGCCGGGGGACCGGGTTCTGCTCAACGGCGCGTCGGGTGGGGTGGGCACACTCGCGGTTCAGATCACCAAAGCGCTCGGCGCAACCGCGGTCGCGGTCTGCTCATCGCGGAATGCAGCGCTGGTCACACGCTTGGGCGCGGACCGTGTCATCGACTACGCGGCTCAGGATGTCGGGGCGGTCGATGGGATCGACCACGTCTTCGACATCTTCGGCAGTCTTCCGTGGGCACGCGCTCGCGCGATGCTGCCTTCGCATGGCCGTTTCTGTACGACGATCCCCAGGCCTGCTGCGGTGGGACGAACCGTGCTCGCGCGGGCCGGGCTCTCGCGAGCCACCTTGGTGCTCGTCCGCAGTCGACGGCGGGACCTCGAACAGATCTCCTCGTGGGTCGAGGCAGGCATCGTTCGACCCGTCGTGGATGCTGTCTACGCGCCTCACGATGCAGCTGCGGCCAATGAACACCTCGAGACACGACGGGCACGCGGCAAGGTGGTGATCGACGTGTCGGCGTTGGGCGTCTAGCGCACAGACTCGGTGCGACGGGCAGATGTGCGCTTGCAACATCGTGGCGCAACCGTCACGGGGCGAGTCCGAGGAACAAGGCAGTGCCGAGCGTGTGTCGAGCGAATCGGACGATGTCACGGGACACAGCGACTGTAGTGCCAAGTGGTACATGTCGCGTCGGCGCCAGGATGCTCATAATTCCAATGCTTTGGCGCGGCACGCAGTCTCTTGGAGGTGGCGTTTGGCTGGCTAGGGACCGTGGCCAAACGGACCCTGTAGCCACGGGGGACACGTCGATGGAGGCCAGGTCTGCGGGACTCCCGCGGTTTTCCGCAGCCCGCGGCGTGAAACCGATGCCACCGCCAGTGCATCCGAACGCGCGGTGGGAATCTCTCCGATCGCAACTCCCGCGGTGGTCAGCCGCGCTGGTGGGCGCTGCTACGCTCCGCCCCTCATGCGCTTCTCGAGAACGGCCGCTGCGGCCTGCCTGCTGATCTTCGCCTGCGACGGCGCTGCATCGCGGCCCGCGAGCCCCGCGGTGAAGACCGAGGACTGCCACGTCGGGAGCGCCGCTGCCCAGTGCGCGACGATCGCCGTGCCCGAGAACCCCAACGCTCCGGAGGCTCGCACCTTGTCCCTGTCGGTGGCGGTGGTGCCCGCACGCGAGCCGGAGGGTCGTCCGCCGGTCGTGCTGATCGCTGGGGGTCCGGGGCAGGGAGCCCGAGCGGCATTCGGGGCGACGCTGGGGGCCTTCGACGCCGTGCGCGAGCATCACGATCTGGTGTTGCTCGACCAGCGCGGCACAGGCGACTCCCATGCACTGACTTGCGACGATACACAGGTCCTCGACCTGAAGAAGGCGCTCTCGCTCGACATCGACGCTGAGCGGCTCGAGGGATGTCGAGAGGGGCAAGACGCCGACCTCACGCAGTACACGACGCAGCGTGCCATCGACGACCTCGCACACGTGTTGACCCAGCTGGGCTACGAGACCGCCCACCTCGTCGGCGGGTCGTACGGCACTCGGGTCGCGCTGAGCTTTGCGCGGGCCTACCCCGACCGCACCGCGTCGATCGTCATCGATGGTGTGGCGCCACCCGACTTCGCGCTGCCGCTGTCCTTTGCGAAGGATGCCCAGTCGTCCCTGGATGCGCTCGTCCGGGACTGCGCTGCCCAGCCAGCCTGCGACGCGGCCTTTCCCGAGCTCGAATCCAAGACGCGAGCGGTCGCCGCCTTGCCCGCGACGGAGGTGACGGTGACGCATCCGCGAACCGGCGCGCCCGAGACGGTCGAACTCAGCGGGCGCGCCCTCGCCAGCGGCATGCGGGGCATGCTCTACGCACCAGAGCTCGCGGCGCTGCTCCCTCTGTCGATCGAGGCCGCGTCGCGGGGGGACTACGACCCGCTCGTCGCTCAGTCGGCACTGCTCGGCGACGGGATCGGTGGTGGGCTGGCCGAGGGCATGTTCCTCAGCGTGGTTTGTGCCGAAGACGTTCCGTTCATCACCGACGCGCGCGCGGCCGAGGAGACCGCCGACACGATGCTCGGCATGATGTTCGTCGACCACCTGCGCGCCACCTGTGCTCACTGGGTGCAAGCCGAGGTGTCCGCGAGCTTTCGGGAGCCCGTCGTCAGCGACGTGCCAGCGCTCGTCCTCTCGGGTGAGGTTGATCCGGTCACGCCACCGCGGTGGGGGGCGCATGCGCTCGAAACCCTGTCCAATGGGCGCCACGTGGTTGCCCCCGGTGCGGGACACGGCGTCGTCACGCTGCCCTGCGCCGATGCGGTGCTGGCCGACTTCTTCGCGAGCGGTGACCCGGCCGGGGTCGATGCCACGTGCCTCGAGTCGCGAACGCGACCTCCCTTCTTCATCGATTTTGCAGGCCCGGTGATCAACCGATGATCGCCGCACGCTCACTCCGCAAGACCTTCGGTGACGTGGTTGCCGTCGACGACGTCTCGTTCGAGGCGCCCGACGGGCAGATCACTGGAATCCTCGGCCCCAACGGCGCCGGCAAGACCACGACCATGCGCATGGTGTCCACGTTGGTGCGGCCCGATCGCGGCGCCGTCGACGTCGACGGACACGATGCTGCAACCGCGCCGACCGAGGTCCGCCGTCGCATCGGCGTGTTGCCGGACGCGCGGGGTCTGTATCCGCGACTGACCGCGCGCGAGAACATTGTGTACTTTGGCGCGCTGCAGGGGATGGAGCGCACCGCTCTCGACGCGCGCGTGGAGGCGCTGATCGATCAGCTCGACCTCCGCAAGGTCGCCGATCGTCGTGTACATGGCTTCTCGCAGGGGGAGCGTGCCAAGGTGGCCATCGCCCGCGCGTTGATTCACGCGCCGCAGAACGTGCTGCTGGACGAGCCGACCAACGGCCTGGACGTCATGAGCACCCGCGCGATGCGGGAGGTCATTCGTGGCCTGCGCGACCAGGGCTGCGCTGTCGTGTTCAGCAGCCACGTGATGCAGGAAGTCTCGGCGTTGTGCGACACGATCGTCGTCGTGGCCAAGGGGACGGTCGTTGCCCACGGAACCCCCGACGCGCTGCTCCAGCAGTCGGGCCAGGACTCTCTCGAGGATGCGTTCGTCGCCATCATCGGCAGTGAGGAGGGGTTGCTCGCGTGAACTTGATTCGCCAGATCCTCGTCGTCGCCCGCAAGGAGCTGCTCGATGGCATTCGCGACCGGCGCTCGGTCACCTCGGCACTGCTGGTCCCTCTGTTCGGCCCCGTGCTCATCGCGGTGATGTTCACCGTGATCCTCACCGAGGAAGCCGATGACGGTCCGATCGCGCTGCCCGTGGTTGGGCCGCAGAACGCGGTTGCGCTCGTCGAGCATCTCGAGTCGCAGGACATCGAGGTGGTCGCCCCGCCCGAAGACCCGCGTGCCGCGGTGGCGGACGGGGATGAAGACGTCGTGCTCGAGATCCCCTCGGACTTCGAGACCGAGTTTCGGGCTGGGCGTCCTGCGCCGCTCTCGCTGTACGTGGACAGCTCTCGCCGGGAAGCTCGGGTTCCGATTCGCCGGGTTCGTGCTGCCATCGAGGGATATGGTGCGAAGGTCGGTACGCTGCGGCTGCTCGCGCGTGGCATCGATCCTCAGCTCGCGCGTCCCATTGCGCTGGGCGACGTCGACACCGCGACGCCCCAGCAGAAGGCGGCAAACCTGCTGGCCATGGTGCCGATGTTCGTGATGCTGGCGATCTTCGTCGGGGGCATGTTCATGGCGACCGATGCCACCGCGGGCGAGCGTGAGCGCAAGTCGCTGGAGCCGCTGCTGCTCACGCCCGCAAGCCGGCTGGGACTGGTGCTGGGCAAGTGGGTTGCGACGACCGTGTTTTCGACCACGGGGTTGCTCATCACGCTGGCCGGGAGCACGCTGGCGATGTCCCGGGTGCCGCTGGATGAAGTTGGGCTGGAGATGGACCTGGGCCTCGCGGCGGTGGCCTGGGTCCTCGCCGCGATGCTCCCGCTCGCGCCGATGGCCGCCGCTCTGCAGATGCTGGTGGCGAGCTTTGCGAAGAGTTTCCGCGAAGCGCAGACCTACCTGTCGCTCTTGACGCTGCTTCCGACGCTTCCCGCCGTCTTCCTCAGCCTCAAGCCGATGGCGGCCGAGGGCTGGCCAACGCTGGTCCCCGTGATGGGGCAGCAGGTCGTACTGCTGGGCGTTCTGCGTGGGGATCCCGTGCCGGTGGGAGCGTTGAGCCTGTCGACGCTGATCGTGATGGTGATCGGGGGGGGCTGCTCGTTCGCGACGGCAAAGTTGTTCGCCCACGAGCGGACGATCTTCGGGGAGTGAGGGGCAACACCTCGCCCTCGCATGCGTACGCGGGTCTTGGCGCCCGCCGGTCAGCTGCCGGCGTATTTGGCGATCCAGATGTCGCCGTCGCTGGTGGGTTCGTTTCGGATTTCGCCGATGACGGCGATGTCGTCGTTGGCGTCGATCGCAACGCCGGCGGCTTGGTCGGCCGTCATGCCCGCGCCGGATACGTTCTGCGTCCACACGGTGTTGCCGCTGGCATCCCACTTGCGCATCCAGATATCCCGATCGGTGTCGGTGACGGCCTTGTAGCCGACCACGACGAAGGCGCCTTCGGAGTCGGCGGCGAGGGCAAGGGCAGCGTCGTCGTCGATGGCGGGGCTGCCGAACGTCTTCTGCTGCAGAAGCTCGCCGGCGGGGTCGAACTTGATGAAGAAGACGTTGTCGTCGTTGACGGTGCTCGGGGTGCTGCCGGCAAGACCGACGTTGCCAGCGGGGTCGATGGCCATGTCGAAGGCCAGCTGGTTGCTGGCGGGAATGCTCTCGTATTGGGTCGTCCAGGTTTCGGTGCCGTCGGGGGCGTATTTTCGGACCCAAATGTCGCTGTTGAACCCACCGCTGGTGACGTAGCCACCGGCGACCGGGTTGCCCTCCGGGTCCCAGCCGACGCCACCGATGCGGTCGTCGAGACCGTCCTCTCCGCCGACGATGTCGACCCACAGCTCGCTACCGTCTTGCCCGGCCACCGCGGAGACCCAGAGATCGTTGTCGGCGTTGCCCGCCCGGATGAAGCCACCGACGAGCACGGTTCCATCGGCGCCGACCGCGATGGCGCTGGCCTGATCCGAACCCGTCTCGGGGCCCGTCACGCTGCGGCTCCACAGCTCGGTGCCGTCGACGGCGGTGATGTCGACGGTGGCGGTGCCGTC
>CAYSPB010000084.1:0-17380 GCA_964432695.1 uncultured Nannocystaceae bacterium
GTTCAGATAGTCCTTCGGCTCGAGGAACATGTGGGCGGCCGCGTAGCGCGTCGGGTCCGTGCGCGCGAGCCAGTGGATGTGTCCGACCGGGTCCTTGCCGTTGAGGCTGGGTGCGCCGCCGGTCTTGCGCACCCAGGCCTGGAGCTTGCGGGGCGCGTAGCCCTCGATGCGGACCACGCCTCCACACAGTCGCTGCACGTCGGAGGCGCCGCGGCTGTCCATCCACACGATGGCGTTGCCCAACGCGTTGCCTTGCGCGTCGACGGGGACGGTCCCGGCCCACTGCGCCGTCACGCTGACGGCTGCGATCGCCTCGACGTCGAACGCTTCATGCGTGCGCAACTCCGCGGTTGCGTCGACGATGGCCCGCCACCAGTCGTCGGGGTCTTGTTCCGCGCCGCCGCCGGGAGGAAGCAGCAGGGACGTCGAGCGCGTCGTCGAGGCGAGTACGGCCCCTCGCACCGAGACCAAGGCCACCTTCGGTCCCGACGTCCCGAGGTCGATCGCCAAGATGATGTCGTCTCGAACCAAGCCGTCGCGAGTCTACCGCGGCTGCGGGTTCACTCTGCGGTGACCGAGATGTCGCCGTGCCCGGCCGAAATCTCCACCGTCAGAGTATTCTCGGCCGTAGCGCGTAGCGCGTTTGCGAAGTGTGCCGAGTGTTCGGTCTCGGGCTCACCGACGCGGTCCAGCCCGAACACCGACAGGTCGCCGGTGCCCTTCACGACGTGAATCTCGAGCCCGACGTCGGCGGGAAGAAAGAGGTCGAGGTCGCCCGTCCCCGCGTCGACCTGGAGCTTCGACGCGCCGACGACCTCGATTTGCTCGGCATCGAACTCGACGTCTCCGGTTCCTGCCGAGAGTTGGATCTCTGCCTCTGCGAGGTAGGCGTCGCCGAGGTCGATCTCCGCGTCACCCGTGCCCGAGCTGATGCTCAGCCCGCGAATCTGAACGGACGACAGATCGATGTCGGCATCGCCGGTGCTCTGCACGAGTGCAAGCGAAACCGGGAGGTCTTTGGAGACGCAGATGTTCCACGAACCTATGACGGGCCGCCCTCGGTTCCTGCGGAACGTCATGTCGACCTTGCCGAACCCGGATTCATCGAGGGCGTAGTCCACCGACGCCTGGCCACGGTACGCGTCGTACCGAGCGCGGGCGTGCACGAACTCGCACTCTCCGCTGTGCACGCTGATGTCGTTGAGCGCCACGATGTTCAGGTTGGCTGATCGGGCGTCCTCGCGGGGCAGCACGTACTCCGCCTCGACCAAGTCGTGGTGGAATGGGCGGTACGTGTTCGCACACGCGCTCGCGGCGAGCGTCAGAAGCAGTCCGAGTCGTAGGTGAGCGCGGGACACGAGACGCCTTATGCTGCCGGGCTCCGGTTGGGTTGGTCGACTGCGATTTTTTCCAGGTCGGCGATCACTTCGGCGCACGGGTCGACGGCAGGGCGGCCAAGGTGGTGGTGATGGGCTATGCCAACGTCGTGGTGCGAGCGTCCCTGGTTCTGGCGTCGGTGTGTGTATTCGTCGGCGGGTGCGCGAAATCGGCCGACGAGCCCGTCCCGCCGTCAGCGCTGGAGCGCGCCGTCGCGGAGGACGAGGATCTCGGCGATCCACGGGACGCGTTCTCCGAGGAAGACCGCGAGGTCGACGCCACGGCGCTGCTGAACGACCCGTCAGCCGAGAGCATCGACTTCGACGGCGACGAAGCGAACGACGCGCCCATCGACCACGTGCACATCCCGCCCGATCGTTCGCCTTCGCGCTCGATGATTCAGGACATCACGATGGGGCCAAGCGGGCGCTGACCGCAGGGGCTGATACCCTGCGCAGCCCATGAAGGACTTTCGAGGTCGGGTCGCCGTCATCACTGGAGCCGCCAGCGGGATCGGTCGTTCGCTCGCGCTTCAACTCGCCGACCTCGGGTGCGACCTCGCGCTGGTCGACGTCCGCGACGAGGGGCTGAGCGCCACCGCGGACGACTGCCGGCGCTCGGGTCGGACGGTGACGACGCACATCGTCGACGTCTCCGATCGCGCCGCGATGGAAGCGCTGCCGAGTGCCGTAGACGCCGATCACGGCCGGGTCGACATCGTCGTCAACAACGCTGGCGTCTCGGTGGGCTCCACGCTCGAAGACCACACCATCGAGGACTTCGAGTGGCTGATGGGAATCAACGTCTGGGGCGTCGTCTATGGCTGCAAGTTTTTCTTGCCGCTCCTTCGCAGAAGTGACGACGCCTACATCGTGAACCTCTCCAGCATGTTCGGGCTCGTCGGTGTGCCAGGTCAGTCGTCGTACTGCCTCAGCAAGTTCGCCGTGCGGGGGTTCAGCGAAGCGATCGCCGCCGAACTCGCCGACTCGAAGATCCGGGTCATGAGCGTCCACCCCGGCGGAATCTCCACGAACATCGCTCGCAACATGCGGTGGTCGGGGCGCCAGGACGGTGCGCGGGCCCGCGCCGTGAAGTTCTTCGACCGAAAAGCCATGTCGTCCGACAAGGCGGCCGCCCGGATCGTTGAAGGGATGCAAAGCGGGTCGCAACGCAAGCTGATCGCGACCGAGGCCTACATCACCGACGTCGTGAAGCGGCTCGTGCCCGTGCTTCCACCAAGCGTGCTCGCTCGCGCGCATCGGTGGTTCAACGGCAATCGGTGAGCGGAATCCCGAGGCGGCTGCTACCGTCGCAGGTGGTGGTTGCCTCCCCCTCGTCCAAGCCGTGCTTGCTCGTTGCGGCTTCATCGGCGGGCGCCGGCGAGACGTATGCGATTGGCCGAGATGCGGTCGTGGTGGGGCGTAGTCTCGAAGCGGCCCTGCGCATTGATAGCGACGGGGTCTCTCGATTTCACGCGCGGCTGGGCCGGAGTGCCGATGGTGTGCTCGTCGTCTCCGACCTGAACTCGTCAAACGGGACGTTCGTCAACGGCCGCCGCATCGGGTCGCCACATGCGCTGCGCAATGGCGACAAGGTCCGCTTTGGGCCGCACTCGTCGTTCGTCGTGAAGTACGAGGTCAAGCGGCCGTCTCGCGATACGATCGAAGTCGAGGTTCCGCCTGCCCTTCGTGGACAGGCGACCGATCTGCTCGCGCTTCGGAACCAGGGACGTGTGCAGCTCGCGAGCGGAGACTATCCGGCGGCGGCTCGGAGCCTGCAGCGCGTGGTCGAGAGTCTCGATGCGGTCGAGCTTGCGGCCCCCGAAGACATGGGCGAGCTGCTTACCGATCTCGCGCGATGCCGGCTGGAGCTCGGCGACCGCGACGCCGCGGTGTCCTGTCTGGAGCGAGCGACGGCGCTGCTCTCCAACACGAGCTCTGCAGAGAAGTCGCTGATTCGGGCGCGCTTCATCCTGGCGCAAGCCATCCATCCCGAGCGCCCGGACGAGGCCAACACGCTGGTTCTGGGCATCGCGGCCGGACTCGAGGTCGACGATCCGCTCCGCCGCGAACTCGAAGCGTGGATCGCCTTGGTCGACCTGAATGCAGGCTGACCGCCGCCGGGCGCGGAGGTGGTCGGTGTCCGCGCCGCGTCCATTCGACGCATACGCGACGGATGTTCGGGTCGCGTCACAAGCGCGTCCTGACCCGTCCCCGCACAAGCGCGCGTAACCATTGGTCCGCGGGGGCGTAGGGTGGCGCACACCCGACTCGAAACGTTGGGGCCCCCCGTGGCGAAACGCCCCATACGGCCCGCGGTGCGGATCTTTGCAGCCGGGCTGCTATGCTCAAACTCTACTTTGCTTTGGACTGACCATGAGGCGTTTCGCCAATATCCGTGATGCGCACTGCGCCGTGGCCCTCGCGGCCACGATGATCACGGCTGCTGCTTGCAGCGACACGACCAACAGCCCCGACGGTTCCGGGGGCGTCGATGCGGACGAAGGCGCGGATGCCTTCGCCACGTCGGGCGCCAACGACGGTGCGGGAGACTCTCCTGATCCACGCGGCTCCTCCGGCGGCGAAGACGACGAGGTCGGTGATACCGGCGGCGGCGACGAAAGCACCGGCGGCAGCTCGGGCGGCTTCGACCCGGCCCCCGAAGCCGGCCCGTTCGACGAATGCCCTGGCGACCTTCCCGAAGGTTGGATCTTCTGCGAGGACTTCGAGGCGCTGGGAGATCCGTCGTCGGTGTTCTTCGACTACGCCGACGGCGAGGGCAACTTCACGCCCGAGTTCGATGGAGGTGCCGCGTCCGGCGTGGGCGCCATGCGAGCCCACTACCGCGAGGGCGTGGAGGCTGCGGGCTTCCTCAGCGTCTCGTTCGGTGCGAACCCAATCAACACGAGCGGCCGTCCCGGCTACTCTGAATCCGACGACTTCGGCGAGGTGTACTGGCGGTTTCGCGTCAAGATGCAGGACGGGTGGCCCGACGCTGGTCCGCACAACCTCACCCGCATCAGCGCGTTTGCCCAGGCCGACTGGGGGCAGGCGATGGTCGCCAACCTCAGCTCGAACGGCGACGGCGTCACGCTGCTGGGCCAAGGCTCGAGCTGTGTCGATGACGGTGCGGTCAAGTGCGCCGGGATCGATGACGCCACAAAGCTGGAGCCCGTCGGGACGTTGGCGGGCCGCACCGCACTCTTCTCCGCGGAGCAGGCCGGCGAGTGGCGCTGCGTCGAAGCCCACGTGAAGCTGAACACCCCCGGTATCGCCGACGGCCTGTTCGAGTTCTGGGTCGACGGAAATCTCGAGGCCTCCACCGGTGCCGTCGACTGGCGCGGCGAGTGGTCCGAGTTCGGGATGAACCTGCTGACCCTGGAGAACTTCTGGGTCGGCGGTGCGCCGGCGGACCTCGATCGATGGTTCGACGACCTCGTCATCGCGACATCGCCGATCGGGTGCTGAGGTTCGCGAACTGGCGCTGAGCCGGGCCCCTCTATCGGCTCGTCGTTCGCCCGTGGGCTAGCGGCGGCGGCAGCGTTTCTCTTCGGGGCCGCACTTGAAGCGGACGTGGATGTGCGAATCGTGGCCGCTCGAGTGGCGTACGAGCGGGTCCGACTTGGGTTTCCACAGCGGGAAGATCAAGTAGTCCACGAGGAACTCGCGGGACTCTCCCATGACGCGTGCGGCTTCATAGACGCGGCGATGGAGGTCGGCGTCGAGAAAGATCACCGACACCGCGTCGGTTTGGCCGAGCGCCTTGATCAGTCCCCACGTCGCGTACCAGTCGACCTCGTCGGGGTTCGGACGGGGGGTGTCGGGCACGTGGGGCAGCAACGGTAGCCGGATGTCGACATCGCGCCCCGACTGGTGGGACTTGTGTGGGGGCAGGCGGCGACCGCCTCGCTTGCTGATCGAGCCCACGATGACTTCGTGCTCGTAGCCGGTGTCGTGGCGGAAGTTCGCAAAGGCTTCGAGCAGGTTCTCGATCGTGTACGAGCTTCCCCAAAGCACGCGTTTGATGCCCCGCGTGTACAGGTCGCTCTCGGGCAGCTGTACGCCTTCGAGCAGGCGCCCCTTGTGGGGACGGCCGACGCTCCGTCCTCCTTCGGGCACGTCGAACGACGCTGGCACCTCGGGGCCTTCGCCGGGGTGCAGCAGCCACGGCTGGCCGGGGTCCACCCACGCGACGAGCGGACGACCCGGGACCAGCTTGCGCTGACGCCAGTTCCAGCCGTGCAGATCGGGGATCTCGACGCGGAGCTGCGAGGCGACGTCCCCCCAGGTCTGCCCCTCACTCGGGAGGTATGCAACCTTCACGCGAGCGGGCGGTCGTCGCTTGGTGAAGATCTTCACCGTGCGCCGTCGCTTGGGTGGAAACGGTTGTTGCGGGTCGAGGCGGTTCCACTCGACCAACTTGGCTTTCCGGACGCCGTACCGCGCCGCGATTTGACTGACGCGTTCGCGCGGCCGGACGCGGTGCCGAATCCAGCGACGGCGCTCGAACTCCTCGAGGGCGGGGCTGCTCGCGACCACCTCGTCCCACCGCTGCACAACGTCGAGACCGTCGGTCGGGTCCTCCGCCGGACTGCTCACGCTGAGCAGCATCAGCAGCGCGGACCCCATCCATCCCACCCCCCGTGTGTACCAAATCCGCTCCTTGTCGTGCGGTAGGCTCGACCGGTGAGCGCGAAGATTTGGCTCGACGCGTGTCGCGAGTTCGCGGTTGCTGAGGGTGTGCCCGCGTCCTACGTCGATGCACTGCACGCGTTTGCGTATCCGAATCCGCGGGGAGGACCGCCGCCGCCCCCAGAGCCGCGGTGGAGGGAAGACTTCGTCGCGCTGGAGCGAAGCCTCTGTAACCAGCGGCTGCACACGCTGCAGGACGTGCTGGTCGAGGACCTTGCCGTCGAGGTCGACCGCGGCCAGGCGGGAGTGTTTGCGCGCCGCATCGCAACGGTCGAAACGGCGTTGTGCGAGCTCGGCGACGCAACGGGACGGCTGCTCCGGGTCGGGTTGCGTCAGCGCCTGCGCGGGATTCTCGACGCACCGCGTCCTCGCGCGCTTCGGGTCCGGGCCGTCGCGGACTACTACTATTCGTTTGCAGGCCGCTGGCTCCACGAGCGCGACGACGACGAGGGCCGGCCTCGGCTCGCAGCGGCTCTGGGGACGCTCGCGTTCGACCCCGTGTTCGATGGGGGGGCGCTGGCCCGCATCGAAGGCACATTCGAGAACGGCCCGGTCCACGCTCACATCCTGCGCATCGACCCCGGCACCGTTCGGGCGCGCGTCGTCGACTGCCGCGACGCGGTCCGAGCCGGCACGCCCTTTGCCGCCTACGTGCAAGCATCGAACGCCGTGGCAGCGGTCTCCGGTGGGTTCTTCCTCTACAGCGAGCCCGATATCGAGGCTCCCGAGCAGCGCTACGACCCGGTTGGCTTGCTCGTCGAAGACGGCGTCGTCCGAAGCCCTCCGGTGTTTCCGCGCGGCGCCCTTCTCTTCGATGCCGCGGGACGCTGGCGGATCGAACGATGCGGTCCGGACACGGTGACGATGGACGTGGGAGGCCAGACCCGGTCGCTCGACGGCCTCGTCACGCGCGCCGACGCCGGACGTGGTCCCGCGGCACCGTCGATCTCGATCGCGCGCGGCGCCGTGTTGGCCCGTGGAGAAGCGCTGCCAGTCCCGCTGGGGGGCTTCGTGCTTCCGTGCGACGCAGACGTGGGCGTTGGGGAGGCCGTTCGCTTTTCTGCGCCGCGGTGGGGCGACGGCTTCGTGGCGCACCAGGGCATTGCCGGTGGCCCGTTGCTGCTGCGCGAGGGCGCGCCCTGCATCGACCTGCGTGCGGAGGGGTTCTGGGGCACGGCCCCGCCGCGTACGTTCTCCCAGGACGAAACGGGCGACCGGAACGCATTGCCGCGGCTTGCAGCCGGTATCGACGACCACGGTCGACTGTTGCTCGTTGCCATCGACGGTCGCAACTTCTCGCGCGCGCTGGGGATGACGCTGCGCGAGGTTGCGTCGTTGATGCAGCGGTTGGGGTGCATCGTCGCGACGAACCTCGATGGGGGATCTTCGAAGCGCATGGTGGTGGATGGCCGGACCGTCGACCTTGCGTCGACCGAGGTCGAACGCAAGACCCCGACCTCGTCCCCAACCCGGCCGGTTCACACCGCGGTCTTGTTCCAGGAAGCCGGTAAGGCGCCCAACCCTGCGTGATATCGTCGCTGCATGATCCGTACTCGTTTGGCTTGTTCTGCCGCCGCCGCGATGTTGCTGGTGGCGTGCGGAGATGACACCACCTCCGCGACGTCGACCTCGGCAGGCACCACCACCGACGCGACCACGGATCCCACCGCGGCGGGCGCGTCGACGACCGGTGGCGCGCAGGGGTCTTCGAGTACCGGCGCGCCCACGACCGTCGACCCTGACACGGGGTCCTCGACCGCCGTCGACCCCGACTCGAGTACTGGCGCCGAGAGCAGCAGCAGCAGCAGCAGCAGCGGCGATCCAAACCTACCCCCGGAGCCGATCGACGACTTCTACCTGACGAACACCGCCGCCGAGCCGCTCACGGTCGACGCGAAGTCCGGCCTCCTCGCCAACGACGACGATCCTGAAGCCACTGCGCTGAGCGTCTCGGCCTTCGATGCCGCGAGCGATGCCGGCGGAACGGTCGACGTGCAGGCGGACGGGAGCTTCACCTACGCGCCGCCGTCCCCGTTTTGGGGAGAGGACGCGTTTACGTACACGGCACAGGACGAAGACGGTGGCACGACCGTCGCGCGTGTACGTGTTGCCGTCGCCCCCACCATCGAGGACCTCGGCGAGCTCGAAACGGCGACCGCGGGCGTTCGGGTCTCCCCCGCGACCAGTGGCGATCGCATCGGCAGTGCCGTGGCCGGCGGTGGCGACGTCAACGGAGATGGATATGCGGACACCGTCATTGGTGCCGACGACGCGCTCGACGACGAGCGCGGCGCAGCCTACGTGCTCTTTGGTGGCCCGGACGTACAAGCCGTCGATGCCGCAGACCTCCAGATGGGTGTCGGTGGCTTCGTGATTCAAGGGCCGGCCGCCGCGGCGGACACCGGCTATCGGGTGGCGCTGCTCGGTGACGTCAATGGCGACGGTTTTGCCGACGTCGGTGTTGGCGTCTCCGACGGCATGCCCGGTGCGACGGGCGGTGCATACGTGGTGTTCGGGTCGGAGACCCCCACCACCGTCGACCTCGACGCGCTCGGGGCAGGTGGCTTTGCGATCACAGGGGCTCACTACAGCTTCGGCGCCGCGATCGCGGCAGCGGGCGACGTCAACGACGACGGTCTCCAGGACGTCATCGTCGGCGAGCCGGAGGGCGAAACCGGTGAAGCGGGTGGGGCGGTCGTGGTGTTCGGCAAGGCCGACGCGGACGACGTCGATGCCGATGCAATCGGGACAGCGGGGTTCCGGATCGTCGGCAACACCAGCAATGGGCACCTCGGCTTCTCGGTTGCCGGCGCCGGTGACGTCAACATCGACGGCTTTGACGACCTCATTCTCGGGGCGCCCGATGCCGGTGCGGCAGGCCAGGTGCTGGTGGTGTTCGGCAAGGCTGGCACGAGCTCAGTGTCGGAAGACGACGTCACGATGGACGAGACCGTGGGGTTCACCGTGACGGGGGCAGTGTCGTTGGACCAACTCGGCTACTCGGTTGCGGGTGCACGCGACGTCAACGGCGACGGCCGACCCGACGTCATCTTCGGCGCAACGGGGGCCGACACGGGCGACCAGAACGCGGCGGGTCGTGCGTATGTCGTCTACGGCGCGGCGGACATCTCGAGCGCGTCGGTCGACGACCTCCTGATGGGGACCGGCGGGCTGGCCCTCGACGGTGAAGCGCAGTTCGACTTTGCGGGCTGGTCCGTGGGGAGCATCGGCGATCTCGACCGCGATGGATTCGACGACGTCGTCATCGGAGCCCAGGGCGCGGACAATGCTGCCGGCACGGCCGGACGCACCTACGTCCTCTTTGGCGGGCCCGACCTCGTCGGCGGTTCTCTCGCCGAGGTGGGCGACGGCACGCGCGGCTTCATCCTCGACGGTGAAGGCTTCCTCAATGCGTCGGGGTGGTCGGTGCACGGTTCGGGAGACGCCAACGGTGACGGCTTCCCCGACTTGTCGATCGGCGCCCCAGAGGTCTCGATGGGAAGCGGCCTCGCCTACGTCGCGTACGGGGGCAACTATACCGGGCGCGACGTGTTCGGCTCGACGCCGGGCGATGACGTGATCGTCGGGACGCGGGCCGACGAAACCCTCGTCGGCGGCGACGGCAACGACGAACTCGTCGCCGGTGGCGGCGTGGACATCGTCATCGGCGGGGCTGGAGATGACATCATCGGCGTTGGGGACAACACCTTCTATCGCCTCGATGGGGGCGGGGGGACGGACACGCTCCGTATCGAAGGGACGGGCTTCAGCCTCGACCTGGCGAACTTCTTCGACGTCGCGATCGTCGACTTCGAGATCGTCGACCTCACCGGCGAGGGGGACAACTCCTTGTTCCTCGGCGTGCATGAGCTGCAGGTCCTCTCATCCACGACGAACACGCTTCGCGTGGTCGGCGATGCGGGGGACCAGGTGGTCGCCGACTTCGCCGGCGCGGGCTTCGTCGACCAAGGCTCCGACGGCACCGTCACCACGTACAGCAACGGCATTGCCACGCTGATCGTCGACGACGCCATCGAAGCCTTCATCTCGCTGGACCCCTGAGCCGCGAGGCGCGTGGGGCAGAGTGCCCCATGCATCGAAACGATGATCTGACTCCCAGACACATCGTTTCTCGGCGCGGCCGGGCCGACGTTTGACGGGTTTGGCGAGGGATTCGTACGGTCCATGGCCGGTAGTCATGGACGTCGTCAGCATCGGGCCGATCGAGGCAGACCCTGCGCTCCTTGCCGAGGAGTTTCGGACCGCACGAGCGCGACTGCGCGGGCGGGCGCTGGGGCTCGTATTCCTGCCCCATCACGTGGATGCGGGTCCGCTGCTCGCGGCGGCCAGTGAAGCCTTGGGGGAGCGCGTCGTCGGTGCGACGACGGGTGGCGCCGCATTCACCGAGCGCGGCTGGACCACCACACAGGTGGTCGCGGGCGTCATTGCCGGGGAGGACTTCGACTACGCGATCGAGGTCGCGACGCCGTTGTCGAAAGTCGAGGACCTGCCTTTGCAGCGAGCCTGCAGCGCGCTCGTTTCGACCGCGCGCCATCACGCCGACGCATCGCCGTCGCTGATGGTGCTCGGCGACGGTTTGGCGGTCGGCGGCGGCATCCTCACCGAGACGCTGGCGCGCTGCACTCCCGCGCACTGGCGGATCTTCGGTGGCACCGCGGGCGATGGCCTCACCTTCGAACGAGGGGGTCGGGTCTTCGTCGGCGGCCGGGTCCTCGATGACGCGGCCGTTTTGGTCTCGATGTTCACAGCACAGCCGCTGGGCGTGGCGGTGGAGCACGGTTGGACGGCGGTCGAGGGCGCCCGTGAACTCACCGTGACGGCCATCGAGGGCCACGTGCTGCGCCAGCTCGACGGCGCGCCGGCGGCCGAGGTCTACGATGCTGAGCTGGCGCGGTTGGGATTGTCCGTCGAAGGCGACGACCCACAGCTCTCCACCTCGCGATACGAACTGGGTGCGACCTCGCGACACGGCGAGCTGCTCGTACGCGCCGCCCTCGAGCGGACCGCGGACGGCGGCCTCGTCCTCGCGGCCGGCGTCCCAAAGGGCACCACGTTCCGCGTCGTGTCGACCACGTCGGAGAACCTCATCGCAGCCGCTGAGTCCGTGGGGCGTCGCTGCATTTCGGACTTCGCATCGGGGCGATCCGTTCGTGGTGCCCTCGTCTTCGATTGCGCGGCGCGCTTGCAGCACCTGGGCTCCGACTATCCCGCCCAGACTCGCGCGTTCGCGGCGGGGCGCGCGTTCCCGATCGTGGGCACCACCTCGTATGGAGAGGTCGCCGAGTTCGGGGGCAGCCTCGAGGGCTTTCACAACGCGGCCGCCGTGATGGCAGCGTTGTGACGCTGGTGGCGCCCGCGCCCGGGTCCGCGGTGCGGTAGCCTGGGCGCCTTCGAATGAAGGCGCTGCTCAAAGTCGGCTACGGGTGCAACGAGCACTGCACCTTCTGCCACACCCAAGACCTGCGACACATCGACGGGGCGTCCGCCGAGGTGGAGGCGAAGATCGACCGTGCGAAAGCGCTGGGTCATTCGATGGTGGTGCTCTCCGGCGGAGAAGCGACGATTCGGCCCGAGCTGTTTGCATGGGCCGAACGAGTCGCAGCGAGTGGAATGGATCTCGGGCTGGTCACCAACGGGCTGGTGTTGGCGTACCCCGAGGTGCTCGAACGGCTGCTCGCTCAGCGACTGCGCTACGTCTATATGTCGCTGCACGGCGGTGAGGCGGCGATTCACAACCGACTCGTGCGCCGGGACTCGTTCACGGCGGCTGTGCAGGCGCTGCGCAACCTCGCGGGGCACGGTCTCGACCTCACCGCGAACTGCGTCGTGACCAAGCAGAACGTGGGGCACCTACAAGGGCTGGTGGAGCGCGTTGCACCGCTGCCCGACGTGCGGTTGAAGTTCTCGTGGGTGGAACCCAAGGGCGGCGCGGCCCACCTGCTCGACGTACTCGTGCCTCCGCTCGAGCAAGCGGCCGCTGCGGTTCGAGACGCACTGCAGCGCTGGGATGCGGCCACCGGTCGTCCCTGTCTGGGGGTGCACGGCGGATTTCCGCTGTGCGCGATGCCTGGCTTCGAGCACCGCTTCGACGACCTGCGCACCCACGACTTCTGGACGATGAGTGAGGTCGGTGAACCCGATCTCTTTCCCGTCGACGACCGCAACAAGTGCAAGCCCGCCCCGTGCGAGGACTGCAGCCTGCGGGGCGGTTGCCCGGGCTTGTTTAGCATGTACGAAGCGCGCTACGGGCACACGATGCTGCAGCCGCGCCATCGTGAGGTCCGCAGCAACAGCGTCGACTACGTGTACGAAGGCATGCACACGGCGACCTACGCCGAAGGCGAGCCGTGCCCGGTCTGGACCGCGAGCATGCGTCCCTACGATCGGGCGCGGCACGTGTTCGTGCGGCATGGAGCGAAGATCGGGCGCTACCGGGCCGACTCGCGCGACTTCGACGACGACCAGCTCGAGTCGCTCAAGTTCGGCGGCGGCCAGCTGTACCTCGACGCCTCGCGAAAGCCCGCGCCCGACGACTTCGCCCGTGACCTCGTCAAGCTCGAGCGTAGCGGCTTGTGTACGGGCTGCGACGCCCGTCCGAACTGCGCGGGCATGTTCGAGCCGCACTTCGAAGACGTGTTCACGCGAGACGACCGCCACGTGCGGGCGCACCTCGCCTCGCTGCACGGAGAGGTGCTCGACATCGGATGCGGCGAGATGCCCTACGTCGACGTGCTCGGGCCCGCGGTGGCCTCGGGCCGGGTGCGCTACACGGGCGTGGACCCAGACGCGCGTGCGCTCGAGGCCGTCGCGTCGAGGCTGACCGGCGTGACCATGGTGCACGGGGATGTCGACGCCGTGCCTCCGTCGGCACGCTTCGACCACGTGCTCGTGCTGCGCAGCTGGAACCACGTGCCCGACCCCGAGCATCTGCGCGTGCGGATCGAAGCCTTGCTGCGCCCGGGTGGCTCGCTCGTCGTCGTCGACAACGTCGCATTCGGTCTCGTTCGCACCCGGGCCCAGTCGGGTGCGGCCAGAGGCGGGCCCGCGCGTTGGGAGCATTGCCGCAACGACGACGATGCCCGCGCCCATGCGGTCCTCGGCGGCGGGTTGCTCACGCTCGTCGAGCGGCGTTCGATCGGGCCCGAGACGAGCAACCAGTGGATGCTTCGGTACACTCGCCCTGCATGACCGCCGTCCCAGGGTTCCCCGCCGACGCAGCCGACCTCGATGTCGACGCTCAGGTCGCCTCGCTGCGGGTCGACGCGCAGCTGTATCCTCGCGACGCGGTCTATGCCGCCTGCACCCCGTTGATGGTCAGCGCTTTCGTTCGACTGGACCGCGATCCCGCCGGGCGCACGGTCGTCGAGCTTCGGCCCAA
Source organism: uncultured Nannocystaceae bacterium (assembly GCA_964432695.1). Lineage (GTDB taxonomy): Bacteria > Myxococcota_A > Polyangia > Nannocystales > Nannocystaceae > CAJXVA01. The sequence continues at coordinate 13,468 of CAYSPB010000084.1, forward strand.
GAGCACGATGGACGACGCCGGTCTGCGTGGTCTGGTCGGACGCGCGGCCAACGAACTGCTCACGGCCGCCACTCGGGTTGGCATTGCCAGGCGGCGCCGAACGCTGCTCGACGCCGTGACGCGCCGAGCCGTCGCGGGGGCGATGGGCGCGCCAGGACTGGACGATCTCGAGGCATTCGACCTCGACGGGGACGCCTTCGAAGATCCCCTGGGCATCGCGGACTCTTGGGATCGCAGCCACGCAGCCGGAAAGGAGACCGGCGAGTGAGCACCCTTCGCTTTCACAAGGCCTTGTACGCGGGTGAAGCGGTCGATTCGGCGCTCAAGCAGCTCGCCGAGTTCGGTCGATTCGAGACCCGGGAAGAGCCCGAGCACTGGGTGGTGGAGGTCGAGGCGACGCGTTCAGGGCTTCAGCGCCGACTCGAGGGGGAACTCTGCAACTTCGCCCTGGGTCTGACCATCGAGCGGGGTGGCCCGTCGGCAGCTTCGGCTGGAGAAGGGGGCTGAAAGCCCCATGTTAATGGGGGTAATGAGCCGCGGACTTCGAGTCGCTGTTTGTCCACTCCGCGAGCGCAGACCGGCCGGAACGGTCTCCGAAGCCTGATATCATCGAGAAGGAGCGAGGGACGTGTCGGAGAACGAACATCGGAGTTCAGAAGAGAGCGAGTCGGACGACGCGCTGGAGCTGCCGTCGTTTCGAGCGTCACCTTCGGCGGTCCTCAGTGAGGATGCGCGTGAGATTTCAGCGCGGGCACGAGCCCAGGCCGATGAGCCGCCCACCGACACGATCGTCGGCGGCAATACGATGGCCATGCCCACGCACTGCAGCCACGGCAGCCACGGAAGCCACGGAAGCCACGGCAGCCACGGCAGCCACGGCAGTCACGGAAGCCATGGCAGTCACGGAAGCCACGGGAGCTGGTGAACGCCTGAGCCCGCGCCGGTGTCACCGGTTGCGGGTGGTCGAGCCCGAACGTTCATGACCGACGAAACATCCAGCGCTGACGGTGTGCCTCCTTCGAGGGAAGACACTGCGTCCACCGAGGCGGATCAGGCCCGTCGTCGGCTGACGATGTTCGTGCAGCCGCGGACGAAGGTCGAGACCCGCGCGGATGCCCGCAGCGTGCTGTACGTCGGCCACAACCCGCGCGAGTCGGCCAACCTTCAGGAGTTGCTCGATGACGCAGTGGACCCTCCGTTCACGGTTGAGCATGCCGCCGATGAAACGTTGGCAATCGAGATCCTAAACCGCCCCGACAAGCGGTTCGATGCCGTCATCGTCGAGCTCGACCGAGATCGCCGAATGTGGACGCGCCTCGTCCGAGACCGGCGTCTTCCCAATCTTCCGCTCATCGTCGTCGACCACCGTGGCGACCCTTCGGAGCGGTCGTTGAAGCGATCTCAGCTGCTCAAGGAAGGCGCGGCTGGATATGTTCGTCGCGCCGAACTCTCGGGCGCGATGCTGGAGTCGATCATCTTTGGCGCGTTGCAGCGCGCACAGATGCGGCAGGCGCTCAGCGAGGTGCAGGAGCGGTTTGCGCTCGCGGTTCGCGGCGCGAACGATGGGGTCTGGGAGTGGATCCTCGAGACCGGCGAGATGCACTTCTCCCGTCGCTGGCGGGAGCTTCTCGGCTACGGGGTCGACGATCTCGCGAACTCCGTCAACGAGTGGTTCGACCGGGTGCACCCCGAGGACGTCGCGGCGCTCAAAGAAGACATCGACGCTCATCTCTCGGGCGACAGCCCCTACCACGAGAACGAACACCGCATTCGGGCCAGTGACGGCACCTACCGCTGGGTCATCTCGCGGGCGGTCGCGCAGAGGCAGAACGGTCGTCCCGTTCGCATGGCCGGGTCGATCACCGATACCTCGGACTTCCGCCTTCGCGAGGAGAAGATCCGCGAGGAGTCTCGCCAGGACGCGCTCACCGGTTTGCCGCGGCGCGAGCCGTTCATCGAGCAGCTCGCGCGCGCCGTTCGGCTGATCGATACCGACGAGACGTACTCGTTCACGGTCCTGATGGTCGACGTCGACCGCTTCCGCTGGCTTGCCGACTCCATCGGGCACCAAGCGGCCGACGGTATGCTGGCGATCTTGGCGCGCCGCTTGGGCGCTTGCGTCCGCCCCGGCGATACGGTTGCTCGGTTCGGTGGCGACAAGTTCGCGGTCCTGCTGGAGAACCTTCGGGACGTCGACACCGCTACCGACATCGCCAACCGCATCCGTATGTCCGTGCACGAGCCCTTCGACGTCGAAGGCCAGACCGTCTACACGACGGTCTCGATCGGGCTCACCACCTCCGACCGTGGCTACGCCGACGTCGACGAAGTTATCAGCGATGTTGCGGCCGCCGCCAACAAAGCCAAGGAGCGCGGACAGGACCGCCACGAGGTGTTCGACACCAAGATGCGGATCGATGCGCTGACCACCCTTCGCCTCGAGGTCGCCCTGCGGCAGGCCGTCGAGCGCGAGGAGTTCGAGTTGCACTACCAGCCCATCGTCGATCTTCAGTCGGGGTCGTTGGTGGGCTTCGAAGCGCTCACTCGTTGGCGACATCCCCGGCGTGGCATCGTCTCGCCGGGCGAGTTCATCCCGGTTGCCGAGCAGACCGGCCTAATCGTTCCGATCGGTCGTTGGGCGATTCGAACCGCACTCGAACAGCTCGGGCGCTGGCAGACCGCGTTCCCGTCGGAGCGTCCGCTGTCGATGAGCGTGAACCTCTCCGGTCGTCAGATCGCAGATCCCCGCCTCCTGGACGAGATTCGCTCGTCGATGGACGACAACGAGATCGCGCCGGACACATTCCGGCTCGAGCTCACCGAGTCCGTCCTCATGGACAACTCCGAGGCGGTCTCTCGCACGCTGTCGGCGCTGCGCGACACGGGCGTTCGCATCTGGGTCGACGACTTCGGCACTGGATACTCGTCGCTGAGCTACCTGCACCGCTTCGAGTTCGACGGGCTCAAGATCGACAAGAGCTTCGTCGATGCGCTCGATGGCAGCACCTACGGCTCAGCGATGATCCGAACGATCCTCAGCCTCGCTTCGAACCTCGGCGTCGAGGTGATCGCCGAGGGCATCGAGTACACGGTGCAGGCGGATCAGCTGCTGCAGCTTGGCTGCGTCCGGGGCCAGGGGTACCTGTTCAGCCGCCCGATTGCGGCCGCGAAGGTCGGCAGCTACGTGCGCGCGAGCGGGGGCTCCAACGAGAACGAGCCCACGCCCGAGTCCAGCCCGATGGCGTGAGCCCGTACGTCGGCTCGTTCCGAGCGGGCCGTGACCCGCTCCTCGATGTCGCGGTTCACATCGTGAACGGGTAGGTCGCGCCCTGCTGACCGGACTTGAAGCGCCGGAACGTGGCGCCCTTGACCGCGTCAGCCACGCATTTGCCCAGCGGCGTGCTGGCGTGCTCGGCTTGCGCGTTGGCTGAGAGCACCTTTCCCGAGTCACCTTCGATCGAGAGCTTTACACGAACCTTCGTGCCCGGTGCGGCGCCGTGCTGGCCACCGCAGGCCTTGGCCTTGGGCTTGACTGGCGCGATGCCTTTGCGGACGTCGGTTTGCGAGAGCTTGTCGGGCAGGCTCTTGTCGAGGTCTTTCTTCTCGAGTTCCTTGCGCTTGCGGAACTCGGCGCATCCGGGCTTGTTCGGGTTGAGCAGGCACTCGCTGGAGAACTTGCCCTCGTCCTTGGGCGTGGGGGCGGCCTTGGGCTCGGGTTCCGGCTCGGGCTCCGGCTCGGGTTCCGGCTCGGGCTCTGGCTCGGGTTCCGGCTCCGGCTTGGGCGTGGCCGCCCCCGTGCTCTTTTTCCGGCGCTTGCGGGTCGTTGCGCTGACCTGAACCTCTTCGTCGGCCGCGGCGGGCTCTGGCTCTGGCTCTGGCTCTGGCTCTGGTTCGGGCGCGGGTTCGGCCATGG
>CAYSPB010000084.1:17480-21521 GCA_964432695.1 uncultured Nannocystaceae bacterium
GGCTCTGGCTCTGGCTCTGGCTCTGGCTCTGGTTCGGGCGCGGGTTCGGCCATGGCGAGCTTTTCGGGTTCTGGCTCGGCTTTGGGAGGCTCGGGGGCGGGTGCCGGCTTGGGCTGAGGCCTCACCGGCGCAGCGGCGACCGTCTTCTCCTTCGGCTCGTCCTTGTCTCCGGAGAACGCGAAAAAATAGATGCCGACGCCAACGGCGGCCAGCGCCAGCAAGATGATGAGCATCTTGTTGCCGCCTTCCTCTTCATCTGCAGCCGCGGCGGCAGGCTCGACCTTCACGGCTGCGTCGCCGGTGCGCGTCTTCGCAGCCGTATCGGCGAGCAGAGCCGCGGCAGCCTTGTCGTTGGCTTCGGCTTCCTCTTCCGCGGCCTTCTTCTTGGTGGCGGTCGCCGCAGCGGCGGCCTCATCGTCATCATCATCATCATCACCGGACTCGGCGTCGTCGCCGGAGTTCCCGTCCCCGTCGTCGTCGGACTTCACGTCATCCTCATCCTCGGCCGCGGTGGCCTCAGGCTCGGATTCGGCCTCCGAGGTCGTCTCGGGCTCCGGCATTGGCTCTGGAGCGCTCGATTTCGCTTCGCTGGCCTCGCGAGCGGCGTCTTCGTCGAGCACGACCGACGCTGCGGCCTCGCCCCCGAATCCACCGACGCCGAGGTCTTCGCCGTCGTCGGCATCGCCGCCGCCTTGCTCTTCGCTGGCGTCGTCGTCGTCGTCGTCGGATCCGAAGGCTGCTGCCAGGTCTTCGATGTCCTGGAGGCCCGAGCTCTCGGAGTCGTTCGTTTTATCGTCGTCGGCCATGATGTGAATGTCCGGTGTCCTGGATGTGTCGCGCGGTACGAAACCTTCGCGACGTGGTTCAACGGACGGCACTCCCGTTCCGTTTCCCGCCGTTCCGCGGGAGTCTAGCCCACCGCCGCGGGTCGACCGCAATTCCACGGTTCAGCCCGCCGACCAGGTGTTCAGCGCGAAATTGGCCCGAGCGGCCCGTTGAGGGCCGGCGCGCGCAGTTCGGCGACGCGACTCTCGCGCATGCGAGCTAGCTCTCGTTGCAAGCGATCTGGAACGAATCGCTCAAGGGGGTGGGTTGCCTTCGGCCTCGAGCTTCTTGCGCAGCTTCTTCTCTCGGGCCTTCCGCTTCTTCTCGAGTCGAGCTTGCTCCTTCTTCACCTGCGATGCGGACGTCGTCAGGATCAGCTCGATCTGCGAGCGCGACAGTTCGCCCCACATCGTAACTTCGCGGTTCTTCCGCTCGACTTCGATGTCATCGATGACGCCGCCGAGCATGAGCTTGGCGGTGAGGTTGCCGTCGATGAAGTCCCGGAACTTGCCGTTCCACCACTTCACGAACTCCTTGGCTGCGTTGGCCGAGCTGAACTTGAAGCGCATGTGGAACTCGGGGTCCTTCTGCGCCTCCATCGTGAACTCGATGTCGTTGGGCAGCTCGAAGGAACCCGCGGTCTTCCGCTTCAGCGCCGCGTGTAGATCGTTGGCGACGAACTGCATGCCCGCGGTGGGAATGCGCCTCGAGTAGCGCCGGAGCTTGGTCAGCTCGGAGACGAAGTTCGCGGCTGTCTTCTCTTCGCCGACTTCTTCGCCTGTGACGGCCGCGAGAAACTCCGGACGCACGAGGACGGCGACTTTCTTCTCGAGCAGAACGAAGTGTCGAGGATCTCGATCCGGTGACCCATCTGCAGGAACGGGATTGCCGCTGAGGATCCCGTCGTGGTCGGTCCACTCGATGGTGTGCTTCGTCGCCGCGACGGCCGTCTCGATCTTCGCTTTGACTGCGTCTCGGCTGAGCTTGTAGTCGACCGCGAGAAACGTCTGCGTTACGGAGCGCAGGTTCGAGCTCGCGATGAGGATGTGGTCGAAGTCTCTGAGCGGGTCGAAGCCACCCTTGTCGACCAGGTATTTGAAGTCCGGAAGTGGCGCGATGGTCTCCATCGCGGTCTTGCCGAAGGGAAGCTTGCGAATGTTCCGCGTCGAGAGCAGCACGTGGTAGTTCGCCGACGGCGGTCCGAGCTTGTGCACGCGCGACTTTTTCTGGCCGAGGTCGCGCTTCGGACCTTCGTCGACGACCGGTTCTTCGGGCTTGGGCTCCTCGGTCTTCGGTTCCTCCGCCGGAGGTTCTGGCGCCGGTGGCTCGGGTGGGGGCGGCTCGGGATCGGGCGGGACCGGCTCTGCGTTTACGTCGGTTCCCTGGAGGGCGTCCGGATCGACGAGGTCGACTTCGACCATGTCGAACTCGAGTTCGATGTCGACGTCGAGCGGCCCGGGAATGAACGTGAACGCACTGAGAAACAGCGACCCGTGCATCAGCACCGTGATCGCAGCTGCTAGTCCTCTGCGCCGTCCGTCCCGCACGCGGCGAAACGGTAGCACCTCGCGCGGGGAGCGGTCAGTCGAAGCGCGGCTCGCGGCCCATGAGGTCGGGCAGCGCGACCCAGCCCGTGCGTCCATCGAAGCAAACGAGCAGCTCGTCGTCTTCGAGGTGCATTTTGCACTCGGGGTCCTCGACGAGTTCACTGAGCCGCAGCGCGCCGAAAATCTCGCCCTCGGTGTCGAGGAACCAGTGCTTGCGCTCGAAGCGGTCCTTCGCGAGGCGGCGCATCTTCTCGAGTTCCTGCAGGTACGCGATCTTCTCTTCAGGATCCCAGCGTCCGTTGCGGTTCGCGTCCCAGTGGGTCAACACGCCCGCGGAGCTGGCGGCGGCCTCGCGGGCGTCGGCCTCAGCCTCGAGTCGGTGCTCGAGTTCTTCGAGCGCCTGCGCCTCGGAGTGGAAGCCTTGCCTCTCGAGCTCGATGCGTCGCTTGTGCAGCTGGTCGAGCAAGTGTGCTTCACGCCACCGAGACGGCATCAGGCCAAGGCGCTGCAGGATCCACGGCGTGAACAGTCCCGTGCCGGGCACCGGGAACGCGGAGTTGGCGGCCGCGATCAGGCCGGCGGGGAACACCTTCACCATGTCGAGCAGCTGCGCCCGGACCTTGTCGCGATCCGCCGCCGAGACCTCACCGCCTTGGACACGCGCCGCAATGATGCCCATCGCTTCCTTGGACTCGCTCAGCTCGCCCACGAAGTTCTTCCAGTGCTTCGAGGCGGAGTCCTTGGCGGCGCTGGTCATCCGGGTAATGAGGCTGGGCGGCCGCTCGAGGGCGTCGAGCTCCTCTTGCAGTTCGCGTAGCGCGTGGGTCTCGACCCCACGGGCCGAGAGCCGCTGAGCCACGTCGCTGAGCGTCTGATCCGCCGTCATCGTCGTCAGTATACGACTGCCCGACGGGCTCCTGGTTGCACCCGAGGGAGCGCTCAGTTGAGTGTTTCGACGCGGCGACCGAGCTGCGTCGCAAGCTTCCGCAGTTCGAGCTCCCGCGGTCGCAGCATCGCGAGCAGCGACACGACCTCGGCTGCGCGATCTTGCGACCCGCGGCGTAGGTAGTGATGCCGCAGGTTGTTGCTCACGCGAATGAGGATGCCGCGGGTTGGTGCGGGCGTGAGCGCTGCTCGCAGCATGGGCGCGTGCGCGGTGAGGTGGCGCCCCGTCGCCCGGGTGTACAGCGCCGCCAGCTCGGAGAATGAGAGCACCTGTCCGCCTCCGAACGGGTCGAAGATCATTGGCGCGGGTCCGTCGAGGTCGACGCCGACGATGAAGTGCCCCGGGAAGCCAATGCCGCGCAGGTTCACGCCGGCGACCTCGGCCAGGTGAATGGCGACCGCGCTGAGCGTGATCGGAATGCCGCGTCCGGTCTCGAGCACGCGGTCGACGAAGCTGTTGTGGACGTCTTCGTAGGCGTCGCGATTGCCCTCGAATCCACTCTCACGCATCAGCGCCATCAGCTCTGTGGCGGCCTCGTGATGGTCGCCGCGGCCAAGCGCGTCTTTGGTGCGGAACAGGGCGAGGGTCTCGAGGTCCGCAAGGCGTTCTTCGTAGCCGTCCCAGGTCTCACCGCGTTGTAGATAGTGTGACTGAGCTTCGAGCGCGCGGAGCAGCTGTCCCGGGGACGAAGGGGCCAGCGCGATGCGCAAGAACGTCTCTCGC
>CAYSPB010000085.1:0-21436 GCA_964432695.1 uncultured Nannocystaceae bacterium
CGCGCAGCCTGGGCCTACGCCGCTGCGCGGTGGCTTTCACCACAGCCTGCTAGGCTTATCCAAGACTCCAGTCCTTCGGGGGGCGGGTTCACGAGCTCATTTCACCTCCCTTCCGATCTTTAGTTTCTGAACGCGAACCGTGCGCGCAAGCCCTGCAACAAAGACTGAAATGCAGACAAAAAATCGCGCTCTGTCGGTAAGCCTTGCTCTGGCTGCCCTGCTTAGCCCTGGATGCCAGGACGACAGCGCTCGTGATGCGACTGCTGCTGGAACAGACGCCGACGGCGGAGCCAATGATGCAGAAGGCACAGAACCCGGAAGCTCGCCGGACGAGAGCGAGGGCACCGACTCAACTGGGACTCCTCCCGGTGAGGAGCCCCCGGGTGGGGAGCCCGGCGACGCGGACTCCAGCTCCTCCAGCGAGGGAGGCAGCGAAACAACCGACGGTCCAAGCGAGCCTCCACCAGACGCGGCAGCGACCGTGTTTCTCAACTTCGACGGCGTCGAACTTGTAGAGAGTGCGAGTGACGACGCGACCACGAATACAACGCAGTTCGGATTTCTCGCAGGGTCGTGGTCTGGGATTGATCCAGCCAGAGCTGCATCGATCAAGAGTGGCGTGGAAGAACTCTTGGCCCCGTTCTCCATCTACGTGACCGACAGCCGACCGGAAGCGGGCCCATACACGATGGTTGTCGTCACCCTCGACTCACCCGACCCTCTTCCTCCGGGCACGGGGGGCATTAGCGACCGTGACTGCGGAAACACAACCCCCAGCAATATCGGGCTCGTCTTCGATAGCCCATCGGGCCCAATTCGAGAAGTCGTCAACAACATCGGGTTCACCCTCGGCGGGACCTACGGACTAAACCAGGTCGAAGGGTTGGGGGCGGACAACGAGATTATGAACTCGTTCTCGGGAAGCCGACCCCGATTTTTCAACGAGGCATGCATTTCGCAGAGCGATCCTGATGGGTGTGCCCCGATGACGGACACATGCGCCTCGGGAGAACAGAGCTCCTTCGAGGAAATGCTAGCCCGCTTCGGCCCAGCGTGAGCCCTCGAGCATGTTCCGGGGGGGGGGAGACTCGCCGGGAATTCCGGAACCGTGGCCTGCCCACAGCTATGTGAAGATTGTGTTCTGGAGTGACACGCTCGTGGCGGCTTCTTCCTCGCCGTGGTGTGGTCCGCGGTTCTCGGGATCGCGTTCCTGGGCTCCCGCCGTTCGCGAGCTAGTGGAGTCCGGGTTCACCGCCTCGCGGGCTTGCGCGTGAGCACGGCGGTCACCGCGACCGCTGCGAAGCCCAGCGCCGTCGCGAGTTCGAACAGCGCGACGTAGCCATGAGCCTGCGCGAAGACACCGGCCAACGCACTGGCGGATCCGCTTGCGATCACGACGATGCACGACATCAACGTGTACTCCGACGCGGCCGCGGGCTCGTGGGTCCAGCCCATCATCGCGGTGAACAGGGCGGCCGTGGCCATGCCGCCAGCGCCGTGCTCGATGCTGGTCAGGAACAGCATGTTCGTCATCGTCAGCGGCGTGGTGGCGAGGACGACGTATCCGAGCAGGGACACGGCCTGCGCCGCACCGAACACGACCAGCGCTCGTTGCTGCCCGAGCATGGGGACCGCGGCTCCACCGACGAGTGCACCCAGCAGCCCGGCTCCGAATCCGGCACCGCCCAGGACGACTCCGAGCGTCGGCAGGTCGACGCCGCGGTCGAAGAGCATCGGTCGGAGCATGGCGGTCGCCATACCGTCGCCAGCCTTGAAAAGCACCAGCACCGCGACGAGGCGCAAGGCGCCGCGGCGTCGGAGCAGTCCCCAGCCGCTATGCCTGCGGGGTGGGGCGGTGGGCGAGGCTTCCCGGTGTCGCAGCAGCGGCAGTGTCGCGAGCACCATCAACGCGGCGAGGGCGAACATCGCCGCCTCGAAGCCGAATCGATGCATCAGCCCCAGGACGGCACCGCCACCGATGATCATGCCGACCCGGTAGCCCGCAACCTGCACCCCGTTGCCGAGTCCGCGAGCGTTCGGTGGGAGCAGATCGATGGCGAGACCATCGGTCGCGACGTCTTGAGTGGCGGCGAGCAGGTTCAGCAGGCACACCCCGCCGAGCAGCACGCCCAGCGTGCCGTTCCCGAGCAGGCCGAGACCCAGCAGGACCAAAGCGGTGGCAGCCTGAAGCGGCAGCAGCCGTGCGCGTCGTCGACCGCGTCCGCCGTCGACCCATGGGGACCACAACACCTTCAGCGCCCAGGGAAGCGCGAGCGCCGAGGCAAAGCCGATGCCCTCGAGGCTGACGCCGCGACTTCGCAGCAACACGGGAAGTGCTTGGGTGAAGAACCCGAACGGCAGGCCTTGGGCGATGTAGAGCGCGGCGAGAATACCCAGCGTCGAGCACTTTAGTTGTTTGGTCACTCAAATAATAAATGAGCAACAAGGACGGTGATGTCCAGGGACGTGATCCGAGGTGGCAGGTTTCGGTGATCCGAAATCGAGTGTCCGCCGTACCCGAGGTCGAGCGATGCGCCGGACAACGATTTTTGCGTTGATGGGCCTCTGGGCCTCGGTTTTCACCGGTTGTGAGGCCGCCGAGCGTGTGGCCAATGCCGCGATGGCGAAGCGGCCGGCACCCGAAGTGGCGGCATCGGCACACACCGGGTCGCTGGCGATGAGTTTCGATGCGTCGGACGCGCCGGAGTCCGTATCGTGCAGGGATGGCTGCCCCGGTTGAACCTCGAGGCCACCGCGCACGCAGACGTGCTTCGCCGATGCGGTGTCGACGCCAACGACCTGCCGTTCTTCGAAGAAATGCCCTACCTGGCGATGCCCCATTCGGGCAACCCGCTGTAGCGACTTTCGTTCGGTCGCGCTCGGGGGGCGGTGTGTGGAGGCACCGCCCCCCTTTTTGCGCGCGTGCCTGCTGGGCCGGCACCGAACGGAAGGGAGCCCGCGGCGCACCCGTTTCGACCTTCGAGTGGAAGGCGTTAGGGAGTCTCGCGGGCGTGCGCTTCGGCGAACAACTCCGCGAGGATGTCCGTGAACAGTTGAACCTTGGCGTCGGTTGCCTTGGGGGAGGGCGTCACCGCATAGAAGTTCGCGGGGCCCATCGACCACTGGGGCAGCACCACGACCGCGGACCCGCGCTCGAGCTCCGGCTGGACGAGGACGCGAGGAATCATGCCGAAGCCGGCGCCCTCGAGGACGAGGCCGATGAAGGAGCCCGCCCCTCCGGTATGTACGCGCGTGTCTCCGTCTCGGGTGTGCGACTGGTCGTCGGGGCCGAGGAACTCGAGCTGCTCTGGGTGGCGGTTGAAGTGGATCCACGGCGCACCGTCGAGGTCTGAGGGGTGCGTGGCGGGGTAGCGCGCCGCGAGTTCGGGCGTCGCAATGATGCCGTGCTGGCCGCGGTCGAGCAGGCGCATGCCGAAGGTCGAGTCGGGCAGGGGCCCGATGCGGATCGCGACGTCGATGCCCTCGGCGAGCAGGTCGAGCGTTGCCGTCGACACGCGGAGGTCCACGCGCATCTGCTCGTACCGCGTGACGAGCCGGGCGATCGCCGGCACCACGAAGCGCTCCGACAGCACGTCGGGCGCGGTCACGACGAGCGTGCCGACGGGTGCATTTGCGTACGCGCGCGCACCCGTCGCCCCGCGACGCCAGCTGGCGACAATCTCCTCGGCCTCCTTGAGGAACGTTCGGCCGGCCGCCGTGAGGGTCATCGAGCGGCTCGTTCGCTCGATCAGGCGGACGCCCAAGGCGTCCTCCATTGCCTGGATGTGGTGTGTGACCGTGCTGGGCGAGAGCCCCAGCGACTTTGCGGTCGCGCGAAACGAGCCCTGTTGCGCGAGTTCGACGAACACCACGACGCGGGGCAGATGGGTCAGGGCTTCTTGAAGTGAACGTTCGACCATTTCGAATTCGATCGCGCCTCGACGAGTGTTGCATCACGAACAAAGATGGTCACCAGAGGCCGTGCGCTTCGGCCGTGGCCGTTTTGTCCTTCGGACTCACGGTTTCGGCGCCGGGCGGCAAACGTTCGATGGCATCGAATCCTCGATTCGGGAATTCGAGGCTGTGGGGTCCGCACCGACGGCGCACGCTCAGCATCGGGCGACCGGCCACCGCACCTGTTCTCCACGTATGCACCGACGAATCGCAACGCTTTCCACCCTTCTGACGCTGGCCTCGGCGTGTTCTTCTACCAATCCGGCATCGAGCGACGCGACGCCACCGGTTCCCGATGGCGCAGCCGTGCAGACGGCACCGGCGGTCCCAGAGCCATCCATGGCAACCCGCTCCTCGGGTGCCACCGTCTGGGTTCACGACTTCGGCACGGTTCGATTGCACACATACATGGCGCCCTTCGAGGCGTTTGCGAACACGACCCACGTGGTCGAGGGCGAAACATCCGTCGTCGTGGTCGACCCGCAGATGACGATCGGCAACGCGGCCGATGCTCGGGCCTACGTCGACGACCTAGGGAAACCCATCGAGCGGCTGATCGTCTCCCATGCGCATCCCGACCACTACCTCGGAGTCGCTGCGTCCTGGGAAGACGTCTCGGTGTATGCGCTCGCAGGAACGATCGCCGAGATTGAGAAGACGGGCGAGGAGACGCGCAAGGCCCGGGAGGCGATGTTTCCTGCGGGGTGGCTAGCAGACCATGTGACGGCGCCGGCACAGACGCTCACGCCGGGGGCCGCGACGATCGACGGCGTGGCCTACGAATTCGACCGCTTCATGGCTGCGGAGCACCCCGAACAACTCGCGATTCGGTTGCCGGCGCTCGACGTGACGATCGCGCAAGACCTCGTCTACACGACCGTGCACCCGATCATCACCGATCGAGATGCCATCGGAAGCTGGTCGAACCACGTCGACACGCTGCTGGGCACCGGGGACACGGCGCTCGTGCTCGCCGGGCACGGTCCACCGACCGATGCAGACGGCCTCGCGTTCATCAAAACCTACCTCTCGGCAGCTCAGATCTTGCTCGACGGCGGCGCCGATGCTTCCGCATTCAAGACCGGAATCATGGCGGAGTTCCCCGCCTTGCAAGGCGAAGCCTTCGTCGACTTCTCGCTCTTTTTTCTCTTTCCCCAAGCTGGCCAGCATGACGCGGCCACGGAGTCATCATGATGTGTAGCCTCAAACCCTCCCTCCTCTCCCTGTTCATCGCCATGCCCGTTGCCCTCGCCGGCTGCGGAGACGACACCGACACGCCTGCCGAGTCGGAGTCCGCCACCACCGACGCGTCCACGGGCGCCGCCGAAACGGCAGAGACCGCAGAGACGGCCGAGACGGCCGACCCGTCGACCACGACCGATGCAGAACCGACCACCGACACATCCGCCGAGTCGTCCACGGGCGAGCCCGAGGACGACTCCACGGGGACGGACGCAGAGCCCACGGCGGTCAACCAGGCGGTCAACTCGTTCGAGAATGCGATGGTCACCATGGGGGCCCCAGCCACGGTGGACTCCCAGGGCCCCATCGACATCACCGACGGCGTCGAGCTGCCGGGCTTTGCGTTCGGCACCTATGACGTCGACGTGACCACAAACAGCATCACGATGACGCTTGCCGCGGACCCGGCCGAACTGATGATCACGATGTACGACGACACCACGTTCGATCGCTACTTCTACGAGCTCGACCAGCAGATCGACGCCGCAACGCTCGGAGCCGCCACAGACGCGAACTTCTCCGCCACGGTGGAGATCTTGGCGCCGGGCACGACGGTCACGACGGAATCATCGTTCGTTCCCGAGCTCCCGACGGAGTGGACGTTCGAGAACGGTGCGATTCAAGTCACCATCGGCGAGGGCACCGATCTCAACGAGGTCGGTAGCGCCGGGGGCTCGTTGGTCGTGGAATTCTAGGAGGCGGCCGGGATGAAGGACGTCAAAGGGATCGTAGCGGCCCTGCTCAGCGGTGATGCGACCGCGCTTTCGGGCATCGTGTCGGAGGGCTGTTTGGTCCAGGACCAGCGACTTGGTCGGCTCGAAGGTGCAGAAGGCCTGGCGCGCTGGTTCGAAGACAGCGCCCAGTGGCTTCGGTCGTTGAAGGCCGTACCGACCGAGCTCGCTTACCTCTCGAGCGATGCGCGGGCGGTGCACGAGCTCTCGCTGGCCATCGAAGCCGATGGGGCTTCGGTGGATCTTCCTTACGTGCTCGTCGCCGACGGGAACGCCGATGGCGTGACCGAGATTCGTACCTATCACTCGACGTGGCCGTACACCGGCGGCCACGTGTTCCGGGCGCCGCCGCTTGCCGGACGCCCCACGGAACCGGTCCCCGAGATCTTCCAGTGGTACATCGACCGAATCTCGGTCGCCGACGTCGACGCCGTGCTCGCGCGGTTCACCGAGGAGGGCTACGTTCGTGAACCCAGCGGCAACCGGTGGAAGCATCAGGGCGCCGAAGGGCGCGCGAAGTTCTACGGCCACCTCACCGATGCTCCGCGGGCCCGGTTCGAACTCATGACGAGCACCACGCAGGGCAACACGATCGCGGTGGAGTACGCGTTTGCCTATGGTCCCACCGACATGGTCGGCGGGGTGTGCATCATGGAAGTCGAAGGCGATAAGCTCGCCGCGATTCGCATCACCGACGATGTGAGCGCCTGAGGGGATTGCTCATGGCGGGTCGCGCTCGTGACCGACTCCGATACGGAGTCCGGTCCGAGCGCGACGATCGTTGATGCGATGCGAGGCCTTCATCGACCCTCTCGAACCGGTATTTTCCCTTCCCGCTCGAGGTTGACGATGAAGACGCTCGCTGCGACGTTCACCCTCGCGGTGCTTTCCTCTGGCTGCGCCTCGACTGCCGCCTCCGCAACACCGCCCTCGGGTGTTCTCTACACGGGCGTTCAAGGGGTCAGCCCCGCGACGCAGGCACACGTCACCGACGGCGTTCGTCCTGGACCGAAGTAGGGACAGACGTGTGCCAGCGGTGTCCTCGGACTTGCTGCCTGCGGCGACATGAGCCTCGATACGGCCAAAAAGACCGGCGGCATTTCGCGTGTCGACACCGTCGACTTCTCGTCGATGCGCGTCCTTCGATTCGTCTACGTCAAGAAGTGTACCGTCATCACCGGCGAGTAGACGGGTCAGTGGGCGAGCTCCACGAGCGCCCATCCGCTCTCGAACGACCCGACATCGATGTGCAGGGCGCCCGCGTCATCGGCGTTGAGGTCGACGACGCGCGGGTCCTCGCCGACGATGTGAACCGTGGCGCTGGTGGAAGGCTCCGCGAAGAAGCCCGCTCCGATCGTGACGGTGACGTCGGCATGTGCGACCGAGCGGTCGATCGACGGCGCGTATTCTCGGTTGAGCAGGTGGATGACGTACGGATCGTCGGGGTCCGAGGACGTCCGCGGAAGCGCGTTGATTCGCGCGTTGCTGGGGACGCCGTCGACCGATACATCGATCTTGGACCCGAGCTGGGCGGTGATCGCTGCCGCGTCTTCGATCGAGACCACGGGAACACTCGTCTGGGCGAGGACATCCTGCTGTGCGTCGGTCAATCGGGTGACATTGCTGTCGGTCACGATGACGTCGTACGCCTCGAGTTCGTCCACGGACGGCGTGACCGGCATACCGGGGTCGCCGAACACGACGTAGTCGAACGAGAGGTTTCGTTCCATCAGCGTCCGGGTGCTGGATTTCATCTCGTCGTTTCCATCCATGCTCGGGGTGTTGAACGACCCGAGCATCGAGTACACAAACCCGACGTTCGACGCGGCGTGGTAGCCGTCGAGCAGACCTTCGTTGGCCCGGATGAACTGGTAGAGGTCGGCGTAGTTCTCCCAGCCTGGATCCCACGTCGACGATCCGCCGACCCAGATGTTGCCGGGGATCGTGAAGACCGCGCCCATCGCGTACGCCTGCGCGATCCAGGTTCTGGCGTGGCGCGGCGCGTTGGCGTCGCGGATGGTCTGCCACGGCGCGGGGTAGGGAAAGAGGATGAGGGTCTTTTCGGCTGCTTCGGCGGCCTTGTAGTGCGTGGTGGGGTTGTACGGGACCTCTTCGAGGGGTCCCAGGCTGTGCGAGAGTTCGCCCGCGAGGTAGGTCAGCCGGTCGTTGGCGACCCATCCGCGCGCCTCCATCAGCGATGTCGTCGCGCCGATCGGAACGCCAGGGGCCTGCGCTTCGATGTGGGCGAGAAGCTGTTCCATCGTCTCGTTGAGCCGCTGGCGCTGGTAGTACGTGAAGTCCTCGTACAGAGGCGTTGCACCGGGAACGGAATACGCCGCGTTCCGGTATGCCTGCAGCGTGACGCCTTGGCCCTGCAGGAAGCTCTGGTAGTCGAAGCCGTCGATGTCCTCGATGCCGAGCGCCGCGAGCTCGCTGGGGCTGTAGCGGTCGGCGAGGTAGTCCCGGAACCCCGACATCGAGTGTGGGGAGAAGTCTCCGCCGAACCACAGCGCCGTTCTCGTCGCCGAGGTCTGGGAGTCGATCATGATGTGCGTGACGGGAGCGACCAACATCCGGTCGACCTGGTACGTCAGCCACGCGGCAAAGTCGGGCCCGTGGTGGCTCTGCCAGTTCCACCCGTGACCTCCATACGTCGACTCCGCATGAAACGGCACGACGTTGCCATCGAGGTTTCTTGCCCAGTAGGCGGCGGGGTCGTCCATGAAGTCGATCATCCACTTCCAGCCCCAGTCGAACTCCACGCGCCCGAAGTACTGCAGGCCGTTGCCCTCCACGTGCCCCGCAACGCCGGTGGCCCAGTCCGCCATGGCGTCGTCGGACTCGATCGACGCGTTGGGCATGTGACCCCAGAACACCCCGTCGGCTGCGTAGCGCTCGATGTTCTCCGGCGTCGCGGTGCTGACCTGCGTGAAGAGGATGCTCGACTTGGGAATCGGGTCCGGGGCGCGCGGAGGACGGGGCTCGTCGGCGTCCGTGTCGGTCTCGTCGGTGTCGGTGTCGGCGTCCGTCGTGGCGCCCGTACTCGAGGTGGTCGCCGGCGCGTCGTCCGTGGTCGTCCCTGGCGTTGCGTCGTTGGTCGTGGTCCCATCCGCCGCATCGACCCCCGCGGTGCTCGGGTCGGCTGCGCCCGTGCTCGAACCGTTGGTGCCGCTGGGCGTCGAGGTCGTGCATCCCGCCAGGACCAGCAGAACCGCGAGGATCGATACCCCCGAGGGTGCGTGGGCGGGCGAATGCTCGAGGTCGGGAGCGGTCGAATGCGCCATACCCCGCCAGTGCTCGGTCCCGCGCCGCCGCGATGAAAAAACCCCGTCGGTCGGCGCAGAAAACGACCTGGGTGCAAACGCGGTCGTGACGCGCACGGTGGCGTCGCCGATCGTCGAACGTTCGATGCCGGTGCGCGATCCGGAGCGAGCCGTTCACCACCTGTGCAGGGATCGTTGCGCTGCGTCAGGCGGTTGGGGCGCCGTAACGAAAACTACGCATATTTCTCCAGGATCCTGCCGAAAACTCCGACTGCGCACTTTTCACGTCCGCGTGCGCCCGTTATTCTGCGCGACGGATCGTCGCAGGGCCATGAGAACGAAAAGTCCCCCCAAAAGTATCGTGCGAATCGCCGGGTTCGTCACTTTGGCGGCCTTCGCAGGCTGCCAAGACACCGGTGAAAGCGAATCTCTCGACGGCTTGAGCCGGTCGGGCGATCTCGCCGCGCCTGGTATCACCGGTCGATTCGAGACCCGCGCCATGACCATGCTCGATGGCGACGCTCGGATCCTCCACTATCTCATCGAGGGCAACAACGAGCACGAGATCGTGTTGCCGGACGGGATGGAAATCCCGCGGAACGCGGTCGTCCGCGCTGTCGGAGAGCCCAATGAGGATGGCGCCCTGCTGGTGTCGGACTTCGAGATCGTCGAGCAGCCCCCCCAGCCGCTCATCGATCCCGACCCGTACGCCCCCCGCCGCCTCGCCACCATCTTGCTCACCTGGGAAGGCGCGTCGGGCATCACGAACGCGATCGCCGAGCAGGATATGTACACCGGCGAGAAGTCGACGAACGTGTTCTACGGCGAGAACTCGTACGGCATGGAGACGATGGCCGGCCGCATCTTCGGCCCGTACACCATCGAGCGCCCCGCCAGCTGCAACGCGACCGCCATCTCCAACGCGGCCCTTGCCGCCTTCACCGAGAAGGGGCACCGTCCCGAGGACTGGTCGCAGATCATGTACTACTTCCCCAGCGGCATCAGCGGATGCGGCTGGGCGGGCCTGGCGAGCGTCGGCTCGGTGGACTTCCCCGCGCGGGACAGCTGGTACAACGGTTCTTTCGGCTGCGTCGTTCGCAACCAGGAGATCGGCCACAACTACGGCATGGGGCACTCCCACGCCTACAACTGCCCCGACGACGTCATCCTCGACGCCGATGCATGCTCGCACGTCGAGTACGGTGACCCGTACGACCCGATGGGCGGTGGCTGTGGCCACATCAACGCCGTCCAGAAGGGCTTCATGGGCTGGCTCGAGGGCTGCAACTACGTCAACGGTACGCAGGACGGCCTCTACAACGTCGCGCCGCTCGAGCTTCCGTGCAACGGCACCCAAGCGCTGCGCATTCCGACCTCCGATGACCGTTGGTACTACCTCGAGTACCGCCAGCCCATCGGCGAGTTCGACATCTCCCTGTCCGGCGGGGTCATCGCCCACGTCGCAGGTGACATTAACAACTTCGGCCCCTCCCCGTACATCCTCGACCTCGGTCAAGGCGGCCTCATGCAGGTCGGTGACTCGTTCACCGACCCCGCAGGCGGCGTGACCTTCACCGTCGTCGAGGACAACGGAACGCACGCGGTCATCGACGTCCAGTACGCCGACGACCAAGAACAGACTGCACCCACCTGCATCGACGGCACCGAGCCGGCGATGGAAGACGGCGCGGTCGGCAGCCTCGAGTGCGCCTCCGAGCCGTACCCTGGCGACTCCGAGCCGCCCACGGTCGTGCTCACCTACCCCGAGGACGGCGACGTGTTCGCACCCGGCTCAGACTTCATCATCACCGCCGAGCCCGACGACGACCGCGGCGTGATGGAGCTGGAGCTGTACATCAACGGCGAACCCCAGTTCAAGCTCTACGAGCCGCCATGGGAGTGGGAAGTGACCAACATCCCCGAGGGCACCTACGAGTTCGGCGTGGTCGCTCGCGACAGTCGGTTCTGGGCCCCTTCGATGGCGGTCAACGTCGATGTCGGCGAAGTCGAAGACCCGACCGACGGCGATTCGGAGTCTGAGGGCGCCTCGGAGTCCGCCGGTGACGACGGCACGAGCGGCACCACGGACGATGCTCCCGAGCCTGAAGACGACGATGCCGACACTGACAGCGACAGCGGCGGTGATGCGTCGGCCAGCGGAAGCGATGGCGGTTGCTCCGTCGGTGGCTCCGGTGGTGCGCCCGCAATGGCCCTGCTGCTGGTGGCGATGGGCTGGATGCGACGCCGTCGCGACTAGAGGACCATTGGCGTGAAGGAGGCGGGCCGCGGGTGCTTCACCCCGGCCCGCTTTGCGTTGGTTTGCCCAAGAACGCGTCGAACAGGGAGGTGGAGACGGACGCCTCGAGGTGGTCGGCGTAGGCGCGCAGCGAGGCTCGGCCCGTGCTTGGTTTGCCGCACGGTCGCTCGACGAGCGCGTCGTACACGGCGCGTTGGAACAGGTTCTCCGCGTGAAGCTCGGCTTTCTTCAGAGTGCGGTACAGCGCACCGCCGCCAGGCGCGGCTTTGGACGCGCGTCGGATCGGCCGAATTGCGAGTACACGCGTTCGTGCATCGTGCTCGAGCAGACGCGTGAAGTCCCGCGCCGTGAGGGGGGAGCCCCCACGGCCTTCGTGCCATGGACATGCCAGCGCCACGTTGACGTCGAACCCATGCTCGTCTTGTAGGCGCAGACAGGCCGCAGCAACCCCAGGCTTGCGATAGTGCGCGAGCGAGAACTCCCACAGCGGATGAACGTCGAAGTCATCGCCGGCCACGGGCGTGGTCTAGCAGACGTTACGCGCAGACGCAGAGTCTGGCGTCCTGGCCGGCATGCGTAGGGGATGGTGGACCGCTGCGGCGACGAGACGACCGGTGGTGATGAGCGGGCCGACTGCACACCGGCCTAGACTACGGCCGTTCGTCTGACGCCCGGCGGCAGCACCTACGACTGATCGACGTGCGAGGCGGCGGTCGGGCGTCCAGGCTTCCGGCGTGGAGCGGCCGACCAAGGTCTGCGCGTCGTGTGGCCGCAGTTTCGAATGGCGGAAGAAGTGGGCGCGCGACTGGGAGGCGGTCCGCTACTGTTCGAATGCATGCAAGCGCGCGCGTGTTTCGGCGCTCGACGAGCAGCTCGAGCAGACCATCGCCTCGCTCCTCGACGCGCGCGGCCCAAGCAAGACCATCTGCCCAAGCGAGGCGGCACGCGTCGTTCAGCCGGATGATTGGCGGCCGCTGATGGAGCCGACGCGTCGGGCCGCCCGGCGGATGGTGGCGCGCGGCGAGCTACAGATCATGCAGAAGGGGCGTGTGGTGGACCCGACCGCCGCCAAGGGTCCGATTCGCTTGCGACGTCCCTGAATCCGAGGACCGGTACCCCCGCACGTTCGAAACCAATGCGAAGAGCCGACCGCAAGCGGCCGGCTCGTTCACGGTGACCACGGGGGTCGGATCAGCCGAACAGACCGCCGAGCTTGTCCTTGATGCCATCGAGGGCGTCGCTTCCGAGGATCTCGGGGACCTTGTCGGCGTTCTCCTTGAGGAACTCGATCACCTGCTTGGCTTGCTCTTCGCTGATGCCGACCTTCTCGGCCATTTGCGCAATCAAATCTTCGATCATGATGTGTTTCTCCGTCGGGGGGCCGATGCAGCTCGGCCGGCGGCAACCAGCACTGCACATCCCAGGCCGGTTCGCAATCGCCAAGGCTGATCGGGAGGAAGCGGTCGTTGGGCATTCGCGCAGGGCGTGGCTGCGTGCCCCGCCGGGGATTTTGGACCCGTGCCGCGATGCGCGCCCGGTATAACCACCCGGTGAGCTACCGGGTTTCTTCATACAAGAACGCCACGCTGGTCGACCGCTACGACGCGATCATCATCGGCTCGGGGCTCGGCGGGCTGGCCAGTGCGCAGCTGCTGGCCAACACCGGCAAGAAGGTTCTGGTCCTCGAGCGCCACTACGTCCTCGGTGGCTTCACCCACGTGTTCAAGCGAAAGGGCTTCGAGTGGGACGTCGGTGTGCACTACATCGGCGAGGTCCATCGCAAGCACAGCGTGCTGCGCCGGCTGTTCGACCACCTCACCGACGGTGAGCTGCAGTGGGCCGAAATGGGGGAGGTCTACGACCGCATCATGTTCGGCGACGAGGAGTATCCGTTCCGCACCGGCGTGCAGAACTTCAAGGACGACCTCAAGGCCCGGTTCCCCAAAGAGAAGCAGGCGATCGACCGCTACGTCGACCTCGTGTTCCAAGTCGTCAAGGCGTCCCGCAACTTCTTCGTCGAGAAGGGACTCGGCGATGTGGCCTCGTTCGTCGGCGGCCGCTTTCTGAGGCACAAGTACATGCAGTTTGCGCGGCGGACCACATACGACGTGCTCTCCGAGCTTACGTCGGATCCGAAGCTCATCGGTGTCCTGACCGGGCAGTACGGCGACTATGGTCTGCCGCCGCGACAGAGCAGCTTCGCGATGCACGCCTCCTTGGTGAAGCACTACTTCGCTGGTGGCTCGTACCCGGTTGGGGGATCCAGCCGGATCGCCGACCTCATTGCACCGCGCATCGAGGCCAAGGGCGGCACGCTGCTCGTCAACGCATCGGTCGAGGAGATCGTCGTCGAGGGGGGCAAGGCGGCAGGCGTGAAGATGGAAGACGGTCGGGTGCTCCGCAGTGACTTGGTCATCAGCAACGCCGGCGTGCTCAATACGTTCGGCCGTCTGCTCGGCGAAGAAGGCAAAGCCAAGGTCGGCGCCGACGACAAGCTGTCCACACTGCGACCCTCGCTCGCCCACTCGAGCCTCTACATTGGCCTCGAAGGCACGAGCGAGTCGCTGAACCTGCCCAAGGCCAACTACTGGCTCTACCCCGACGACTACGATCACGACCGGGTCATGGAGCGCTTCGAGAAGGACAACGACGCGCCGCTTCCCGTGGTCTACATCTCGTTCCCCTCGGCCAAAGATCCGACGTTCCAGGAGCGGCACCCGGGAAAGTCGACCATCGAGATCGTCACGCTCATGCCGTACGAACGGGTCGCCAAGTGGGCGGGCCAGCCGTGGAAAAAGCGCGGCGATGAGTACGAGGCGCTCAAGGAGGCCTACGCGCAGCGCATGCTCGCGCACTTGTACCGAGTCGAGCCACAGGTGAAGGATGCGATTACGTACACAGAGCTGAGCACGCCGTTGAGCACCCAGCATTTCACTGCGTATCAGTCGGGGGAGATCTACGGTCTCACCCACGACCCGAACCGGTTCGAGCAGCGGTTCCTCAAGCCGAAGACGAACCTCGGCGGGCTCTATCTCACCGGGCAGGACATCTGCACGGCCGGGGTCGGTGGAGCGCTCGTCGCCGGCTTTTTAACCGCATCGGCAATCACCGGCGAGAACATTCTGATGAACGTCATGCGGGCTCGCTGAGCCCAGCCTTGCGTCCCGCTCAGTACTTGGTGGTGGGCTCCATGTCCTCGGCTTGGTCGATCCAACCCTGCACGACGCTCGCCCGGCCGAGTCACTTGTCCTCGACGTCGGTTGGAACAGCTCGACCCGCGCGCGGCCGATTCACTCAGCGTGAGAGACCGTAGCGGCTGAGCTTGCGGTACAGCGTCGCGCGGCCGATGCCCAGGCGCTTGGCCGCCGCGGTCACGTTGCCGTTGCAGGCCGCGAGCGCTTCCTCGAGCGCCTTGCGTTCGGCGTCGGCCATCGTTGGACCGCGAGGCGGCGCCGCTGCGGGGGGCGGTGCAGGCGCCGGCGCGGGGGCAACCGAAGGCGTCGAGATGACCGCGCCCTCGAGTCCGAGACCGCTCGCGTAGAGCGTACCGCCGCGATGCGCTACGACGCAGCGATGCGCGACGTTGGCCAGCTCCCGAATGTTGCCGGGCCACGCGTGGGCCTCGAGGGCTGGCCAGACTGCGTCGTCGATCGTCGGCGGTTCCGTCCCGATCTCACCCGCGTGCTTGTTCACGTAGTGGGCGAACAGTTCGCGAACGTCTTCGGGGCGGTCGCGGAGCGCCGGGACGTCGATGGGATAGATGACGAGCCGGTAGTAGAGGTCTTGGCGGAACTCTCCGGAGGCGACCATCGCCCGCAGGTCTCTGTGGGTGGCCGACACGACCCGGACATCGACCGGGATCGACTCCGCGGCGCCGACCCGTTCGACGTGGCGCTCCTGCAGGACGCGGAGCAGCCGAATCTGGGCTGAGGCGCTGAGCTCTGCGATCTCGTCGAGCAGCAGGGTGCCCCCGTGGGCGGCCTCGAACTTGCCTTTGCGGGCCTCGTTGGCGCCCGTGAACGCGCCCTTTTCGTGGCCGAACAGCACGCTCTCCTGCAGCGATTCCGGAATCGCTCCGCAGTTGAGGGGCACGAACGGACCCCGGGCGCGTGGGCTCGATGCGTGGATCGAGCGGGCGACGAGTTCTTTGCCCGTGCCGCTCTCGCCGTGGATGAACACCGTGATGTCGGTGTCGCTGACCTTGCGGATCTCTTCTCGAACGTAGGCGAGCGCGCTGGAGCTGCCGAGCATCGTCGGCCCCTCGAGCGGCGTGGCCACGTCGACGCTCGGTTTGTCGGGAGGTGCCGCGGGTGGCCGCGTTGCCGCCTCGACCACGCGAAGAAACCGTGCTCGGAGGATGGGCTTCACCTGAAAGTCGAAGGCGCCGAGCTTCATGCACTCGACGGCGGTCTCGACCGCGCCGTCGGCCGTGAACACGACGACGTTGCTCTGCACGCCGCGCTCGCGCAGTGTCTTCAACACGCTCATGCCGTCGAGCTTCGGCATGTGGAGATCCAGGCAGATCAGCTGAGGCTGGGGACCGCTGTGGGCGAGATACTCCGTGCCGCTGCTGAACGACTCGACCTCGTAGCCCGACGACTTCAGCCAGGCTCCGAGCAGAAGGCGGATCTCTCGATCGTCGTCGACGACGTGGACGCGTGGCACATCGGTGCTCATCCGGGGCTCCCTTCGTTCATGCGATGAATGGTGGCGCTCGGCCAGGACTTCGTTGGGCACCCGACGAAGCCTGCGTCCCGCCCTGGGACGGCGAACCGCACGCTCAAGGAAGCATCGCACGAGGCCGATGCTTGGTGCGACGTGCGCGAGCAGGAACCCGACACCACGCGCCTTCTCGTGGTGGATGACGACGCCGCCGTGCGGACGTTGCTGGCCCGGACCCTCGCGGATTGGGGCTACGAGGTTGCGGTCGCAAACGGCGGCGGCCAGGCGCTCGCGATGACGCAGGGGCGTCGATTTGCCGTGATCCTCACCGACCTGGAGATGCCTGGGTTGAACGGGTACGCGCTGGCGCGGCAGGTCCGGGCTCGTGCCTGTGCGTCGGGGCAAAACGCCACACCGATCGTGGCTCTCACCGCACGCGCCGATGCTCGCGTGCGGACGCAGTGCCGTCGGGTCGGCATGGCGGGGGTTCTCCGCAAGCCGCTGGAGTGGAAGGCTGCATCGCGAACCCTGGCCGAGCTTTGCGCGGAGGCCTGCAGGATCGTGATGGAGCCTGACGTCGCGGCGTTGCTGCCCGGCTACCTCGCATCGCGATCGACCGACCTCGAAACGATGTGGCGGATGTGCGAGGCCGGAGACTTCGAGGGTCTGCAGCATCTAGGACATCGGCTGAAAGGCTCGGGTGGCAGCTTCGGATTTCCGAAGCTGACCTCGATCGGCGCTGCGATTGAGCGCAACGCCTTCGTTGGCGACCTCCACGCTTGCGGCCGCGCGCTCGCGGCTCTCGAGGAGCATCTCGCCAGGGCGCGACTCGAACTCGCCGCGTGAGCTCAGCTTTCGCAGGCCAGCGCGAGCGCATCGATCGCTCGCGCGAACGGGGCATCGAAGTTTGCGCCGCAAATCGACGCCGCCACGCCGTGCTCGAACGACTCGGTGAAGTCCAACAGCGTCGTCGCCAGAGATGCATGCCCACCGATCGAGCACGTTTCGCGGTCGATGTGGGCAATCGTCAGCACGACGATGCTCTCGTCGTAGCCATTTTTGAGGTCGACCAGCGTGTCGTATGTGCCCGTGCCTTGGCTCGCGTCCTCGTCGGTGAGAAACACGAGCATGAGCAAGGCCCCGGGGCGAATGAAGCCTTCGTTGCATTCGACCGTTTCGCGGGCATAAGGCGCGACGGCGGACCGGGCGGCGACCAGCGGCAGTTCTTGTGTCGCGCCTTGTGTACCGACCTGGGTCGCGCATTCGAGTCCAGCGCGCAAGTCGTCCCTCTCGGTCATGTAGGGGCCACCGCTCGACCATGGACCGCAGGCGCGCTGTGAGCTGTTGTGACCGTCGGTCTGCGACACGAGCCCCCCGATTCCGCGGCATCCTGGCGCGTTGCCTGCGTACGAATCGGTGGTGACGACCCCGACGTGCAACGACTCGAGGTCGTCGATGACGGTCTCGAGTCCGGAGAGAAATCCGTCGATGCTCAGTCCCAGCTTGTGCTGGTTGTTTCCCATGCTCGACGAGTTGTCGACGACGAACAAGACATCCAGCTCGGTGCAGCCATCTTCGATCGGATCGACGTGTTCATCGGCGCGTGCCGCCGCGTCGTCGAGCGGGCCGAAAGGCGTTCGTCCGCACCCGGCAAACGACAGGATGACCCAAAGGCCTGCGATCCACTGGTGCACGACCACGTCAACGGTGGCTCCAGCGCCGGCTTACAGGGGGCCGGCGCGACCGGCGGCTAACTCGGAGAATGTCCGCGAATTGGTCGCAAACGCTACGCTGCGGCGCTCTCCGTGCTGCACGGTCCGCGTCGGGTACGATGAACGTGGGTGTCGGCAGTCGCGATTGTCTCGGTAGCAGCGCTTTGTGCTGGGTACCTCTGGGTCGAGCGAAAGCAAGTGGGCAAGGTCGCACGTGCCCGCGCGATGACGCGCCGCCAGCAAGGCGTACTGCGGTGGGTCGAGCCGGGACCGGTGCTGGCGTTGCCCGCTTCGAGTTCGCTCGAGCGAGACATCGAGCAGGCCGTCCGCGCGGCCGACGTAGCGTGGTCGTACCACGACCGTCTCTTCTCGAGAGGTCCATCGGGCGAGTCTCCGTTTCAAGTGCGTCGCGCTCGGCTCGATGCAGCACAGCGTCGCTTCCGGGCCGCCGCGGCTGTCATGCATCGAAGCGCGAGCACCTGGCTGGCTGACGTCGAGCACGACGACACGGTCGACGTTCAGTCGAAGATGGCGGTGCGTCGCGTGCACGACTGGTTCGAGTCCCAGATGGTGCCGACGCGATGGCCCGACCGAGATGGGGTCGCGCTCGTCGAAGGCACGGTGCACGTCCTGGAGAACGCGCTCGCCAATCTGCGACGACGTCGAGCGGGGCGGGTCGAGCCACATCCATTTCGTCGATCGTTCCAACGACAAGATGTCATCGGCGCGCGCGACTCGATGCCGGCACGTCAGTCGAGCGGTGTTTCCTACGCGCCGCCGTCTTGAAAACACCCGGGGAGACTCCTGGCACGTCCCTTGCGAAAGCACTCGGGCATGCAGGCGTCACCGTGGTTCATCGAACTCCTGGGTCGTTCTCCGCGGTGGCATCCCGCCGCGTGGCTGTTCGGCTTGATGGCGCTCGCGCTCGGCGTCGGCTGGGGCATGGGAATGATCACGGGAATGGTCTGCACGCCGGACCGACGCGCCGACACCGGCCGTAGGCTCACGCAGCTGCGTCAGGGCATCGAACTGGGGCGGGCCCGGGCAGGTGGCGAGGCGGGCTGCCCAGAAGCGCTGGCCGTCGCAACCGCAGCGGGCAGCCTCTCCGAGGCGATCGACGGGTGGGATCGCCCCGTACAGATCCGATGCTACGGCGACACGCTCGTGCTCCGCTCGCAAGGCCTCGATGTGCACGATCCGTTCGATGACGTCGTCGTCGTCGCTCCGATGGCGGCCCGCGCGACCTTGGCGGTCAGTGAGAACGAACTCTTGCGCTGACCGCGCCCGAAAAAAAGACAACTCCGTGACTTGTGGGTGCTCGAAAGCATGGGCACGATGCCCCCGCCCGAAACGAGCCTCGGGCCAGCTTGACCATGGGAAGCGACGACGCAATCGAGTTTGACGGGGTGATCAAGGAGGTCCTCAGCGGAGGCACCTTCAAGGTGGACGTGGGCGAAGGCCACACGGTGATCGCCAAGCTGTCCGGACGGATGCGCCGTCACCGGATCCGCGTCGTGCTCGGCGACAAGGTCACCGTCGAAGTGTCCCCGTACGACCCGACTCGTGGTCGGGTGACGTATCGCCAGCGCTGAGCGTTCGCTGCCCGCGGTGGAGGCCGCGCGTGGCACGAACGCACTGCGCCGTACATCAGGCCGGTGGACCCTTCGCGGTTGCGTAGGCGGGGTTTCGCAGACATGCGAGCCCCGCCGCTGCTTTGTGCAACACTGGAGGCACGATGCGAGCCGACCAAGGCCCTCTGCAGACCAAAGCCCTTCAGACGATGCGCGAAGTTCTCGGAGACGAGTTCCGCACGCTCGAAGTCCGCGGGTACGAGATCAGCGAGGACTTCGGAGACGGGCATTGCACCATCACCTGCAAGGCCATCGAGAACCCTGGAGAGCGCGCGTTCTCGGTCGACGGCAAAGGCGTCGGCATGCTGGATGCGTTCTTCTCCGGGCTACGCGAGCGCTATCAGGGCGAGTTCCCGTCGCTCGAGACCATCCGGTTTTCGAGCTTCTCGGTGCGAGGCTTGATGGGCGACGCAAGCGCCCAAAACGCCAGCGATGCGCAGGCCGAGGCGACCGTCGGCGTGACGAACTCGTCGAGCACCGAGTTCCACTTCTCTGCGCTGTCGCCGTCGGTGAGCCACTCCTCGATGGAGGCGGTGCTCGCTGCGGTCGAGTACTTCGTGAACTCCGAGCAGGCGTACGTCCGCATCTACAAGGCGTTGCAGCATCACAAGACGAGTGGGCGACCGGAAATGGTCGCCCGCTATACCGAGCTGCTCGCCGAGATGGTTCGCAACACGTCCTACTCGTCGGCGGTCGAGCGCCTGACGCAGCAGGAGTAGCTCAGCCTGCCGGCGGGGGTGGCTCGTACGGCACTTGGCAGACACCGATCTCGAGAATGAGATAGAGCAGGACCAGCTCCTGCGGCGTCAACCCGACAGACGGCCACCAAACCAGATCACGAAGAGCGGAGGGAGGAGGTTCCACACGCCTCGTTGGGAGTTCGGAGCGTCCCTGCAACCTTCGATGCGCATGCGAGTTCTATGCTCGAGCGCATGAACGCCGTCCCGTTCCCTCCCATGCGCCGCATCGACGTCGGCGACGTGTCGCTCGAGGTTGCCGTCGAAGGTGACGGGCCCCTTTGCATCCTGGTGCATGGTTGGCCCGAGACCGCGTACTCGTGGCGGCATCAGATCGCGCCGCTCGTGCGTGCTGGTCATCGTGTCGCGGTGCCGCACGTGCGCGGATATGGAGGCAGTGACGCACCTGAGGCCGTGGAGGCCTACGCGATGACGGCCCTCGTCGGTGACATCGTGGGCTTGATGGATGCCCTCGAGGCTCCCTCCGCGACGCTCATCGGGCACGACTGGGGGGCGCCGATCGTGTGGCATACAGCGCTGATGCACCCCGACCGAGTCGATGCGGTGGTGGGCATGAGCGTGCCACACCTGGGCCGCGGAGGGCCGGTGCCGCCGACCGAGGTTCTCCAGGCGGTCTACCGCGACCGCTTTTTCTACATCTTGTATTTTCAACAGCCGGACGTCCCCGAGGCGGAGTTCGAGCGAGACGTCCGTGATGCGTTGGCCAAGGTCTACTTTGCCAACTCCGGCGATAGCACGAAGGCGATGCGCCAAGCGATGCGAGCACGCATGCGAGGCGACGGCTACCTCACCGGCCTGATTGCGCCCGATCGGCTGCCCGCGTGGCTCGACGAGGCCGACCTCGATCGCTACGTCGCGGACTTCGAGCGCAGCGGCTTCCGTGGGGGCATTCATCGCTACCGCAACATGGACCCGGACTTCCACGCGCTCGAGCATCTCGCGCAAGCGAAGATTCGGCCGCCCGCGTTGTTCGTTGCCGGACAGCATGATTCGGTGCTCCGCTACGCGCCGGGCACCAATCTCATGGACATCATGGATCCGTTCTACGCGGACCTGCGGGGAAAAGTCGTCATCCCCGACTGTGGTCATTGGGTTCAGCAGGAGAAGCCAGAGGTCGTCAATGCCGCCGTACTCGAGTTTCTCGCCTCGCTTCGGTGAGAAGGGAAGGGCCGCGGCTACTCCATGATTGCGTCGAGCGTGCTGCTCGACAGCATGTTGCCCGCGCC
>CAYSPB010000086.1:0-21399 GCA_964432695.1 uncultured Nannocystaceae bacterium
AGTACGCCGACCTCGTCTGGTGCGAGACCTCGACGCCCGACCTCGACGACGCGAAGAAGTTCGCCGAGGCGATCCGTCGCGACCATCCCGACAAGATGCTCGCCTACAACTGCTCGCCGTCGTTCAACTGGCGGAAGAACCTCGACGACGCGACGATCGCCAAGTTCCAGCGTGAGCTCGGCGCCATGGGCTACAAGTTCCAGTTCGTCACGCTCGCCGGCTTCCACCAGCTCAACTACGGCATGTTCGAGCTGGCGCGTGGCTACAAGGCTAGCGGCATGGCGGCCTACGCCGAGCTGCAGGACGCCGAGTTCGCCTCCGAGGTGAATGGCTACACGGCAACGCGCCACCAGCGTGAAGTCGGCACCGGTTACTTCGACGCCGTCAGCACCGTTCTCAGCGCCGGCAAGAGCTCGACGCTCGCGATGGAGCACTCCACCGAGGCGGCGCAGTTCAAGAAGTAGCGCCCAGACGGGTCGGAATTATTGACCCGCCTTCCGAAGGCGCGCGCACTCGGACGCCGAGATGCCGCGCCTTCGGTCAATTCTGCCCCTCTTTCTGCTGTGTGGTGGCTGTTCCGAGCCTCCTCGACTCGAAAACGACGGGGCTGCTGGTGGCTCGGCGACCGAGGGTCCCGCGCCGGTAACGACCGAGACGCCACCGGGAGGAACCGAGGTGACCGAGACCGGCGCAGACGACGGCTCCAGCGATGACGGCGATCCCGACGAGATCAAGCTGGACGTCGCCCCTGGCGACGACCCCGACGCCTTGCCGGATCCGGCCACCGGCTGCACCGCGGTCGACGTGCTGTTCGTCGTCGACAACTCAGCCTCGATGACGAGCTACCAGGACGCGCTCGTGTCCGCCTTTCCCTCGTTCGTCTCCGCAATGGATGAGCAGCTCCCGCCCGAGACCGACCTTCACGTGGGGGTGACGACGTCGTCGTTCTGCGGACCGCGGTCGTTCAACAGCCACAGCGAGAACAACTGCGTTGCGGCCGAGTCCCAGGCCCAGATGATGTCGGCCTACGTAACGCCCGACCTGCAGACGCTGACGGGGAACGGCTACCAGGGTCGCCTCGTCGAGCATCAAGGCACGCGGTTCTTCTCGGCGACCACCGGAAACCCTGCCTCGATGTCCGCACTCGCCTCGTGGTTTTCTGGTGCGGCGGCCGTCGGATCTTCGGGCTGCTCGTTCGAGTTCAACGCGGCCGGTGCAGCCCACGTCTTCCATCCCGACAACGCCTCGGCCAACGAGGGCTTCGTGCGGGACGCGGGCGCGGTGCTGCTGATCGTGTTCCTCTCGGACGAGGCCGACCAGAGCCTCGAGGTGGATGACCTCGACAAGCTCGTCGACCTCACGCTCGACGCGAAGAGCGAGTGTGGCGGCGCCGACTGCATCATCACCGCCGGGATCTTCTCGGAGTTCTGCACGCCCGACCAAAACGCCGCGTTCAGTTACGCCGCCTCGTTCGGCGAGAACCCGACGTGGGGCGAGATCGGCTCGTTCTTCGGACCGCCGCCGGACTACAGCGCAGTGATCGGCGAAGCGCTGGGTCAGGTGGTCGCGCAGACCTGCGACGAGATCACGCCCGAGGGCTGAGCGCGCGAGAATGAGCGCGCGAGAATGAGCGCGGCGATGACGAATGCCGCGCAGCTGGAATCCCAAGGGCACCTCGTGCGTCTCAAGGGTCCATGCGCCGCTCGCCTGCTTCGTCCGGTCCCTGGTCTCCTTTGGAGCGGGTGGACTTTGCGGTTCGCGTCGCCGGGCTGTCGGCGCAGCGCCTGGTCCGGTGGGTTACGCAGCGCGAGCGTTTCCTACCCCGGTCCGAATCGGCGTCGCCGCAACGCCACACGCCGTGGCGGATGTTTCGATCCCCCGCCGCGCGTCCTCCTTCGGGCCGCGCCTGGAAGCCGGACGCTGGCACAATCTCGCCCTCGCCGCAGCCGCTCTCGATGGCGTCGGGATCGCGGCCGACCGACCCTTCTCGTTCTGGCGAACGGTCGGTCGCCTCGAGCATAGCCGCGGCTTCGTCGAGGGTGCGCACTTCGAAGGGGGCTGCATCGTGCCGGCGATCGGCGGCGGTATCTGTGCCTTGAGCGACGCCCTCTTCGATCTTGCACTTCGGGCCGACTGCAACATTCTCGAGCGCCATGCCCATACGCTGGCCGTCGATCGCGGCCCCGATGCGCCGTTGCGACGCCGGGTCGATGCGACGGTCAAGTGGCCCTACGTCGACCTGCGCTTCGCTCCGCGTGAGGTTCAGCTTCGGCTGCACGCGCAGATGGAGCCCGGCGGTCTGCGCCTGGCCGTCGCGAGCGACCGACCCATCGAGTCCGCCGAAGTGTACGTATCGGAGCCGCAGCGCACATGCGGTCCCGACGGACCGAGCGTCCACGCCACCATCTCGCGACGGCGGGCCGCCCACACCGGACGCCGGCTCGAAGTAATCGGGACCGACCGCAAGCACCTGATCGCCCACCCCACCCGCAACTGCGACACGTGTCGGGAGCACGGCTGTGGCCGCCACCGTGGAGCCTGACTCTCGGGCGTTCGTCGTGGCGCCCGAACCCGCCGACTGGCTCGCCCCGCTGATCGAGCAGCTGGAGTCCAGGTACGCCGTCGACGTGTTCGCGCCCTGGGCCCTGCCCGACCGACTGCCCGCACTTGCGCGTCGCGTCGGCTTCGTGCGCCGGCGCCTTGGTCACGGAGATGGCGCGGCATGGTTCACTGCAGCAGAGCTCGCCGCACGAGCCTACGCCCGAGGCCGCGCGGCACCGACGTTCGCCGCTCGTTTCCGGCTTCGCGCGCTCGCGGGGAATGCCGCGGCCGCCCGTCTCACGCGCGGACCCACACCCGACCTCGTCGTCGCCCCCAGCTTTTCCGCGCGTCGACCCTTCGCCGCCAGCGCGCAGGCCCAGCACCTCTTGCTCGAAGACCAGCCCGACCTCGACGGCCTCGTCGATGGACTCGATGCGCTCGCGCGCCAGCACCCGCAGGCCGCATTCTTGAACAATCATCGACCACGCTTCGCCGACCACGTCACCCAGCGAGCCGAACGCTGGCAGGCCGACGCCATCGCGGTTCGCGGTCGAGTCGCGGCCGCACGACTGGGCAACCGCCGCCCCGTGCTTCGCCTGTGCATGCCGACGCCCACAGTCGGCGGTACGCGCGGTGACACCGTGCTGTGGCCGGGCCCGCTGCTGGCCCGCAGTGGCGCGATGCACCTCCCCGCGCTGCTCACCGCCGTGCCGACGCTGAAAATCCGGGCCCAGCGCGCCGGCATCGTCGAACCGGAATCGCTGGCGAGTCATCCACGCGTCGAGCTGTCCTCTACGCCTTCGCTCGAGGACATCGGCGCGGTGCTCAGCCTCGGTGCGCTCGAGTCCCATCCGCGCGCCGTCACGCTGGCGCTCGCAGCCGGACTGCCGGTCGTCGGCACCGAGGCCAGCACTGGAGCGCTCGCCAAGGGCAGCGTCTCGATCGTCGATCCGCACGACGTCGCCGGATTGGCCCGAGCACTGCGGGCGGCGCTGCTCGGGAACGCGTCGTCCCCACGGCCGTGGACCGAGGCGCCTGACGTCGCCACGTGGGCATCGAGCTTCAGCCCCCGCCGTGCTCCCGTACGGCGAGCAGCGGCAGGCTCGGCCCCATGAGCGACACGAGGCCGCTCACGAGCGCGTCCCGGATCACCGCGGGTCGGTCGTCGACCCGGCTTGCGATGGTGTCCGGAACCGGCGTCCCCACGGCTTCCTCGAGCGCGGCGTAGGCCTCCGCAAGTCCCTCTCCCCGTGCCCACGCAGCGCTCGAAGCCTCGAACGTAGTGCGGACCGCGTCGGCCTCGGTGGAGAACAGCGACAGCTCGGCGTGAAACACCGAACGGTCGTCATCGATCTCCAGCCATGCCCACAGATGGTCGGCCCTCGTGAAGGCCGGAGACCGCGGAAACCCGCGCAGCGACGGCACCAACTCGATCCATCGTGCAAACGGAACGGAGAACAACGGGCCAAATGGAACCGACGTCAGCAGTGCAATGCGGCCATCGTCCACGGCCTGACGAAGCTCCGGAGGGAGCGCGACGTCGCCCAACGACCCACCCCCGCCCTCGAGCAAGGACTGTCGTGCCGGTGCGTCGAAACCGACCCCGACGGTGAGGAACGAGGAGCCCTCGACCCACTCGATCTGTGGCGTGATTCCCGTGGCTTTGGCCCAGGCCGGTAGCCCAGGGCCCGACGCGCGCAGCCGATCCACCGAAGCCGTTTCGTTCCCCGCGCGGAGCGTCTTCGAGGAGCTCTCGAAGCGCACGCCCTCGAACGCTCCCGCGAGGCCCTCCGCAACGGGCTCGAAGGCAGCATGGTCGGTGACGCTCGCTTCACGCCCGCCCTCGAGCCCGACCGACAGCAAGACCCCCTGCCCTCGGCGCGGCGTCCCGACGAGGAGTTCACCGGTCGCGACCTCGAGGATTGCGGCCGCTTCAGGCGTGTCGGGCAAGCCCGCCAGGCCCACGTACCCGGCGACGTCGCCGGAGATCCAGGCGAACGCCTTGCGCGGATCGACGGTGGAAAGCAGGTCGGGCTCGCGCGTCACGAACACCGGCCGCGTGCGAGGCAGCGCATCGTGCAGCCCCACCGCAACCGACACCCCAGCCTCGCCCACGTCGGCCGCGAACGGGACCGGCGCAGCCCCCGAGTTCACGAGCATTCCAACCATGGGCGCATCGCGGTGGACGGACGCCGGCAGGCCTGCCTCGAGGCGTGAACCCAGTGCCGTTTGTGGTGCCGGCCACGATGCCGGGATCCCGTCGACCCCACAGCTCGCGTATCCGTCCAGTCCCTTGAACCAGACGCATCGTCCCCACGGCGCAAATGCCCGGATGTGAGGCTCGAGCGTACGCGGAGTCCCATGCAAGACCGCCGCCCCCCGGTCGACCAGCAACAGTGCCGGCGCTTCATCGCTGAGCAGTCCGGCATCACGCATCGATGCGAAGATGCCAAGCCAACCCCACGCGTCCACGCTCGTGGACCCCGGCTCTGGGTTGGGCCCCTGCCGGGCCGCAGGCGGAGCCCAGTCCTCACTCACCAATGCGGCCAGCGTCCCCGGGGTGCGAACGACGATGGACGTCTCGTCATCCGGCGCCCAATCCTCCAGCGAGGTGGGCTTCGGCCGCGGTCGCGCCTTGGCGGGTGCCGTGCGGTCCGCTCCCGTATCTGACGCCTGCAGAGGCTCGGTCGAACAGGCGAGCCCGAGCAGCAATGGGACCAGCGACGCGCGCATTCCTTGCGAGGCCATGGCGCAGACCCTACACGGTCGGCAGCTGAGCTGCGTCGAGCGATGGGTCCGAGGACAGGTCAATAGTCGGTGGCAACGAGGTCGACGCGTGCGCTCGTCATCAGAGGCGCTCCCCCAGACCACGTCACCGTGGCTTGAACCTGGACCGCGCTGCCATCGAGCCCCTCAAGCTGCACTCCATCGCGAAAGGCGACCGGAACGGCGCGGATCTGCAGGCCGGCGTCCATGGTGCACACGAAGGGCAATCCCTGACCGAAGTACTGCTCGACCGCGAGCGATGAGCCGTCAGAGGCCACGACCTCGAAGCGCAGCGTCTCGACGGCCTCGAGGGCGACCCCCTCGATCTGAACGTCGAGCTCGGTGGCGATGCCCCCCTGGGGCGGCACGAACACCGAAAGCGTGCCGGCGTCGGGCAAGAAAACGTCGGCGTTGCGCTCGCCGACCTGCACCTTCGGGCTGCCGATCACCGACGCGTCGCAGACGCCTCCGTCGTCGGCCGCCTCGCAAGCGGCCAGCACCACGCACAGCGCCAAGATCCGCACGCGCATGCCCATACGTTAGCAGCTCAATCCCCAGGCGCTCCTTCGCCCATCACGGCCTCATGGACTGCTAGCCTACCGGCGTGAACGAGTCCCCTCCTCTTCGCGGCGGCGTCTCGGCGGCCGAGCTGGCGCGCGAGGTCGTCGACGTCCTCGAAGGCCGGCGACGACGGGCTGCGCTGGCGACCGTCATCGGCCGCAGCGGCTCGGCACCCCAATCGGTTGGCGCCAAGCTGCTGCTGCACGAGGACGGTGCGATCGTCGGCACGGTCGGCGGCGGCGCAATCGAAGCCCAGGTGGTGGCGGCCTGTGAAGCCGCGATACGAGAGGGGCGCTCGCGACAGGTCCAGGCGCACTTGGTCCGCGATCTGGCGATGTGCTGCGGCGGAGCGATGGAGGTGTTCGTGGAGTATTTGCAACCGCAGCCGCGGCTCGTGCTGATCGGCGCGGGGCACGTGGCACAGGCGCTGGCCCCCATCGCGGCGGCGGCGGACTTTCGCGTGCACGTGCTCGATGAGCGCGACGACATGCTTGAGCACCCCGCCTTCGAAGGACTCGACACCGGAGCGTACGACGTCGACGAGCTCGACGTGGCGCTGCCCAACCTCGCCGCGGGTGACTACGTCCTCATCATGACCCACGACCACGCTCGGGATGAACGCGCGCTGGCTCACCTGCTGCAGCGACCGCATCGGTACCTCGGCATGATCGGGTCTCGCCGCAAGGTGCACGCCGTCGTCCGTCGCGTCCTCCGTCGCGAGGCAGGGCTCGGTCGACCCGCGCCGGACCTCACGCGGCTGCGTGCGCCGATCGGTCTCGCGCTGGGCGGACGTACGCCGGCGGAAATCGCCGTCTCGGTCGTCGCAGAGCTCATCGCGACGAGACACGGCGGCAGCGGCGAAGCGATGAGCGTCGCACACGAAGTGGACGTCACCGCCTCGGCCACCGCGGACGCGGACGCTTAGCTGCCGGTCGACGAAGACGACGACCCCGAGGAGGAGCTCTCGGCAGCGCCCGTGTCCGTGTCCGTGTCCGTGTCCGTGTCCGTGTCCGTGTCCTCCATGCCACCGCTCGTCGAGCCGTCGGCACCACCCGAAGTTCCGCTCGTCGACCCGCCCTCGTCTTCGGGGTCGTCGCAGGCAAATACGGACACGTCGTCGAGGAAGAAGTTCGTCAGTCCGTCGCCGCCCAGTTCGGCCGCGAAGGTGAGTTCGTGCGTCTCACCATCGGCGAAGTCCGAGATGTCGAACTCCACCTCCACGTAGTCCCCGTATTCGGTGATGTCTGCGTCGGAGAGGCTCCACAGCTCCTGGTCGTCGACCGAGAGCAAGAAGAGGTCACCGCCGGTACCACTGGCCGCATTTACGGCGACGTGAAAGCGTAGGAACGCGGCGTCCCCGGAGACCGCAAAGCGCTGGGTCACCGACGCGGACTCCGACTCCTCGACACCGCCGAACCACACCCACCAATCTCCTGAGAACGGTGTCGCGCTCTCGTCATCCGAGCATGCCCCATCGCACAGCGGCGTGCCGAACAGGGCGGAGACTTCCGACCACGCCTCGTTCGGCGTGCCCGACTCGAACCCAGGGTCGGTCAGCACGTTTTCGCCACAGACCGGCGCCGGCCCATCGTCGCCACCGCTCTCGGAGCCACTCTCGTCACTTCCGCCAGGATCCGGTCCCGGGTCGCCGGTCGTGCTCGGGTCGGGCGTGCCTTCGCCGTCATCGTCGTCGAACACCGTGGTTTCGCGGTCGGGATCGGTATCGGACCCACCTTCACCGTCGGCGACGATGATGCAGCCGGGCAGCGCGAGAGCAGCGAGGATGGGCAGGGTTGCAAGCGATGACTTCACGTCACGATCGACGACCGCGGCGCGACATTTCTTCGTGGGCGCCTGTCGATTCACGGAAGAAAAACAAGATGTTGGGGCGTTCCCACCGACGCTCGGAGTGGATCCCCTCACCTGCGCTCGCGGACTTACAACCCCTGGAGCTCGCGAAACGTCCGACCACCGGGGTCGACCCGACCGTCGGGTCGTCGCAGAAAGCGACGTTGGAACTCCCGGATCGCGGCGATCGTCTTGCGTCCGATCTTCCCGTCGAGCGGTCCGGGGTCATAGCCCTGCTCCAGCAGCAGCGTCTGGACGAGCAACACGTCGTCGTCTCGGTTGCTGGCCCGGGCGCCGACCGACGCGCCGAGCGCCGGACCCGAGGGCGTTTCGTCGACCTCCCACAGCATGACCTTCGTGGACACGTCGAAGTACTCCGCGTGTCGACAGCGCTCGCCGTTCCACAAGTCGATGTGTCCGGTCGCATCGCGCCACACGTCGACATCGAACACCACGACGCCCCGCTTGCCACGGAACCCCTCCGGCACTGGGCCCCCCTCTCCTGCGCCGTAGGTGTGCTCGACGTCGGCGCGGCCGTACTTGCGCTGCAGGTAACGACGGAACTCGTGGACCCGAAGTGCGTAGTTCCGGCCGTCGCCCCCTCGCACCGTGAAGATCTCGTCTCCGGAGACCGCGGGAATCGGATTGCCCGAGGCGTTGAAAGAGCGACTGACTCGAACGACGCACGTGTTGCGAATCCAGCCGCGGTCGACGGCACCACCGATGGTCGCCTTCGCCTGCGCTGCCGTCCCGCCTGGGTTGGGATACGCATCCCACATCGCCTCGAAGTTCCGAAGATGCGCCATCCGACTTTGCTCCACCGCGAGGTGGGTGTGTTCAGTCTGGGTGCCCACCTCCAGGCTGTAAAGAGCGTCGGATGGACGATGCGGTGATCCGTCGAACCGCCTTCATGTGCAACGCAGCACGCCGTACGCGTTGCTCGCGACAGGTCGGGGCCCGTAGGCTCGGCCCATGCTTCACGCTCGCTCGACGCGTATGCGGTGTACCTGGGGTCTTGCCGGCCTGACTGCCGGCTTGGTGGCACTTACCGCACCCGAGGCTTCGGCCGCAGAGCCGACCAACAGCGGCAAGCAGTTCCGCTTTCACGGCGAACTCGAACCGCTCGCGTTCACGCACTGGAACCCCGACGGTGACGGCGACAACGTCAACACCTTTGGGTTCGGCTTTGGTCGCACCACCGCCATCGACGCCAGCATCCTCCCGCCAACCTGGTCGTTGGGCTTCGGCTACGTGTTCCTCGACGGCAACGCGATCGTCGGCGCCCGCTTCGCGTTCCAGGTCCAGACGAGCAAGCAAGACGACGAGAGCGACATGATGGACGACGACGTCCGCACCACCCTCGTCGGCGGCCAGCTGATTCCCTACTTCCGCTACCTCTTCTTGCCCGGGAAAAGAGTGCGCCCGTTCGTGGAGGGGCGTTTCGGCGTGACCGGAACGACCGTGACCGCCCGAGACGAAGACGACGACTTCTCGTCCACGACCAACTCGGTCGGTCCGGTGGTCGGGGCCGGTGGAGGTGCGCACATCTTCCTCACCGACGCCTTCTCGGTCGATGCAGGCCTCACCTTCGACTACTTCGCCCCGCATTCGCGGAACGAAACGACCATCGCCGACACCACCACCGAAAACGACTACGAGAAGGACGGCGATCTACTCAACATCGCCGCGCAGGTCGGCTTCTCGGTCTGGTTCTAGGTCG
Organism: uncultured Nannocystaceae bacterium; assembly: GCA_964432695.1. Taxonomy (GTDB): domain Bacteria; phylum Myxococcota_A; class Polyangia; order Nannocystales; family Nannocystaceae; genus CAJXVA01. The sequence continues at coordinate 9,437 of CAYSPB010000086.1, forward strand.
CACGCATCCCGGGCGTTCCACGGTTCGACCCGCGGGCCGGGGCTGATACAGTCCCGGCCATGCTTCGCCACACGTCCGCGTGCTTCGCGTTGTTGAGCCTGTGCCTGTCCGCTTGCGGCGACGACGGGGGTGGTGCCGACGGTGATGGAGGCGGCAGCACCTCGGCCGACGCGCCCACCTCGAGTGCCGACACCACCGGCAGCTCGGGCGAGGCCGAGACCGGCATCATGACCACCGGCCTCGACCCCGAGAACTGCATCGTCCAGCAGGGCGAAGGGCCTTGCATGGTCGAGCAGGTCATTCCGGTCCCCACCCCAGATGTCGTGTTCGGAGACTTCGATGGCGACGGGGATGTCGACATCCTCGCCCGCGGCGACGAGTCCGGTCCGCAGGAGGAGGACGAGCTCATCCTCTTCCCCAACGACAACGGCATCTTCAGCGCCGGCACCACGCTGACCTACGCCGCGGACCCCGTCGCCAACGGTCGCGCGGTCTCCCTGGCCAGCCTGCGGCCGATGTCCCGCCCCGAAGAAGCCCAGCGCGTGTTCGTGCAGGGCACCTACGGCGCGCTCGGGGACGTGGAGGTGGACGTCTGGTTCGTGGAAAACGGAACTCTGGCCCGCTTCTACGAGCCGACGGCAACGCCCCCGGCAGGGCCCTGGTTCGGTGACGTCGATGGCGACGGCGAGCGCGACCTCATCTTCGCGCCCGACGGCGTCTCGCTCGACGCCCTCGAGACCCACAGCTGCGACGCGGGTGGATGCGGGTCGGCCTCGGCCGCGACCACCACGGGCGCGCCCGCAGGACCGTGGACGGTGCTCTCGACCGATACCACCGGCGACGCGCTCGAAGAGCTGCTCGTCGTGCGAAACGGTGATGATGGCCTCGAAGTCGTCGTCCTCGGCAACGATGGCGGATCCTTCAGCAACATCGGCTCGCTCGTGCTCGGGCCAAACCTCGCGCCTGCCTCGAGCCGCCTCGAGGACATCGACGGCGACGGGCGCATGGACCTCATGCTCACAAGCACCGACGGCATGCCGTCGGAGAACTCGTACGGTGCAACGCTCTCGGCCTTCACCCAAGATGGCAACGGCGGCTTGCAGGCGGGTCCGGTCATCGACGCGGGCGAGCGCATCACCGGCTACGCAGTCGCGGACTACAGCGGCGACGGCACGCCCGACGTGGCGCTGCGCCGCACCGACCGCACGATCATCAACATCGGTGAGGGTCCGGCCTTCCAAAGCGGCGTGTCGTACGAACTCGATGCCGCGGCCACCGGCATCACGGGTCAAGGCATTCCCACGTGGGCCACGGCCGTGTTGGACCTCGACGGAAACGGCTCGCTCGACATCCTCACCGTGACGGCCCAAAGCCCCACGACCTATGCGGTGAGCGTACTTCGAGCCGTCGAGTAGCTCCTGTCTACGGCAACGCGGCCTGAATCTGAGGCGTCGGAGATCGAGCCCGCGCCGACGAGCTCGAGCCCCGGTGCGCAGAGGGCCTCCTCGGGGGCGCTGATGCTCTTGCCGAAGACGAGGCGGGACTTACCAACGTGGGGGCCACGCTCGCCGCGCTGCTGCCCTGAGCCGGCTCATCCCTCGAGATCGTCGGTGCACAGCGCGACGTCGATGCCTGGGATTCGGCCGCAGACGCAGGCGGGCGTCCGGGCGTCGCACAGTCGCGTGCACGTCGATGCGCCATCGGCCCCTCGAACGCACAGACCGTCGGCGCAGTCGTCGGCCTGCTCGCAGGGTCCGCCGGGCGGGGTCGGTCCATCGAGACGACACTGCCACCGCGTTCCTCCATCGGCTTCGTCATACGGGGAGCAGGTCATGCCCTCGGGACACTCTCCGCCCGCAGGCGTGCACGAACAGGGCTCGAACACGCAGCCGTACCATCCACGTCGCAGGTCGAGACCTCGCCGAACTTCGGCGGCCTGTTCGGCGGAGAAGCCGGCGCGGCAGGTGGGATAGTAGCCCATCACGTTCGAGACGTCGGGGGTCTCGTCGTCGGAGCAGACCGCCTCGCACGCAGCGCTGACGGCACAGCCGGCAGGACCCGGATCGGTGGGGGTATCGCAGATGCCATCCCCTTCGACCGTACAGTCGTCCGCGCACGGCGTGCCATCGGCGTCGACCTCCACCACGGCGTCGACCGAAGGCGCGTGGGTGTGACAAAGGCCGAGGTAGTGCCCGATCTCGTGGGCGACCGTGCTCTCCCAGCGCTGCTTCGCGATCACGACGCCCCCGACGAGCGGCTGTCGGCCCTGCACCCGGCGCACGCCTCCGCAGGTCCCGTTGGGCGGGGTCGCCACGCCTGGCCGCGGAACGTCGTCGACGAGTAGCTCGCGCGTGAACAGCACGGGAACGTAGAAGCGGTCGAGCTTGCGCAGGTGTCCGCCTGAGGTGAGTACGCGCTGGAGTTCACCGTCGTCGATCTGCAGCCACTGCTCGGCATCGAGATACACGACGTCTGCCCAGCGGAACGAAAGCCCGAGGTCGTCTTCGCGTTCGAAGTACCGGTTGATGCGAACGAGCTCCTCTTCGAAGTCGGCGTCGGTGTAGTCGGTGTTTCCGTCGCCGTCGGCCACGACGAGCGCGAGCAGGTCGACGACTTCGCACTCGGCGTCCTCGTCGACGAAACCGTCACCGTCGTCATCGAGACCGTTGCATCGTTCGGGCGTGGACGGGTCGAGTTCGCAGCCGCACGCGGCGCAGCCTGGACGCGTCGGCGCGGCGCCTGGACGGATGCACGCGTCGACCCGGCCACCGCGCGTCGTGAGGCACTGGGCCCCAACGCTGTCGCACGCCAAGCGCTGCTCCTGGCCGTCAGCACACGAGACCAGTTCGTCGCCGTCGCAGCGGGGCGGTGTCCCAGGAAGACAGCGCTGCCCGACCGGCTGGCGGCAGGCTGCGCCCTCCTCGGTCTGCACGCAGACGCGACCGGTCTCGGCGCAGTCCCTTCGATACGGCTGACCGGCGGCACAGCCCACCGCAACCTCCCCTTCGCAGCGGCCCGCCCCCATGTCGGCGCAGGCGGGATCGAGGCCGATGCAGGCGCCCTCTTCGCAGCGCGAGACCCCGCAGTCCTCGGCCTTGGCATGAGGCGTCCCACAGCTGTCCAGCCACCACGCGTCCCCGCGAATGCACAGCGTCTCCTCCTCGGGGGTGCAGCCAGGCTCGACGGTGGCGGCCGCCTTCGGCAAGGGCCGAGGCGCCCATCCACCTCGGCGGGTCTTGGCCGGCTCCGTCGACGCTGCCGCCGCCGGTTCGTCTGGCCGCGAGGGACTCTCCCGCATGGGTCGAGGCTCCCACGCCAAGATCCACGCCCCTACGACCGCGACGACGGCAAGGCCCAAGTAGAGCCACGTGGGCGGGCCCTTACTCGACACGCTACTGAGCGGCGGCCACGACCGACGGGTCGTCCAGGTCTTCGGGCGCTTTCACGGGGCGCGTCGGAATGAGCCCGCGCCGGTACAGGTCGGCGTAGGCTTCGCGCACCGCGTTTGCGACGGTGGTGGGTCGATAGCCGAGTTCCTCTCGAGCCTTGGACGTATCGGCGTGTCGACGCATCCGTAGAACTCCGATCGCGCCGGGCGTGAGTCGCTGCGGCATGTTGGGGAAGAACTTCGACAGCGCACCCGAGTACACGCCCGTGAGGCCGGCCATCACCGTAGCGGGCAGCTTCAGCGTCACCGGAGGCGTGCCGAGCGTGTCCGCGAACATGTCGATGAAGTCCTGCAGCGTGTGGTGGTGTGTCGCGAAAATGTACTTGTGTCCGGTCCGCCCCTTCTCCATCGCGAGCAGGTGTCCGGCCACGATGTCGCGCGCGGCGACGAAGTCGAATCCGCCATCGATGAACGCACGCAGGTTGCCGTGCGCGTAGTCGATCATCGTGCGGCCCATTCGCGACGGGAAGTAGTCGTGTGGGCCCACGCAGGCGCACGAGGTTGCGATGACCCCGTCGAGCCCGTCGATGACGCACTTGAGCATCTCGTGCTCCGCGAGCTGCTTGGTGTGTGCGTACGGCATGACGCGGCCAAACGGGTAGAACGGCATCGCCTCATCGGAGGGCTGCGAAGGGTCGTCGGGGTTGTAGCCCGTCGCCGAGAACGATCCGGTCAACACGGCTCGGGATACGCCGTTCTCCATGGCGGCCCGCATGACGTTGCGGGTGCCCAGGACGTTGATGTCGTATAGGTCGCGCTGTTCGCCTGCGCCGGGGTTGAGCGTCGAGACCTTGGCGGCGACGTGAAACACCCGCGTGCACCCCTTGGTCAGCCGACGCATCGCGCCGAAGTCACGCAGGTCGCCTTCGACGACCTCGAGGTCGAGACCTTCGAATGGTTCGCGGCTGCTTCCGGGGACGACGAGCGCACGAACGTCGTGACCGTCGCGGACGAGACGATGCACGAGGTTGGCACCGACATGTCCGGTGCCACCGGTGACGAAGACTTTGCCCTGCGGGATGGTGACGTCGTTCATGGGCTGCTGGGGGGCCTACCACCGGGGTCGCGGCACCGTCCATGCGACGGGCCACGCCACGCCCGGGCTCGTGCGGCCCGGCACAGGGCGGTCAACCCGACCGGCCCGCCTTCTCACGATGGTAGTCGATCGCATCGAGGAACTCGGGGGGGTAAGCCCGCCGCCGCGCGACCTTGCGGTAGAAAATGCGCCCGTCGGTGTCGAGGATGTAGACCGCGTGCAGCGACAGGTCCTCGACGTCGGGGTTCTCGAGATTCCAGGCCCGAATCACGTCCAAGCCGGGGTCACTTGCGATGGGGAAGGTGAAGCCACGCTTCTCGATCCACGGCATCGAGACCTCGGGCGGATCGACGCTGATCGTGACGATGGTGACGCCGCGCTCGTCGAAGGCGTCGAGGGATGCTTGCAGCTCACCGAGCTGCGTGTTGCAGGCGGGTCACCAAAAGCCCCGGTAGAACATCACAAGGACCGGACCGGCGTTGCGGGCCTGCCCCAGGTCGAAGGTTCCGCCGTCGGCGAGCGGCACGGTGAAATCCTCGGCCACGTCGCCGATCCCCGGAGCGTCGGGCGCCCCGGCATAAGCCCCGTAGTCGTTCGAGGTGATGTCGACGGCCGCCGGACTCGACGAGCTGGGTTTGTACTTGGGCGCGTCCGGGTCTCCGGTAGCAGCAACGGGCGCGGGAGGATGCGGCGCGGCCGGCGCAGATCCGTCCGGAGCCGAGGCGCACGCGGTCAGCGAACACGCGAGCAAGATGCAGCGGCGCATACAGCATCGTAACGGCTGACCCTCGCCCGAGGTTAGCCGCGGCGACGCGCGTTTTTTTTTCCGATCCGCACCAGCGCCCACGCCGTACCCCCGGTGCGAGGCGGGGATCGACGGTTCGTCCGCCAAAGTGGGGCTGCACCCTTTGCTCGTGAAATCACGAGCTTTCGTTCTCGTGGTCCCCTCCTCGCCTTCTTTCAGCGGGTTCGTCGAACCTGTCGGCATCGCGGCGTGTCCGTACGGTGCGCACCCCAGCGCTCCGTGATGATGCCGATACGATCCGCTCTTCCCTCGCTGCTGACGCTGTGGCTATTGGGCACCGCCTGCGCCTCCGATCCGGCTCCTGTCCCGCCGGCGGACACCGAGGCCCCGGAGGAGGCGCGGACCTTTGCCCTGCCCGACGGTTTCGACCACGCGTTGACCCAGTACATCGAGGGCTGGGGACGTCACTGGCCCACGTTTCGGGTTCACGGGGTGACATCGGTCGCTCGCGACGGTGAGGCCCTGCAACGCCACGCGTGGGGCCTGAAGCGCCTGACCGAAGGGACCCCCCATGACCCGACCGACGCCTTCGAGATCGGCACCCTGTCCATTCACCTCACGCACGCGGCCGTGTTGACCAAGGTTGCCGACGGCTCGGTCGATCTGGACGCAACGGCGGCCGACTATGTGCCAGAGCTGGGCCTGCCAACCGCAATCACCGTCGAGCACCTGCTGACGATGACCAGCGGCATCAGCAACTTCGCCGAGTCACTCCTCTACGAGCGCGTCCTGAAGAAATACCCCGCAGAGCCGACCTCGCTGGTGGAGTCGTTCGCGAAGGATCCGCTGGAGTTTGCGCCGGGAACCGACTTCGCACCGAGCTTGTCGAACACCGTGGTGCTGGGATTGATCCTCGAACGCGTGCACGGGACGACGTATGCCGAGGCCGTCGACGCGCTCGTGTTGACGCCGCTCGAGATGAAGAACACCGCGTACGGGCGCGTCGACGGAGCCTCGGTGGGCTTGTCGTTCCACGAGGACGAGTACCTCGTACCTGCGCTCGACAACGACCCGCGGGCGCTCTGCGCTGCAGGCGGATGGACTTCCACCTCGGCGGACCTCAACGCCCTGTACGCCGGACTGTTGGGGGACTTCCTGCCAACGCCCCTCAAGCGACGGATGCTCGGCGACAACGCGCTCGAGCGGCCGTATGGCTTCATGCTGCGCACCGTTGCGGGTCGCGACGCGCTGACGTGGATCGGGCGCATCGACGGCCACGAACATGGCCTCGTCATGGTGCCGCGCGATGGCGTCGTCGTCCTTCACCTCGCCAACTCCGAGGTCGCACCGGGACCCGAAATCGCCGAAGCGGTGACGGACCTCGCCTACGATCTGCCCGCCCACCCGCGCGAGGAAGCTCGACCAACGCCGGTCGACATCGCGAGCCTGGCCGGGTACGCCGGCTCGTGGTCCCTGACCGCCTCCGACCGCGATCTGCTCATGAGCGCGACCGATCCGGAGACCGCGCGCGCGCTGTTCGAGGTGACGACCCAGTTCGTGCCCGGCGACGGCCTGCGCCTGCACGTTCCCGGTCGCTCCGTGAAGCGCATGCACACGACGGGTCCGCTCGCCTTCTTCTTCAAAGACCGTCCGCAGTCGACGGCCCGCGTCGTACGGACCACGGGCAAGCCCAAGCTCGTGCTGGAGCGCGGCGGGGGTTCGCTGCACTACGTCTATGCCGGTCCGCCGCAGTCAGGGTAGTGGGCCCGCACAGGCGGCGAAGGCCGGATGCAGGTCCGCCCGGACGTGTAGCGGCGACGAGGACCGCTTCACCACGCGCACGTAGTTCTGAAGGCACGCCGAGTCGCGCACGCTTGCCGCCAGCTCTCGGTACCCTTTGTGCGGCAGGAAAATCGCCTCGGGGCGCTCGGCTCGGCAGAGGTCCTCAAACGACTGGCCCTCGATGCCCAGCTGCGGTGACACGATGCCGACCAGGTCGACCAGGCGCATCGAGAACAGCACCAGTCCGGGGACGCCCATCTCCGAGTGGTAGACGGTGCTCTGCGGCGGCAAGCAGCGGCGAACCGCAAACACACCGCGTATCGACGTGGTCTCTCGCACGTGTCGACGCATCACGGTTGCGTCGTCCCGCAGCGCTGGTGCGTGCGGAGGGATCCAGAGGGTCACACCCGCGATCACGGCGAGGCCGGCAGCCGTTGGCGACCACACCCGTCGCAGCAGGCCCGCCGTCGCGGCACCGAAGGCGGCCGCATACGCCTCGGCCGGAACCGTCGCGGTGAAGAAGCCGGCCGAGGTTGGAATCCAGTGCTGCCGATACGCGAGCACGCCCAGTGCCCCCCACACCAACAGGAAGCCCCATCCACGACGCTTGGTCGGCTCGGTGCGCTCGACGGCCAGGCGTGCCGCGGCGACCAGCGGTACGATCGCAGGCAGATAGAACCGCGCCCGGTACCCCATGATCTCGTGCGTCCCGGCGAGGTGATAGGCGATGAAGGCCATGGCGGCGAGCGCGAGCGCCGCCAGGTCATCCCGACGGGACCACGGCTTGCTGCGCACGATCTCGAACGCGAGCGGCGCCGCAAACCAGGCAAACACCAGCGCATGCGACCGCTTGGCCCGCATCCCCGGCTCGGCCGTGCTCGCGCCGTAGTCGTGCAGCCCGAGGCTCTTCATGTAGAACGACAGCGGAAGCGGCGTACCGTAGTACAGCCAGCAGGCGCCCCACACCGCGGCCATGCCGACGAGCAGCGCAAAGGCGTAGCGGACGGGCCACCGTCGTTCGGCAGCCGCCCGCCCCAGCACCAGCAGCGCCACGATGAGCGCCGCGTCTGGGCGTACCAGATACACCGCCACCGTTGCGACGGCTCCCGTGATGCCCTCGATCCTCCGGGTCTTCATCCATGCGGTCACAACGACCGCAAGCACGGCCAGCGCGAGCGCCGTCTCCATGCCCGAGAGCACCGTCGTCAGCGTCAGGGGGGTGACGAAAGCAGCCAGCAGCAGCGGGCGGGCCTGCGTCGCCGGACGCAGGAGCAGCCAGCCGGCCCCAGTGAGCAAGGCCGCGTTGAGCAGCCGCATCGTCGCAACATAGTGCCGCGTGGTGAATGCCGTCACCACCGTCACCAAGCCTTGGTATGCCTGCGACGTGCTCACGTGCACGGGGCCGTCCTGCACGTTCCACGCAAACGCGCCCGTGCCCAGCGCGTTGGCGGCGATGCGCTTGAAGAAGTAGCTGTCGTCGTATGCGGTCGCCCCAAGCTCCACCACGGCGACGTACAGCACGCAGACCACGAGAGCCGCGAGCGTCAGCCACGGGAGCGCTGGGCGGCGGGACACCGAGGCAGTTGCGCACGAACGCGAGCCGTCCGCAACCGGGTGGCAGCCTTCAGAACTCCACCGGAATCCGACCGTTCACCCCCGAGGGCGACGTCCCGAACTTCAGCTTCCGGATCGAGGCCTTCACGCACCGGGTCGCATCGCCTGAAAGCGGCTCTCCTCCCACGACGTCGACCGTTTTCGCAGTCCCGTCCTTTCGGATCTTCAGCGAGAGTTCGATGCGGGCGCCCGCCTCCACGTCGTGGGCCGTCCCGCAGGCCCGCACCCGGGTCGAGATCGCCCGACCCGCGTTGCGAAGCACGTCCGCGGGCTTGCCCGTGCCTGGAGACGTCTTCACGCCGTCGACGCGAATTGGGTACACCGCGCCCAGCGTTTTCTTGGAGAAGCGGCGAAACTGCGCCTGCTCGAGCGCCTCGGCCACGCACATTCCCAGCGGCGTGCCGTTCCACGGCGGCATCGCCGTCGACGAGAGGACGCGTCCCGTCGAACCCGCGACCGCGAGCTTCACCCGCACCTTGGTGTCTTCGGGAGCGCTGTGCGTCGTACCGCAGGCCGCGGCTGCCACCTTGACCGACGCAACGCCGGCTCGAATGTCGCTGGAGCTGAGCGTCCGCGGAAGCGCCACGTCGCCGCACTTGGCCGGGTCGAGGACGCAGTCCACCGTCAGGGGTGCGTCCTCGGGCTTCGCGGCCCTCGCTGCGCGCCGGTCGGAGCGTCGCGCCTTCGTTCCGGACTTCGTTCGCGCCTTTGCGCGCCGGGTGGGCGAGCGACCTTCGGGGCTCTGCACCAGCTTCGCTTCGGACCCCGAAGCGCCACGCGGCACCGGCGGCAGGGCACTTTGAGGGTCCACAGGGGCAGGAAAACCGGGCAAGCGTGCCAGTGCAGGATCGTAGGGAAGCTGCGGCTGCGGCTCCGTACTGCACGGCTCAGTCGTGGATGCGCGCGCTGCGACCGAAGGTTCGACGGCCGGCGGCACCGGCTCGGGGTTGACGTCCGTCGTCGGCGTGTCCGCCCGCCCGCCCATGACCGCCACGAGCGTCAAGGCGGCAAGCATCGCCGCCGCGGGGACCCCCCACGCAACCCAGCGAGCTCGCACCGGCGGAGCCTGCACCGCGCCAGGTGCCATCACGAGCGGCTCGACTTCGTAGCGCAGTGGCGCCAACACCCGCTCGAGCGCAGCCACATCGGCGTCGACCTCTCCGGTCCCATCCCACAGGTAGTCGTCATGCATCGTTCGTCACTCCCAACGTCTCGCGCAGGCGTTTCATCCCGCGGCTGAGGTTCACGCGGACCGACCCAGGCGTCAGTCCCGTCTTGTCGGCGATCTCTCGCCCTGTGAGGCCTTCGACCAGGCGCAAGACCAGCGGCTCTCGATAGGCTTCGGGCAGCGTGCGGATGGCTTCGAGCACGCGGCGGGCATCGGCCACGTGCGACGCAAGGGCGTACGGTGTGTGCGTGTTCGAGGTCGGCGCAGCCGCCTGACGCCGCAGATGGTCGGTTGCGGCGTTCCGGGCAATCGAGCACAGCCAGCCCGGAAATGCGGCGGCGTCCTCCAGCATGGGCAGCCGCTGCAGCGCGGACGCAAACACCTCTTGGAGCAGGTCCGACACGTCGAACGCCCGCACACGGCTGAGCAGCACGCCATGCACCACGGGCGCCATGTGCTCGTACAGCAACCCGAACGCCTCCCGGTCGCCGCCGCGCGCCGCCTCCACCCAGGCCTGCAGGCGGTCGGGCGCATGTTGAAGCTCGGCCATCCTCACGCACCCCAAGACGAATGGGGCCACTCGATGCTAACCGGATTTTTTCGCCCGCCGGCTGGGCGGACCCCAACCACGACGAAGGGCGAGTCCGCTTGCGCGACCTCGCCCCGTCTCGACCGTTGGGTCGGGCGACTTGGTGCGTCGGGCTATTTGGCCGCGGAGACCGCTGCCCGTGCGAGCTCGCCGTTGAGCGTCGCGATGGCGTCGAGGCTGATCTCTTTCGGGCACGCCGCTTCGCACTCACCATGGTTCGTGCAGCCACCGAAGCCCTCGGTGTCCATCGTGTCGACCATCTTGAGCACCCGACCGGTGCGCTCGACCTGCCCCTGCGGGACATTGGCGAGGTGAGCGACCTTCGCACCGACGAAGAGCATCGCCGACGCGTTCGGGCACGACGCCACGCAGGCGCCACAGCCAATGCACGCAGCGTAGTCGAACGCCGTGTCAGCGTCGGCCTTGCCAATGGGAAGCGCGTTCGCGTCGGGAGCCGAGCCGGTTCGGACGCTGATGTATCCACCCGCTTGCTGGATACGATCGAAGGCACCCCGGTCGACGACGAGGTCGCGCAGCACGGGGAAGGCCTTGGCGCGGAACGGTTCGACCGTGATTTCGTCGCCGCTCTTGTAGCTGCGCATGTGCAGCTGGCAGGTGGTGGTGGCCTTGTTCGGACCGTGCGGCACGCCGTCGATCACCATCGAGCACATGCCACAGATGCCTTCGCGGCAGTCGTGGTCGAAGGCGACGGGGCCCTCGGGGTACTTCTCGGGATTGCGGAGCAGCTGCTCGTTGAGCACGTCGAACATCTCGAGAAACGACATGTGCTCGGTGACCTCGATGTCGTAGGGCTTCAGGCCGCCGGTTGCGTTCGGGCCGGCTTGGCGCCACACGTTGAGCTTGATCTTCATTGGGGAGCTCCCTCGGGACTTTCCGTGGTCGTCACTTGTAGCTGCGCGTCGTCAGCTTGACGTATTCGAACTTCATCGGCTCTTTGTGGAGGGCGGGCGGCGTGTCGTCGCCCTGGTACTCCCACACAGCAGCGTGGGCGAACTCTTCGTCGTTGCGGACCGCTTCGCCCTCTTCGCTTTGGTGCTCTTCGCGGAAGTGGCCGCCGCACGACTCGTCGCGCTCGAGAGCGTCGCGACACATCATCTCGGCGAACTCCATGAAGTCCGCGACCCGACCGGCATACTCGAGCCAGGGGTTGAGTTCGTCGGCGTTGCCTGGGACGGTCGCCTCCGCCCAGAACTCCTTGCGAAGCGCCGGGATGAGCTCGAGCGCCTTCTCCAGGCCCTCTTTGGTGCGCGCCATGCCGCAGTAGTTCCACATGATTTTGCCGAGCCGGCGGTGGAACTCGTCGACGGGCGTCTTGCCCGAGAGATTGAGCAGCTTCTCGGTCTTCGCGCGGACCTCGTTCTCGGCCGTGGCGAACGCCTCGTGGTCCTCGGTGACCGGGCCTTGGTGCTCGGTCGCGAGGTAGTTGCCGATCGTGTACGGGATGACGAAGTAGCCGTCGGCCAGGCCCTGCATCAGCGCGCTGGCGCCCAGGCGGTTGGCGCCGTGGTCGGAGAAGTTGGCCTCGCCGAGGGCGAACAGGCCGGGCACGGTGGTCATCAG
>CAYSPB010000087.1:0-622 GCA_964432695.1 uncultured Nannocystaceae bacterium
CGAGTCCGTTGCGGTAGTCGGTCAGCGCGTGAAACTCGTCGGGCAAGTTGAGCGCGCGCAGCGTGGGGGGGTCCGAGCGAACCGGTCGGAGCGCACACGCGAGGCCGTCGTGCTGTCGGAACACGTGCACGCGGAAGCGCTGGGCACCGGGGGCGGAGCTCATGGACCACCCCACGTCGGCGCTTCCACGGGCGGCGAGGTCGGCGTGTCCCTCCGCGCTCAGGACGGCCGCGACGAACCCGTCGAGGTCGACGGCAGTGAGGGGCTCGCGACCCATCGCGACGACATCGCCCCCCCGCCGAACATGTGGGGCGCGTCCGACCGAGAAGAACAGGTCCGATGCGTCGGCGTGCACCGCTTCGCCGATCCATCGCGCGAACGTGGTCGGCAGCGGACCCGGAGGCCGCGGCGAGAGTGCAGGGGGCGCGGCTGCTGGCGTGGGTGCCGGCGCAGGAGCAGGGGCGGGCTCCACAGCGGGGACCGGCGGTGCTTCTGGTTCGGCGGCGGCCTCGGGTCGAAACGTCAGCCGACGCAGACTCGCGTCGTGCTGCACGTCGAAGCGCTGGCCATGCGCTTCGACCGAGCCGCTGGCTCCACCGTCGAGCGCGAGTTCGCGGACGAT
>CAYSPB010000087.1:638-21355 GCA_964432695.1 uncultured Nannocystaceae bacterium
AGGTCGTCGCCCAGCGGGGGCATGGTGACCGGAAGGTCGGCACCCGCGCGCTTCAGCACGGGCGCGGCGTCGGGCTGCAGGTGCAGGGCGTCGGCGCCTTGAGCCACGAGGAGGTCGAGCAAGCCGTGAACGATCATGGGTGAAGCTCTCGGTCGGAGGATGTGCACGGAGCGTGCCGGCGCAATTGCGGCGTCGAAGCGGCATCGGCGAGCCGTCTCGCGCGACCGTCCGTCACCGGCCCCTCGAATCCGTGCCATCTCGTCACGACACCCATCGTACGCGCCTCGAGGGGGCCGGCGTGGAGGCCCGCGGGACCGCTCGTGGTAGCGTCCGCGGCGCCATGGCGAAGCTTTACTTTCGGTACGGCACGATGGACAGCGCAAAGACGCTGAACCTGCTGGCGGTGGCCCACAACTACCGCAAGCAGGGCAAGCGGGTGCTGCTGCTCAAGCCCGCGTTCGACGATCGCTTCGGCAAGGGGCAAATCGTCTCGCGGTCCGGGCTGCACGCCGAGGCCGACCTGTTGGTCGAGCCGGACACCGTGCTCGACGCGGCGCAGTTCGAAGGGCTCGACTGCGTCTTGGCCGACGAGGCGCAGTTTCTGGCGCCGTCGATCATCGAACAGCTGCGGGTCCTGACGCTGACCCACGGCGTCCCGGTGATCTGCTACGGCCTGCGGACGGATTTTCAGACGAAGTCGTTCCCGGGGGCGCAGCGGCTCATGGAGCTCGCCGACACGATCGAGGAGGTCAAGGTCACCTGCCAGTTCTGCGACCGCAAGGCGGTCTTCAACCTGCGCATGGCCGGCGGTAAGGCGGTCGTCGAGGGGGAGCAGGTGATGCTGGGAGACGAGTCGTATGCCCCGGTCTGCGGACGGCACTACGTGGAAATGGTCGGACCCGCCGGCCTGAAGGCGCTGGGCTTTGCGATGCCCAAGACGCCCGACGCGTCAGCGTAGCGAGCGAATCAGGCGCTCGGCCGTCACGCGCTCGAACGGTAGCGCATGCGGTTCGAGGTCCCGCAGCGCCTGCTCGGCGAGCGCGAGGGCCTCGGCCGGATTGCGCTCGCGTTCGAGGGCCGCGAGCGCAAGCAGTCCTTCGGCACGCGCCTCGATTCGGCCGGGTTCGGTGGCGGCAGGCACGACCAGTCGACGCAGTTCCATCCGTCCGGTCTCGGTCTCGGACGCAACGATCGCGGCGCTGACTTCGGCCGCAAACGCATGCGCGCTGTTGGGTCCGTACGCTTCGGTTGCCCACCGCAGGGTCGCCTCGGCCATGGTCCGAGCGCGGTCGGGCTGGCCGGCGCGACGCAGCGTCCGAATCAGGGCGCGTCGCAGGTTCAGGGCGTCGGCCCGGGTATGCGTGCCCGTATTCGACAGCGCGGCTTCGTACAGGGCGGTCGCGGCACCCAGGTCGTCCCGCCCCTCGGCAAGGCGACCCAGTCCATACTGCGCGCTGCACGTGAGCACGTGCGTGGGTCCCAGCTTTGCGGCGGCTTCGGTCGCGACCGTGTGCCAGAGGTGTTCCGCGGCCCCGAGGTCTCCGGCGCGGTGCAAGACGAGCGCGAGTCCCGACTCGGCCGTCAGCACGTCGAGCTCGCTGCCGTGGTCGCGATAGATGGCGCGTGCGCGCTCGTATAGCGTCTTGGCGGCGGTGAAGTCCGCGTCGAGGTCGTGCAGCTGGGCGACCTTGGTCAACGCGAGGGCGGTGGTTGGGTGCTCGGGTCCGAGAAGCCGCTCTGCATCCGCCAGCCCGCGCGTGAGCATGGGGCGGGCGGACGCCGCGTCCCGCAGCAGGTCGAGCAGCATGGCGCCCTGGTTGATGTCCAACAAGAGCAGGTCCGGCCCGCCGCTGGGCAGGGCTGTGGTCAGGCGCGCTCGCGCGACGTCGAAGGCCTGCTTTGCGAGGGTGGGCCGCGCAAGCTCGTAGTAGAGGTTGCCGAGATTCATGTGGGCGATGCCGATGCCCAGGTCGTCGTCGGGCTCTGTGAGAGCTTCCCGTAAAGAAGCTTCGAGGTGCGGCCGCGCATCTTCGAGACGATCCCAGTCGAAGTAGATCGGGCCGAGCACCTGGCTGGCTTTCCCTGCGGGGTCGCGGTCTTGCCGTCGCATCGCTGTCTCGAAGTGCCGGACCCACTCGACGCCTTCGGCATGCCGCCCCTGCAGATACCCCACCAGCCACGCAAGCTCGATCGAAGCTTCGGTGGCGGACTCTTCGTCGCCCACGTCGGTCGCTCCCCAGAACGCCTGGGTGAGTTGGTCTTCGGCATCGACGAGGTTGCCGTTGCGGGAGGCAAGCAGTCCGCGCAGCGTCTGGGCCTGGACGAGCAGTGGCGCAAATCGAATCGTCTGGGCCACTCGATGCACGGCAACGGCTTCGCGATACGCGAGGTCGGTCTGCCCGGCACTGGCCTGCGCTCGGGCGGCGCTCAACCGTGCACGAAGCCGCGCCACCGCATCGGCGGCCTCAGGATTGCGCGGCAGGGCATTGCCCGGTACGTCCGCGGACGCGGCAAGGCACGACTGGGGAGCCGGGAGCCCCGCGAGCACGGATCGAGCCTCATCCTTCGTGAGGTCCGTGGGTCCGGTGAGCACTGACGCCGTGCCGACGGCGGCCGTCTTTGCGGTTCGCAGGCACTGCATGCGCACGTCGAGCGTGGCCGGGTCGTCACGGCCGGCCGCACAGGCCTCGTCATGGGCGGCAGTCCAGCGTGTACCGAACGCGTCGATGGCTTCGACCGCGGCCGGCGTTCGCTCGAGGAGCCGGTCCCGCTGGGCGTCCGGCCACGCCGCACTCCACTCGCGCGCACCCTCGCAGACTCCGGATTCGCGTCGAGCACCAGACCAGGCGGCAACGCTCAGGAGTGCGGCTACCCCCAGGAAACCCCATCCCCATGCGCCCCGCCGGGTGGGCTCGCACGCGGCTTCGAGAGCGTCGAGCAGTGCGGGGAGCGAGGGCCAGCGGCGCTCGGGGGAAAACTGCAGCCCTCGAGCGAGCAGGGCCAGCACGTGCGGCGGCACCGCGACGGGTTCCGGAGGAGGGGTGCGATCCCCGTTTTCGATCCGCATCTGGACTTCGCGGGGCGTGTTGCCCAGGTACGGCCGTCGCGTGGTGAGGCTCTCCCACAGCGAGACGCAGAAGCTGAACTGGTCCGAGGCCGGCGTGACCGCCTGACCGCGGGCCTGCTCGGGTGCCATGTACGCAGGCGTACCCATCACCATGCCGTCGCGGGTCAGAGGATCCGCATCCGGACCGAGCTCGCCATCGGCATCGCCCGCCGTCTTCGGTCTGTGCGCAACGACGGCCGTCGCAAGGCCGAAGTCCAGCACGCGCGGCCGTCCGTCATCTCCAACGAGCACGTTCGCTGGCTTGAAGTCGCGGTGAACGATGCCCTTGCCATGCGCTTCGACCAGGCCGTGACCGGCCTGCACGTACATCTTCACGACGTCCTGCCAGGGACGGTCGTGGTCCTTGGCCCACGCCCGCAGGGGTCGCCCGAGGACGAGCTCCATCGCGATAAAGACCGCGCCGTCGTGCGTGCCGACTTCGTAAACGGCGACGACGTTGGGGTGGGAGAGAGCCGCAAGCGCGTGGGCCTCGCGGAACAGACGGCTGCGGCCCACGGATCGCGACGAGTGGATGACCTTCACCGCAACCGGCCGGCGCAGGCGTGGGTCCCAGCCTCTATACACGGTCCCCATGCCACCACTGCCGAGGACGTCGTCGATGCGGTAGCGGCCGACGAGTGTCGGTGGTGCGGCGTCGGCGTCGGATGTGACAGCTTCGAGCCGTGTGAGATCGAGGGCCGACGATTCGAGCATCGCGGTCGCCTCTCGGCGAGGCGTGGCATCGTCGGATCGGTGCACGCGCGGATGATAACGGCGCCCTAGCGGGTGACACGGCGTCCGTCGTCCGCGTGGGGCGGCGTGGCGCTCCGTGCTCGGCTTCGCGCTGCCCGAGGGTACTGCGTCTTGACGGCCGCGACGCCGCGAGCTACGCCCGGTGCGCCATGCTGGGACGACTCTTCCGCCGCGTCACCGTGCAAACCCTCGACTCCGTGGTCGAACGGGGCAAAGACTCCGAGCGGGCGCCGCTGCGTCTGGCCGCCTCTGCGCTCGACCAAGCGCGCTCGGTGGTGGGTTTGGAGACGGTCGAGCGCGAGGCACCGCTGCCGAGCTGGTCGGGCAGTCATCCTGACCGTCCCATGTGGGGTTCGGACCAAAAGAAGCTCCGCAAGTTCCAGATCGAGAAGGGCATCATCAACGAGCAGGAGGAGGCGGCCGACGACTCCGAGGCCGCACCGTCGCTCGAGTCGGTGGATGCGCCGATCAAGGTCTTCTTCAAGCGTGGCTGCCCGTACTCCCGCGCCGCGTTCGAGCTGCTTCGCGAGCGGGACATCGCCTTCGAAGAGGTCGACATCAAGGGCGACGACTCCACCCTCAGCTGGCTGAAGATCGTCACGGGAAGCCGAACCACGCCGCAGATTTTCATCCGCGGGGAGTCGATTGGCGGATACGATGAGCTTCGGGCGCTCGACCTCTCGGGCGAGCTGCGCGAGCGTGTCGGCGCAGAAGGGGACGCGGTCAAGGAGGCCGAGCTCGCCGCTCGGCTGGCGCAGGCCGAAGCCGACGCTGCCGCCGCGAAGGCCGAAGCTGCGAAGGCCGCTGCCGCCGAAGCCAAGGCGGGCCGCAAGCCCAAGAAGGTCAGCCTCAACGTCGTGGGGAAAGAGCGCTCGCCCTTTGAGGACTTGCTCGACCTCGGTGCGCCCGGCAGCGACGAGCAACTCGAAGGCGAAGCCCTCGTCGAGCGCGTGCGTGAGGTGCTCGACGAGTGCCGCCCGATGGTGCAAGCCGACGGCGGCGACATCGAGCTGTTGGATGTTCAAAGCAACACGGTACATCTGCAGTTGACCGGGAACTGCGTGGGTTGCCCCAGCGCCCAGGCCACCCTGCGGCAGGGGATTGAGCGCCGTCTCAAGACGCGGATCCCGCAGCTCAAAGGGATCGCTTCGCCTCAGCTCGACGGTTGACCCGCGGCGGACCCTGCTACGATCTCGGCGTGCGAAGGCGGCTGGGATCGGCGGGTTTTGCGGGGCGGAACGGCGTTTGCGCGCTCGGTCTGTCGATGCTTGCCGCTTCGTGCTCGTTCGAGTCGGGCAGCGTGGCAGGCAACGCGTCGGAGACGTTGGGCTCGGGCGGGACGCGCGAGCCGGGCACCGAGACAGAAGGCGACGACACCACCGGGGGCATGGGTCCGTCGACGGGCGCGAGCGAAACGACCGTCGACGATCCAACGAACGTCACCACGATCGATCCCGAAGTCACAACGACGACTTCGAGCTCCAGCACCACGGCCGGCGAGGAGGTCATGACGTCGTCCTCCTCGTCATCTTCCTCCTCGACGACCACGGGTGATCCGGGCTGGTCCTTCGAGCGCGTGCTGACCATCGACGGCCCGGCCTTGGCGCTCGGCGATGCGCTCGAAGACGTACCTGTACTGCTGCGCCTGGACGACACGCGGATGGACTTCGTTGCGAGTGAGCCCGGCGGGGCGGACCTGCGGCTGTACGGTGCCGGCGGCGAGGTCCTCTCCTTCGAGATCGAGCGCTGGGACGCATCGACGGCCGAGGCGATCGTCTGGGTTCGAGTCCCGTTCGTCGACGACGATGCGCCGACGCAGCTGGTGATGCAGTACGGCAACCCCGCGGCCGAGGATGCTCAGGACCCCGAAGGCGTGTGGACCAATGACTACGTATCCGTGCACCACATGACGGGAAGCTGTGCTGCATCGCTGCAGGACTCGACCGGCAACGGTCACGATGGGGGCTGCATCAACCTCGACGATACCGCGCTCATCGAAGGTGCCTACGGACCGGCGGTGCAGTTCGAGAACGCCGGTGACGTGCAGGTGGGCGACGACACCGACTTCAACCTCGACGCGCAGCTTTCGTTCTCGGTGCTCGTCGAGGTCGGCGAGGACACGCTGGCAACCAATGCGGCCCGGCGCGTGCTGGAGAAGGGCGAGCAGTTCCGGCTGCTCGCGGAGCGAGGCGGAGGCGGGGGCGGCATTCGGGCGACCGTCTGGGCCGCGGGCACGGCCCGGAATGCCTCGGGCGGACCGAGCCCGCTGGGTTGGCACTACCTTGTCGGCACGGCCATCGCCGGAGAGCGGGTGCGGCTGTACCTCGACGGAGCGTTCGTCGACGACGCGACGCTGGGCGATCCCATCGACCTCGCCGCGGGCACGCTGGTGATCGGCGGCACGATGGTCGGTGCTGTGGACGAGGCTCGGGTGGCGGCCGTTGCGCGCTCCGACGCGTGGATCGCGTTTCAGGGTCAAGTGCTTCAGGATTTGGCGGTCAGCTACGGAGCTGAGACTCCGCTGTAGCCTGCTGCGACCCCATGGACGCACACCAAGTGCTCCGGCGCCCGGCTCGGCGTCCGGCTCGCTTTCTTCTTGCGAGGGTCCCGAACGCGTGCGAAAAAGCCGTCGAAGTTCACTGACACGTGTGTCAGTGACAGCCGTGTCAGTCCCCGCGCCGGCGGACGGCACCCACCTCAGACGACCTACGACGACGAGATTTACGATGGCGACGACGACTGAGCACCGCAGCCAACTCCTCACCGTGATCCAGCAGCCTGCGATTCAGCAGCTGCTCGACGAGAAGAAGAAAGCCCTCTCCGAAGAGGAGGGCGTCAGCTTCAAGTCGGTCAACCTCCAGTTCCAACGTCCCGTCGAGCACGACTTCACCGCGGACCAGCGACCCACCACGACGCTGCTCTTCGGCGGATTCACGTTCCGGCACGAGTACCTCATCAAGTGTCACTTCGAGAACCTCGGCTACAACACCGAGGTTTTGCCGACGCCGAACACCGACGCGTTCCAGGCCGGCAAGGAGTACGGCAACAACGGTCAGTGCAACCCGACGTACTTCACGGTGGGCAACCTCGTGCAGTTCCTCGAGCACCTTCGCGACGAGAAGGGCATGAGCGTCGAGGAGATCAAGGACCGCTACTTCTTCATCACCGCAGGCGCCTGCGGCCCGTGCCGCTTCGGCATGTACGAGGCCGAGTACCGACTCGCGCTGCGCAACGCGGGCTTCGACGGCTTCCGCGTCATGCTCTTCCAGCAAAAGGGCGGCCTCAAGCAGGCGGACGTCGAGGCGGGCCTGAACCTCAACCCCGACTTCTTCATGGGGTTGGTCAACTGCATCAACATGGGAGACCTCCTCAACGAGTTCTCCAACCAGGTGCGGCCCTACGAAGCCAAGCCGGGCGAGACCGACGAGATCCTCTCGCAGGCGCTGCAGTTCCTCGGTGAGGCCATTCAGCAGAAAGAGCCCGCCGAGGTGCAGGGTCGCCTCCGCAGCTTCCTCGAGTCCCGCAAGAGCGGCGCGCTCGACACCCTCGACCTGCTTGCCAAGTTCGTCGACCAGATCACGTCCGTCGACTACGTCGAGCCGCTGCGTGAAGTGGCTCGCCGCATGAACACGGTCGAGCAGGACCGCCTGCAGCCCAAGCCGGTCGTGAAGGTCACCGGCGAGTTCTGGGCGCAGACCACCGAGGGCGACGGCAACTTCAACATGTTCCGCTTCCTCCAGGCCGAGGGCGCGGAGATCATCACCGAGCCGATCGCGACCTGGCTGACCTACCTGCTGTGGCAGGAGAAGATCAAAGCGGGCGACCGTCGCCGCCTCGACGAGGCCGACCAAGAGCTCAAGTGGTGGGAGTTCAAGAAGCGCTTCTCGCTCGACGCGACCTACTTCAAGAAGCGCGTCTCGATGGAGATCGCCGACAAGATCTACCGTCGCGAGTACGACCGTCTGCGTGAAGCGCTCGGGGGCACGACCCACGAGATCGTGGACATGTTCGAGATGGAGCGCCTCGCGCACGAGTTCTATCACACGCGTTCCGAGGGCGGCGAAGGCCACCTCGAGGTCGCGAAGAACATCTACTACACGGTCAAAGGCATCGCCCACATGGTGCTGTCGCTCAAGCCCTTCGGCTGCATGCCAAGCACGCAGTCCGACGGCGCCCAGTCGGCCGTCATCAACCACTTCAAGGACATGATCTACCTGCCCATCGAGACGTCGGGCGAAGGCGAGATCAATGCGCACAGCCGCGTCCAGATGGCGCTCGGTGAGGCCAAGGCCAAGGCCAAGGCCGAGTT
The DNA here is from genome assembly GCA_964432695.1 of uncultured Nannocystaceae bacterium. GTDB lineage: Bacteria > Myxococcota_A > Polyangia > Nannocystales > Nannocystaceae > CAJXVA01. Next base: position 8,807 of record CAYSPB010000087.1, read on the forward strand.
CCGCGCCATCGTCGAAGAGTCGGGCTACAGCCTCGAGGACATGCGCGCCTACCAGCGCAACACCCCCGAAGTCCGCCAACCGCTGTACCACATCCCACACTACGAGGGCGTGGTCGGTACGGGTGCTCGCTTCGCCAAGCACATCGGCGAGCGCATGAAGGCCGAGGGCATCGCCCCGGGCTACGCGCAGACGCAGGTCGCCCAAGCGGCCGAGTAGCCAGGCGCCTTCACGCCAAACGAAGACCCCGTCCCTGGACGGGGTTTTTTCGTGGTTGCCGTCTCGCAGCGGGGTAGGACCCTCGACGTGTCGTTGCGAAGCACGTTGCTGCTAATCGTGGTCCTCGGGGGCTGTGCCGCCAAGTCTTCGGCTTCGAGCGAGCCGCCTCCGCGAGCCGAGCCTGCGACGTCGTCGTCTGCTGCCTCCGGACCAATCACCGTCGTCGTCGAACCATCGAGCCGCGAGACCGACCCTGGCTTCTGGCCGCCGCTTCGCGCTCGCATCGAGCCGGATGCGCCCGCGGACACCGTGACCTTCGGGTGGAAAACCCCGTGCTCGGTCCCGGCGCGCAGCTTCAAGTCTCGAAGCGGGAAGGGGTCGGCCATCACGCGCATGAACGTCGTCTTCGAGGCTCGCGACGATGGTGACGTCGTGCGCCTCGAGGACCTGGAGTTCGAACGGCTCAACGGCGAGGTGATCGACACCGAGGAAGAGCGGGCGCCCGTCGAGTCCACGTTGACGATGGTCCGGACGGCCATGCCCCGGTTCTTCATCTCGCCCGATGGAGCCTTTGAGCGCGTAGTCGGAATGGACGAGATGATGGACGCGGTGCTGGCAATGAAGGGGGCGTCGGAGAAGGTCGCAGAGATCGTGCGGCGCCCACAGATGCAGGCGCAGCTACAGGCCGTCGCGGGGTACATCTGGTTGACCTGGGTCGAGGCGTGGGCAGGTCTGGTGCTCCGGCCCGCGGAACTGGTGAAGGGAGAGCAGCTGATCTCAGTCTTCTCGACGTCGATACCGGCGGATTTCGTGGTCGAGCACCTTGGTACGCTCGAGAGCGCGCCACAGCTGCGGTTGTTGCACACCCGGTCCGTCGTCGATGGCGAGGAGGCCACGGAGGCCATGCGTCGCGTGGCGCGGGGACTCAGCGAACAGGTCGAGGGGCCGCCCGGGGATGAGAACGCGATCGAATCGGTGCGCCGCTTCGATGACCTGTGGGTCGCCATCGACTATATCGAAGCCGACGGCCGTGTGCTGATCGCCATCGATCCCGACGGCGCGTTTCCCCACCACGTGCGGCGAGAAACCGTCATCGAGGTGAACGACCAGCGGCGCGAGGACGTGCAGGCCTGGGAGTTCGACTGGTCCAAGGCCGTGGGCTGCCGCTGACCGCAGCGGCGCTTTTTCGGTCTTTTTCGTGATCCGATCGGGTTCGGCCGACTCTGATCGGGCGTGAAGCTCCTCGGTCGCGCATTCGCTGCCGCACTCGTCGTCCCGTGCGTCGGGGGCTGCGTGGGCGAGGAGCTTTCCGAGGACGTCTACACGTACCGCTGCGCGATGATTGCGGAGCTGCGATCGGCCGAGGTTGCCGCGGATCCCATCCGTAAGGCTGCCCACGCACGGGCGGCCCTCGACGCCCGGGCCCGGATGCGACACGCGCTGGAGCAGGGCGACGACGCCGACGCACTGCTGGCGAAGGCCCGGCGTCGGACCTGCCCCCGCCGTTCCTAACAGGGCCGTTGGGGCAGTTTGGGACTGACGGACTTTGTCAGGGACCTCCGGACTCAAGCGGGCTGTTTCGGGACTGTCGTGGCGCGGTTCTTGCTGAACCTCGTTCCATGAGGACGCGAGTACTTCGGGCGATCGGTTTGGCTGCGTTGTTCACACCCGTTGGTTGTGTCGACCCGTGCCTGGATGACGGACTGCTGCAGGATGCGCCGACCGACTGCGCGGCCCAGTCCGAAGCCGACGCTTCGACCGGGACCGACGAGACCAGCGGTCCGCCCTCGGAGACGCTCGGTGAGACCGAGGGCGGCGACAGCTGCGCCAACGGCGTTCTCGATGCCGACGAAACGGATGTGGACTGCGGTGGCGCCTGCTCGCAGAAGTGCGGGGCAGGAGACGGCTGCGGCGTTGGAGACGACTGCCAAAGTGGCGCGTGCTCGGCCGAGGGCACCTGCGAGCCCGAAGGAGGCGACGCGACCTGTGACAACGGCGTGCGCGACGGTGACGAGACCGACGTGGATTGTGGCGGACCCAGCTGCGAAGGCTGCAACGACGGCGACACCTGCGAGCAAGGCGACGACTGCAGCTCGGGCACCTGTGCTGCGGACGTTTGCGTGACTCCGACCTGTCGCGACGGGGTGCAGAACGGAACGGAAACGGATGTGGACTGCGGTGGCGACGACTGCAGCCCCTGCGATGACGGCAACGGCTGCGATGATGGAAGCGATTGCGCGTCGATGGTGTGCGTCATGGACGTGTGTCAGCCCCCCTCGTGCGACGACGGGGTGCAGAACGGGGACGAGACCGACCAAGACTGCGGTGGTGCGTGTGGAGGCAGCTGCGACCCTGGGGAAGGATGTGGCGATGCCTTTGACTGTGTGGAGCTGGTCTGCGACCCCGCCACCGACACGTGCGCAGCACCGACGTGTGACGACGGTGCGCCCAACGGAAACGAAACCGACGTGGACTGCGGCGGCCCGGACTGCCCGGCTTGCCCGGCACCGGGCAACTGCGAGATGCCCAGCGACTGCCTCTCGGGCGTGTGTGACGGTGGTCAGTGTGTTCCGCCCAGCTGCAACGACGACGTTCTCAACGGAGACGAGACCGACGTGGACTGCGGCGGCGATGCGTGTGCGCCCTGTGACGGTGGCCAGATCTGCGTGAACCCGGACGACTGTGCGTCGACGGTGTGTGACATGGGCATCTGCACCACCTCGTCCTGCGACGACGGCGTGCAGAACCAGGGCGAGACCGGGCTCGACTGCGGCGGGCCGAACTGCGACCCGTGCGACGACGGGCAGGGGTGCGAAGAGGCAAGCGACTGCGTGTCGATGTCGTGCGACCCGCTCGCCGAGGTCTGCGAGGCGCCGACGTGCGCCGACGGCGTTCAAAACGGGGACGAGACCGGCCTGGACTGCGGTGGTCCCGACTGCGCCGGCTGCCCCGACGGTGGCGGTTGCACGAGCGACGCAGACTGCCTGTCGACGGTCTGCGACGAGGGGGCTGGGACCTGCACGCCGCCGAGCTGCGACGACGGCGTACAAAACGGAGACGAGAGCGACCTGGACTGCGGTGGTCCGGATTGCGACCCGTGTGACGACGGCGACGACTGCGTGCTCGCGTCAGATTGCATGTCGATGGTCTGCCTGATGGAGACCTGCCAACCTTCGGCGTGCGACGACGGGGTGCAAAACGGAGACGAGACCGACGTGGACTGCGGCGGATCCTGCCAGCCGTGTGACGACGGTCAGGGCTGCGGCGACGGTGACGACTGCAGCTCGGGCGTGTGCGACGACATGAACACATGCGCCGAGCCGGCGTGTGACGATGGTGTGCAAAACGGCGACGAGACGGGCCTGGACTGCGGCGGGCCAACCTGTGACGCGTGCCCGCCCGGCGGTGGCTGCACGGGCAACGACGACTGCGAATCCGGCGTCTGCGACCCGGTGACCGACACCTGCTCGGCCCCGACGTGCGACGACGGGGTGCGAAACGGCGACGAGACCGACACCGACTGTGGCGGCGACGTCTGCCCGGCGTGCGATCCAGGCGAGAGCTGCGAAGAGGGCGACGATTGTGCAAGTGCCGGCTGCACGGACGATGCCTGCAATGCGTTGCTCAGCGTCGAGATCACGCCTAACGCGTGCGCCGACGCGGCCGACGACGGCACGGTGACGTTCACCGCGGTCGCCTCCGGTGGGACGGGCGGCCCCTACACCTACAGCTGGGCTCCCAACGACGGCACCGTGGCGTCGCCCGACATGGCGAGCACCGACATCACTCCAACCGACTACGCGAGCTACACGGTCACGGCCGACGACGGCGTCGATACGGCCTCAGCGGTGGGTGTGGTGGTGATCAGCAACAGCGCCTTCAGCCTGGAGAGCAACTGCACGCTCTATCAAGGCGACATCCTCGGGGCGACCGCCGATGCGAGCATCACCTACTCCGAGGGCGGCACGGTTGCGACCGAGGCGGGCAACAACGACCTCGGGCTTCACCTGTGCGAAGGCGTCTCGTACACGAACACCCGACTGACGGGCTCGTTCGCCGTCAACACGGCCGGCGACGATGACTTTGCGGGCTTCGTGTGGGGCGCGCAGGACAACTCCCATTTCTACATCTTGGGGTGGAAGCAGTCGGCCCAAACCTCGTCGGACTTTGGTGCGACGTGTACCTCGGGCGTGCTCGAGACCGGCATGGTGGTCAAGCGGGTGTTCGCGCCCTCCTTCGACGCGCTCACCATGGAAGACCTGTACTGCGCGAACGACACGGCAAACTCGGAGTTGCTGCTCGCGCCCGCCGATGCCGTCGCTACGGGCTGGCTCGACAACACCGACTACACGATCGAAATCGACTTCGAGCAGACCGGCAGCACGGTTCGGGTCACCAACGACGATGCGGGCGTGCTGGTCTCCACCTTCGATGTGGCCGACACCACCTACATCGACGGCTTCTTCGGCAGCCACACGATTTCCCAGGCTGCCGTGGCCGTGGGTCCGCTGTTCGGAAGCTGCCTGTAGCCGGACGGTCAAAAAAAACGACCCCGGCGAATCCTTCCTCGATTCGCTGGGGTCGAAGTGAAAGCATGCGGAAGCCACCTCGTTGAGGGGGCACCTGCGCGTCCCTAGCAGTTCCGCGTGCGTGGTCGTTTCTCAGTGTTGGAGCAGAAGTAGAGCCCAGACTCCCAGCGAGTTCCGAAGCGATTCGGTCCTGCTCCCGAACCGGCGGTTGCGTGGTGCCCTCCTGCAGCCGCCGATTCGGGAGCTTTTTTTGTGTCGTGCACAGGGGGGGGCGGAGTTCATTGAGCACGCGGGCCGGTCGCGATATGCGTGCAAGTGCGCGTGGGTCCAGCTGCGCGGCCTCGTCGAGAACGCCCGGCCTGCGGGGTGAGCTTGGTGTGCGTGGCGCTGTATCGAGCTGCGCACGCAGGAGTGGAAAAAAGAGCGCTGAGCTGGGAACGGTTCTCCGGGCTGGAACGACCACCGTGGCAGACGATGCTGCACCCCGCCGTTCCCGCCTCTGCCCTGCTTCTCCTGCTCGCCGCACCCCAGCTGCACAAAGGGCCGACGACCACGAAGCACAAGCTGAATCCCGCGGCGACGCACAAGAAGGCGCATCCGCAGATGAAGCCCCAGGCGCGGCCGCGAGCCAAGCCGAAGTCCGACCTGCCGTCGCTGCGGTTCGGCAAGTTGCCCCCGCTGTCGACGCTTCAGCGCAACGCGAAGACCCAGAAGAAGGTGAAGCCCGCAGAGGGTCCCAGCTCCCTCGTCGAGCTGGCAAAACTCAGCGCCGGAAACGCGAGGCAGGATGAGTTTTCGATCGATTTTCGCTGCGCGTTCGTCTACACCGCGCAGGCGTCGGGCCCCGACGGCTACGCCGCTTGGCCGCATCGGGTGCTCGACGCATGCCGGCGTCAAGGGTCCGCGACGGCACCGGGCGTCGAGGTGTCGTTCCCGGCGGTTGCAGGTCGTGCGTACGCGGTCGACTGCAACTCGGCGGCGCGGACTCGGTTCCGCACGCGTCACAAGCTTGGAACCGGCGCGTGGTCGCCGACGGCGACCTCCACCACGTCGACGCCGACCGAGTTCGTGTTGGCCAATCAGACGGGTGAGGCTCGCGTGCGTATCGAGTTCGATCCCGTCGATGCACACATCACGATGCAGGGGATTCGCCACTGTCGAGTGTCTCAGGTCGGGCGTTGACCGAGGCGACTCGGCGCTTCATGCTGGCGCCGGGTGGATCCGGTCACACAAGGGGTTCTTGGGGCAGCCGCGGCTCAGGTGCTGCTGCACGAGAAGCTGGGCAAGAAGGCGTTCTTGTACGGAGCGCTCGGCGGTATGGCGGCCGACCTCGACGTCCTGATTCGTTCGGGGACCGACCCGATGGTCGCGTGGACGTATCACCGCCACTTCACGCATTCGTTGGCCTTCATTCCGATGGGCGGGCTGCTCACCGCCTTGCCGTTCATCGTCACGAAATCCGGCCGTACACGGCGCCAGGGGGTCCGCGTAGCGTTGGCGACGACCGCCGGCTATGCCACCCATGCGCTGCTGGATGCCTTCACGTCGTACGGGACCCAGCTCTGGTGGCCGTTCAGCAACGCCCGGGTGGCGTGGAACTGGATCGGTATCGTCGATCCCGCCTTCACGCTGCCCTTGTTGCTCGGCACGGTGCTCACGATCTTCCGCAAGCGAGCGCGACCGGTTTGGCTCGCGCTGGCGTGGTGTGCCCTGTACATGGGGTTCGGTGGAGTCCAGCACGCGCGGGCCAAGGCCGAGGCTGCCCGGTTCGCTGCTGAACGAGGGCACACGCCCACGCGGGTCGAAGCGTTTCCCGGCATCGTCACCAACCTCTTGTGGCGGACCCTGTACGAGTACGAGGGGGAAGTCTATGTCGATGCCGTGCACGTGCCGTGGCTGGGCTCGGCGTCGTCGAAGGCTGGCGGCTCGGTCCCGATTTTGCCGCTCGCCGATCACGCCGAACTCGCGCGGGCCGATGCTCGTGTCGCAGCCGCACTTGCGACCTTTCACTGGTTCGCCGACGGTTGGGTCGCTGCGCGACAGGGCGAGAAGACTGAGCTCGGCGACCTGAGGTACTCGAGCGAAATCGGCGGGACGCAGGCGATGTGGGGTATCGAAATCGAGCCTGGCGATGCTGCGCCGGTCCGTCGCTGGCAGCTGCGGCCATCCAGCGCTTCGCTCGCGCGGACGGCCGACATCTGGCTCTCCGGATTCGGGCCAGAGGATTGAAACCGAGTCGGCGTGTCCGAACGAAGGACGAGTGCGCTCGATGACCCACATCGCGGCGGTTTGCTGCGTCGGTCTTACCTTGGGGTGCTCGGCGCCAGGCCAGGACCTGCTCGCCTCCGAGGGGGGCGGCTCGCGCTCATGCCCATCGCTGGGGGGGCCGGTGCAGACCGGGACGCTGCAGGCTCCGCGACTCGACGAGGCCTCGGGCATGGTCGCCAGTCGCAGGCATTCGGGCGTGTTGTGGTCTCACAACGACGGTGGCGATGCCGAGTTGTTCGCCCTGGACGAGTCCGGTCGGTGGATCGCCTCGCTCATGGTTGCGGATGCCGCGGCATCGGACTGGGAAGACATCGCACGGGTTCAGACTGCGGACGGCGACATCCTCGTGTTGGCCGACATCGGGGACAACGAAGCGGTGCGCGCCTCCGTCGCCCTGGTCGCGGTACCCGAGCCCGACGTGCTGCCCGAGCAGGTCGTCGAGGCGGACGTCACCGCGCGCATCGACGTCACGTATCCCGACGGTCCCGCGGACGCCGAAGCGTTCGTCGTCGACCCGCGGTGGGGCGATGGCTACATCTTCACGAAGTCCAGTCAGGACGGCGTACCAGCGATGGTCCTCAGAATTCCAGGTCCGCTCGTTGCAGGTCCGGTCACCGCCGAGTCCGTCGGCGTGCTCGACGGACTCGGGGCGGTCACGGCTGCCGATGTCGCCTCTGACGGCAGTGCGCTGCTCGTGCGCTCCGACGAGAAGGCGCTGTGGTGGTCGCTCGAGGGGGGCATCCCGGTTGAGGAGGCACTCGCCACGCCTGGGTGTGAAGTCCCGCTCGCGCGCGAGACTGCTGGGGAATCGGTGGCGCTGACCATCGACGGCGCGGGCTACCACTCGACCTCCGAGGGCGTCGGCGCGGCGATTCACCGCGTCTTGCTTGACTGACCGAATTGCTGCGCTGCGGCCGCGCCGGCCGCTTCTCCACCGGCCGCAGGATTTTTTTCCAACGTTCGGAGTTCCCGCGGCATAGGACGTACCGATGCAGACCGCGATCGCAGCACCTCAGCGCCGCAAACCTCGCGCCCCCGCGCTGATGCGGCTCGCGGCGCGGTTGGCCACGACCGGGGAGGAGGCCGACGACCTCGTTCAGGCGGCGTACCTACGCGCGCTCGAGCACGACGTCCCGATGGACCGCACGCCCTGGCTGCGGCGTGTGCTGACGAACGAGCGACACATGAGCCTGCGGAGCCGCGTGCGGCGAGAGGCGCGAGAGCGGGTGCACGCGGAGCCCGACCCGGCGACCGACATGGACGACGTCGTGCAGGCCCTGGAGCTCGCCGAAATCGTGCGGACGCTCGTCGAGGAACTCGACCCGCAGGTTCGTGCAGTCGTGCGGGCGCGGTACTTCGAGGACCGGACTGCGGCCGACGTCGCGCGGGATCTCGGCGTGCCGGCGGGGACGGTCCGTTGGCGGCTCAAGCAGGGTCTCGACACGCTCCGCACCCGACTGGACCGACGCTACGGGGGGCGGCGGGCGATGTGGGCGGGGGCGGTGATGCGATTTGGGAAAGCGCCAACACTGGCGGCCGGCTCGGCATCGAAGGGGGCGATGTCCTTCAAAGTCCTCGCCACCCTCGCAGCGCTGGTCACCGTTGGTACCGCCGGCACGATCGCGGTTCAGTCTGCGCAGCCCGAGATCGACGCCTCCGAGGCTACGCTCGCCGCACCGTCGGTCTCGGTCACGCCCGAACTTCGCCCGGCGCAAGACGTCGTTACCGCTGCGCGTGCAGAAGCCTCGCCCAAGCAGGCGTGGGCGTCCCGCCGCTTTCGGATCCGCGAGGGGTTGAAGGCCGAGGTCGTGGTCCCGCCTGCAGCTGCCCCCGATTCGCCCGAGTTCAGCTTCGATTCGATGGCGCTGGCGTCGGAGATTTCGTCGATCGTGGGTATGTGCACCGAGTTCATGACCGCGTCGTCCGCGAAGCTTCAGCTCACCGCGCACGTCATCGGTATGCCCGAGTCCGGGGCGATCGTCGAAGAAGTGAAGCTGTCGGAGGACAGCGAATCGACCGCTGCACTGTCGGAGTGCCTGACGGAGTCGATGTACACGCTCGACCTCGGTGAGGTGTCCAAACCGTACGAGGAGGACATCACGCTGTACCTCGGCAATGCTGTCACCAAGCCCGGTGCCCCAAAGATCGATGAGCCCGGTCCGAGGTCCGACGCGATCCGCGAAGCGTTGGAACAAGCGCTCGCGAACGCCGGAGCCCACAGAGATGGTGAATCGACCGAGGTCGTCTTCGTGGCGCATGCCGGCGAAGCGGGAACGACCTGGTCGCTCGAGGACCTCCCACCCGAGCTTCGTGAGATGGCCGAGGCTGCGATGGCGGAGGCAAAGGCGAACGCCGAGGCTGGCGAGCCTGCCCCCGAGTGAGGCTGCGTCGACGCGCGCGAGGCGCTGCCCAACCGGGCAGGGCCTCCTCGCTCGCCCCTCTCCGCGACCCGTGGCAGACTCCGCCTTGACCGTGGCTCTTCGCGTCTACAACACCCGCACCCGCAATCTGGACACCTTCGTACCGGCGACGCCCGGCGTCGTCCGGATCTACACGTGTGGGCTCACCGTGTACGCGCCGATGCACATTGGCCACGCGCGCACGTATTGCTTCTGGGACGTGTTTCGCCGCTACCTCGAGTATCGCGGCTTCCACGTCGTCAGCGTCATCAACTACACCGACATCGACGACCGCATCATGAAGAAGGCGGACGAGCGCCGGGGTTGGCTCGACGTGGCCGAAGAGGTCGTTGCGGCGTTCCGACGCGACTGCCGCTCGCTGCGAATCAAGGACTACGCCGCCTATACTCGCGCGACCGACTTCATCGATGCGCAGGTCGACATGGTCAGGCAGCTGATCGACAAGGGCCACGCCTACGTCGTCGATGGCGAAGTCCTCTACGACGTTCAGTCGTTCGACGACTACGGCAAGCTGTCGGGCAACACGCTCGAGGGCGGCCAAGCAGGCGCGAGCGGTCGCCTTGCCGAAGACGCGGGGCGCAAGAAGCACCCCGCCGACTTCACCCTGTGGAAGCCCAGCGGCGAAGGTCAGCCCGCGTGGCAGACCGGGCAGGAGGCGTGGCCTACGGGGCGACCGGGCTGGCACATCGAGTGCTCGGCCATGAGTTCGATGCTGCTCGGCAACACCTTCGACGTGCATGGCGGTGCCATCGACAACCTGTTCCCGCACCACGAGAACGAGGTCGCGCAGTCCCAGCCGCTTTGTGGTCAAGACTGCTGGGTCGGCTATTGGATGCACCCCGAGCACCTCGACCTCCGCGGCGTGAAAATGAGCAAATCGCTCGGCAACGTCATCGGCGTCGAGAACCTGCTCGACCGGCACCGCTATGACGAGATCCGTTGGTTCTTTGCGAGCACGCACTACCGCACCAAGCTGGCGTTCGCCGACGACTTGATCGATGCATCCTCGGAGGGGTTCAAGAAGATCACCAAGCTCGTGAAGATCCTCGAGGAGCGTCTGGGAGCGGTCGACGAAGACGCCCGCACGATCCCCGTCCCGGCCGTATACGCGAGCCTCCGCGAAGGTGACGACGCCGTGCCGCGGGAGCGCGAGTCGTTCGTCTACGGAGCGTTCGCGGATGCGAGCACGAAGTTCATCACGCGCTTCATCGAGGCGATGGATGACGACGTCGGCTGCCCGCGTGCCACCGCGGCGGTGTTCGACTACGTCAACGAACTCTACGCGGCCGGAATCGAGAACAGCGACGATTTGCCCAGTGTCGCGGCGGCGTACCGCTGCCTGACGCGACATCTCTACGTGCTGGGCATCGAGCTGCCGAACGAGGCGCTCTACCCCCAGCTCGCGGCAGACTGCTTTCCGGTCGCAGGCGGTGGTGAAGCCGCCGACCCCTACAAGGCGGTCATCGACCGGATGCTGCTGGCGCGCGCCGAGGCGCGCAAGGCCAAGGACTTTGCAAAGTCCGACATGATCCGCGACGTGCTACAGGCCGCGGGCGTGCAGATCGAAGACACGCCCAAGGGTGCCCGCTGGGACCTGGGCGAGTGAGCCGTTCCGGCAGGGCCCGGCCGCGCGGGCCGCAGGCAATGCCCTGATCGTCCGTCGAGCCGGCGTTCGACGTCGGTCAGCCGGTGACCGAGGCCGAAGCGCGCGGCAGTCACCACCGTGGGCGCTGCTAGGGCTCGACGAACACGAACGCGCCGTCGGTGGTGCGACACACCGGGCTGCAGTCGGGCCCGTTGGGACGGGACTCTTCGAACTCGAAAGAACCTTCGTCTTCGGTTACGACGTTCCCATCGCGGGTGACCGTGACCGTGTAGCCGTCGGGCAGATCGGCGCCAGTGTTGAACTCACTGCCGACGTCGATCGTGATCTGCCCCTGACCGCTCACGAACACGTTGATCTCCAGGTTGCCCGAGAGGTTCTCCACCGGTTCGCAGCGCAGCGCAGCAATGTCACAGGTGACACGGAACGTGGTCTCGCCCAGCTCGACGTCGAGCGTGTGTACGGCTGGCTCGAGCGCGCTCCAGTTGGGCCCGAGCACCACGACCGAGGTCTTCTCGCCGCCACACCCAACCAGCGTGCACTCTCCCGCACCACAGCCTGGCATCGCGCACAGACCGAGGAGCGCCGAGAGACTGGGGAGCACGTGTCGCCGCCGCATCCGGTGATGCTCGCACGTCCGGCGCCGCCGGTGGAGGGGCTCAGAGCTCCAGGACGAGGCGTTCACCGCGGGCTCGGGACACGCATAGGCACATGTGCTCCATTTGTTGGGTCTCGCTGAGAACTGCGTCCCGATGCTCGACGTCTCCGTCGATGACTCGCGTGATGCACCGTCCGCAGACGCCCTGCAGGCACGCCGAGGGAACGTCGACACCGCAGCCCCGTAGGGCGTCGAGAATCGTCTCGTCGCTTGCGACTGGCAGCCGAAGCTTGGAGCGCCGAAGCTCGACCTCGAACGCGCGATTCTCGGCAGCATCGGAGACGTCTGCGCCGAACGACTCGGTGTGTACCGCCGAGTCCGGCCACCCCAGGGCGGCAGCGTGCTCACGTACCGCCTGCATGAACCCCGCGGGGCCGCACAGATAGAGGTGGCGTCCGCTGCGGTAGGGGCCGAGGTCCCGGGCCGCATCGAAGCCGGGCCGGCCGTCGGTGTCGAGGTGCTCGGCGATCCGGTCCGCAAACGGCAGAGCGTCGAGTTCGGCGTGGAACGGCGTATCTTCGGCCGTCCGCGCGCAAACGTGCAGTTCGAACGGCTTTCCCGCTTCGTGCAGCGCGTGGCTCATCGACAGCAGGGGAGTGATGCCGATGCCCCCGGCGATGAGCACGACGTCCTCGGCGCGTGGGTCGAGGCGGAACAGGTTGCGTGGAGCGCCGAGCGTGATGCGCATGCCTTTCCGCAGGGCGGCGTGAACCTCCGCCGAACCACCGCGTCCGTGGGGGTCGAGCTTCACGGCGATCTCGTAGCTGTCGGGATCGCTGGGGCTGTTGCACAGCGAGTACTGCCGTACGAGTCCGCTGGGCAGGTGCACGTCGAGGTGTGCCCCGGGTTCGAAG
>CAYSPB010000088.1:0-21346 GCA_964432695.1 uncultured Nannocystaceae bacterium
GCATGAGCTGACCGCATTGGAGTCGGTTCGTGGTCGGCGGCTGCGGACCGTCAAGCTCGAGCTCACCCTGGGCAGCGGAAGCGAACGCTTTCGGTTCTTCGAGACGGTACCGCTCATCCTCGAGCCGCGTCCGCGCGGTCCGGGGCTGTCCGGAGCGCTGACCATCGCCTATCACCCGCTGCGCCCCGATGCGTGGTTCGTGCACGAGACTGACCGTCGGCTCGAGGACGAGGCCAAGGCCTTCTTCCAAAAGGCGTGGTCGACCGTGCAGTCCTGGGAGGCATCGGAGCTGGCAACGGAGAAGAAGGACAAGCTCGCGCTTGTGGCTTTCTCCGCTTCGTGCAAGCCGCTGACGAGCCTGCTCGAGAAGAAGAAGCCCAAGCCGTTCGCCATGCTCGGCGGACAAGCGAGCGCTGCCGACGAGAGCCTTTTGTCGCGCCTGGGAACCAACTGCACGCTTCGGGTCGTCGACGGCACGACCACGCCCGTGATGCCGCGGGCGCCCTACCGCGACCAGCTCGCGCAGCTGCTGTGCGGCGGACACAAGCGCAGCGTGCTGCTCGTCGGGCCTTCGGGCGTGGGCAAGAGCGCTCTGATCGAGCAGCTCGTCGCCGACTTGCTCGAAGCGGACGACTATCCCTCGCACCGGAACCTGGACAAGCTGCACAAGGTCTGGCGGGTTCGCGGACAGCGGATCATTGCGGGGATGTCCTATCTGGGCCAGTGGGAGGATCGCTGCGTCAAGATCGTGGAGGCGTGCCGTCGTCACCGCGGCATCTTGTGGGTCGAAGACGTCGCGAACTGGGGCCGGATCGGGGAGACGCGAGCCAGCGAGCGTTCGCTGTCCACCTTCTTCCGAGGCCCGATGGCGCGCGGTGAGCTGCTGATGGTCGGCGAATGCACAGCGGAGGGCTATCAACGCCTGCAGGACGAGTCGCCTGGCTTCGCAGCGGCGTTCACCACCGTCTTCGTCGAGCCGACGGGGCGGGACGAGACCGTCCGCATGCTCATTCACGAGGCGCGCCGCTATGAGCGGGAGCGGACGGTGGCCTTCGATCCGATGGTGTTTCGGATGTTGCACGACCTCGGCGGCAGTCTCAGCGGCGCGACGGCGTATCCGGGCAAGGCGCTGGACCTGCTGCGAGCGATGGCAACCCGTGACCTGGATGCACCGGTCGACCTCACCGCGGCCGAGCGTGAAGTGGCGGCGCGGCGCAAGATCCATGCGATCAAGGCGTATCGGGCCAAGACGGGTGTGGGTCTCAAGGACGCCAAGGAGGCGGTCGAGTTCTACATGGAGAAGGGCCATTGGGGGCCGATCGCCGCCCGGCGCTCCACGGTGCAGAACGAGCCGCGCTCGCTGCTGGACGATGCCGCGGGGGCAACCGTGCAGCGGCCCGACGTGGGTCCGGCAGAGGTGGTCACGTTCCTTGCGGCGCGCACGGGCATGCCAGCGGTGCTGCTCGACGCGAAGCGCTCGCTCGACGGTGAGCGCGTGGCCGAGCAGCTTCGCCGTCAGATCATGGGGCAGGAGCCCGCCATCGTCGCCATGCGGGATCTGCTGCTTCGGCTCAAGAGCAGTATGGCTGACCCTTCACGCCCCTATGGCGTGTTCCTGTTCACCGGTCCCACGGGGACGGGCAAGACCGAGATGGCCAAGTGCCTGGCCGACTATCTGTACGGAACCTCCGCGCGGCTGCAGCGGTTCGACATGAGCGAGTACGGCGGGCCGGATGCGCCCTCACGCCTGATCGGTGATCGCTACTCGCCCGAGGGCACGCTGACCGCAAAGGTGCGGGCGCAGCCGTTCTCGGTGGTCTTGCTCGACGAGATCGAAAAGGCCGACCCGTCGGTGCTCAACTTGATGCTGCAGCTTTTCGACGATGGCCGCCTCACCGACGCCGCCGGCAGGCGTGTGGACTTCACCCACACGGTGGTCATCATGACGTCGAACCTCGGTGCCAAGAAGACGCCTTCGGTGGGGTTCGATGGCGAGGGCGACGACGGCGGCGACGTCGACGCGGCCGTGCGGGCCTTTTTTCCACCCGAGCTGTTCAACCGCATCGACCAGGTCGTCAAGTTCGGCGCGCTCACCGACGAGGCCGCGCGCCGCATCGCGCAGCGTGAACTCGACAAGGTGGTGCAGCGGCGCGGGCTGGTCGAGCGGAACGTGTTCGTTCGCTACACGCCGGGAATCGTGTCTCGGGTGGTCCGGGAAGGATTTCGGGCCCGCGACGGGGCGCGCTCGTTGAAGCGCTACCTCGAGACGCACGTCGGCAGCTTGCTCGCCGATACCCTCGCGGGCGCAGACGCGTCGGCCATGCGCATGATCTGGCTGTACGAAGCTGATGGGCGCATGGCTCTGCACGTCGAAAACCTGGCCGAGGCTGAGGCGTTCGGGGGGGAGAGTCCGCTCGAGGTGGCGCTGCAGTGGTCCGGTGACCGCTTGCGGACCGAGGTGCCCAAGGCGCTGGCGCGCGCGGAGGCGCTGGCAGGGTCGCCGGCGCTGGCCGAGCTCAGCAGCCGCATCAGCGACGAGATCGTTCGCTTCGAGTCCGAAGGACAGTCCGAGGCCTTCGATCTGGACGCGCTGCGGCGCGAGGTGGAGGGGCTGTGCGACGACCTGCGCATGCAATTGGACTACGACCCGCAGCTGGACGAGGCGCGCGGGCTCGAGGGCAACGCGGAGTTCGAGGGGGAGGAGGCCGAACGTGACCAGGCGACCGTCTTCATCCGGGAGCATCAGATCCGCATCGGCGGTCGAGCATCAGCACCGCTTCTGCCGTTCACGTCACGCCAGGACTTTCTCGAGTCGCTCGGGGCGGTACGCTTTCTCGAGGGCGCGGTAGCACGCGGGGCCGACCCGCAGGCGCATGCGGTGCTCTTGGAGCTCACCCGGATCAGCGACCCGCCCGGGCGCACGCGCTTCGGCGAGGCCAGTCGCGGCCTGTTCGAGTGGCTGCGGGAGGCGTACATGATCGGCCGCGGGTTCTGGGACGCCGAGCTGTGGATCGATGCCCAGGGTCGGCGCTACCAAGGTGCCGACGGCCGTACCGGGGGCGCGCGGAGCTTAATCCGTATCGTCGGCCCCGGCGTTCGCGAGTTCTACGCTGGGGAGCACGGGTCTCACGTCCGAGATTCGGTCTCGGGCGGCACCGAGGTGGTGCGTGTGCGCGTGCTGCCGGGCCTCGACATCGACCTGCACTGCCACCTCGACGGTCTCGACGCCCAGCGCGCCGCGTTCATCGCAGCGCTCGAGTCGGGTGCTGAGCTGCCCGAGCACCCCGACGCGATTCTGCCGATCGTACGTCGCTACACCTTCGACCCCGCCTCGCCGGGCGCGATGGCATGGGTCGACGTCGAGGACTACCCGCTGATGTTCGCGCACCGGTCGATGGGCACCAACATCCTGGAGGCCATGCGCACGGTGTGGCTGCTGCGCATGGGCGCGACCGATGCCGTCGTCGCCGAGGAGGACTCCTGATGGCTCGCCCAACGTACCGCGTTCATTTCGTCACGCACCACGACGGTTCGCACACCGGCCGCCTGCTCTCGACGCGCGGCACGCTGTCGTCGCCGCTCTCGGGGCACGGGCCCACCGAAGAGGTCGTGTTCCGGCAGCTGCAGCTCGCGATCGCCGAAACGAACGAGCCGATCTCGGACTTCTTGTGGGAGGAGAAACTCTCGGTCCGCAAAGTCAGCGTGATGGTGAACCCGCAGTTCGTCGTCAAGAAGCGCCACGTCATTGGCAAGCAGCGGGTGCCCCTCGACGTGACCTACGCGTGGGCCAAGCGGGACACGGGCGGCGTGCTCGTGATGCTGCCTCGCTTTGGCTGGTGGTTCATGCTCGAAGACCTCGAAATGGCGCCAGCGGTGATCCGCCAGGCGATCGGGATGGAGATGCTCGGCGGCAAGACCCGGTCGTTGTTCGACTTCCGTGGCCTGACCGATGAGCGTATCGTCGACTGGTCGCCGCCCTACGCTGCGAGCGCGGGAGGCCGTCGTCGACCTGGCGAGAACGCGGTGCGTCCTGCCCTCGAGGCGGTCGCCGAAGACCTCTCCGCGCGCGAGCGCAAGAGTCGGCGGCGCCCGATCATCGGGCAGCCCGTCGAGGACCGACACATCAAACGACTCACCGGCGAGCGCCGGCGTTCGCTGCTGCTCGTGGGCCCCTCGGGAGCGGGCAAGACCACATGGGTACGCTCGCTGGCCCGGGTGCTGGCGCGAAGAAAGGATGGCGAGGGCCCGCCTCCGAAGGTGTGGTCCACCAGCGCCGACCGCATCGTCGCGGGCATGATGTATCTCGGTGAGTGGGAGCAGCGATGCCTGGACCTCATCGGCGAGCTCTCCGGCGAGCCCGACCTGCTCTACGTGGACCGGCTCCCGCCGCTCTGTGCGACCCAGACGAGCACCTCGATCGCTGACATGCTCGGACCCGCGATCCGATCGGGTGACCTCACCGTCATCGCCGAATGCAGCGACGAGGAATACCAGAGCCTGGCGGCCGCACATGCGGGATTCGTGGGGCTATTCCTCGTGCTTCGCATCTCCTCTACGCCGGCGGCCGCGATGCCGTACCTGCTGCAGCAGTACCAGGCGCGACTGGACTCGCGGCGTAGCTACACGGGGGAGGGCCTGCGCTCGATGGTGCAGATGCTGGACTTCTTTCAGCGCGACCGGGGCTTCCCGGGCAAGGGGTTCCGATTCTTGGACTGGCTCGCGCAGACCAAGCCTGCCGAGGCCGAGGGAGACGAACTCGATGCCGACGACGTCGGCCAAGCCTTCACCACCTACACCGGCTTGCCGCTGGAGCTCATCTCCGAGCAACACACCGCGGGGCGTGAGGCGATCGCGGCGCGGCTGCGCGAGGGCGTGATTGGGCAAGACGTCGCGTGCTCGGTCGCCGCCGGCGTGCTCACCCGCTTCAAGGCCGGGCTGTGCGATCCCGAGCGACCGATCGGCAGCCTGTTCTTCGTCGGTCCCACCGGGGTGGGCAAGACCGAGCTCGCCAAGCAGCTGGCGCGGGTGATGTTCTCCGATGCCGATCGCATGATCCGACTCGACATGTCCGAGTTCATGCTGCCTGGAGCTGGCCAGCGGCTGCTCGCGGTGGGGCAGGGGACGCAGAGCCTGGTGGAACGCGTGCGACGGCAGCCGCTGTCGCTGATCCTGCTCGATGAGGTGGAGAAGGCCCATGCCGACGTCTTCGACCTGCTGCTCGCAATGCTGGGCGAGGGCCGGATGACGGACGCCGCGGGACGGTTCGTCGACTTTCGGATGACGCTCGTCGTGATGACTTCGAACCTGGGCGTACGCGCCTCGGCGGCGCCGGGGTTCGACGCCGCCGGGCAGTCGGGCGAGGACTTGCTGTCGGCGGTGCGGGGTCACTTTCGACCCGAGTTCTTCAATCGCATCGACTCGGTGGTGCCCTTCGACAGCCTCTCGCCTGCGGTCATAGCCAAGGTCGTCGACCTCGAACTCGACAAGGCGTCGAAGCGTCAGGGTCTTCGTGACCGCGGCCTACGACTGCGGGTCGATGCCGCGGCCAAGGCGATCTTGGCGCGCGATGGCTGGCACCCGACCCGTGGTGCCCGCCCGCTCAAGCGCGTCATCGAAGAGCGGGTCATGAGTCCCATCGCGGTGCGCCTGGCGGCAAAGCCGGAGCGTGACGGCGACGTGTGGGTGGTCGCGAACGCCGGTGCGGCCCCGAAAAGCGCACGGATGGAGATCGTCGTTCGCGTCCCCTCTTGAACCGCCGCTGTTCGCAGTTCGCCTCCTCAAAGACCGACGCGGGCAAGCCAGAGATCTGAACCGTCGTCGGTGGAGAGGGTGCCACACGCCCAGACGGACGCCCCGTCGGCCGCGAGGTCGAGCGTTGTGCCGTCGGGAGCGTTGGGCAGTGTCCAGGTCCATGTGGGGTCGTCGAAGCCCGCGTCGAGACGCTCGACGAACGCCTCGTCTCGGTCGCCGTCGGGGCGTACGCCTGCCGCAACGTATTCACCGTCTGCCCCCACGACGACGGCCGATACGCGTCGGTCACCGACCTCGCCGGTGGCCGAGAACTCCGTGAGCTGCAGGGTCTGGGGCGAGGCGACCGCGAGCACTGCGTCCTGCCCAGTGCCAGGCCGGAATCCGCCGGTGAAGAGCTGTGGTCCTTGCGGTGCGTAGGCTACAGCGGTGAACTGTTCGGCAGCGCCGTGCACCACAGCAACTGCGTCGTCGGTGCCCACGTCGATGCGCAGCAGGACCGCCTCGCGGGCGTTCGAGACCCGAGCAAAACCGGCGGCAAAGAGGTCGCCCGCGTCGATGCGGACGGCGGCCTGCAGGCGACCGGCAAACCCGATGCCGTAGTGGACCAGGCTTTGACCGGTGGAGGCGGATTTGCGCAGCGCGATCGCGGTTTCGTTCTCGTTGCTACCAACGGAACCGACGATGAAGACCGAGCTCTCATCCGCGTCGACGGCGACCCCTCTTGCGCCGCCGACGGCAACGAACGAAATGTCGTCCCACAGCGGGTCTCCGTCGGCGGAGACGCGTCGGGAGTGAACGCGCGGGCCGATGCCGGAGCCGCGGGTGCCTACAACGTAGGCTGAGCCGCTGACGGGCCCCACCGCGACGTCGAGCGCGGTGGTCGGCAGGTCTTGTTGGTCGCGACGGATCCACAGGACCATGCCTGCGGCGTCGATGCGGAGCAGCAGTGCAGCTTCAGGTCCATCGACGGGTTGGGTGCTCCCCACCACGAGGGCGCCGCCGTCGGCCGTCGGGGCAATCGCGGAGCATCGGTCCTCATCGTCTTCATCGAAGACGAGCAGCACGGTGTGCTCACCGGCGTGGTCGCAGCTCGCGGAGCAGCCGTCGCCGCTGATGGCGTTGCCGTCGTCGCAGTTCTCCCCGGCGTCGAGCACTCCATTGCCGCACTGGCCGGGCGGCGGCGGGACTTCGTGTCCGCCGCTGGTCGAGCCTTCACCCCCTTCGCCCTCGTCGTCGCTCGGTGCGGTCGAGGTCGCATCGCCGCCTGAAGTTTGGCCGTCGTCGTCCAAACAGCCGCATGCACCTTCGTCTGTGGTCGGCTCCGAGGAATCGGAGGGGCTGTCGGGGTCGCCGTCGTTCGGGTCGACGCAGGCGTGCGCGAGCGCGGGGGGGCTGTGCTTTCCATAGCGGAGCCCGCTCTCGCAGCGTTCGTCGTCGAAGGCGCAGTATCCCGGTGCGGCACAGACCGCACCCTCACCGCAGTTCTCGTCCGTCGTGCACGGGTAGGCCTCCGGAAAGCACCCCGACGTGGCCAGGAGCACGAGAACACCCAGTCCCTGCGCTCGCGGCCACCATCGCGGTGACCCCCGTCTCCACGCGCCAAACCCCATCGCTCCAGGCTAGAGGTCGACCGTCCGGTTTTCAATGGTGTGACCCTCCCAACGACGCGTTGCGACTACGAATCATCGTTCGCGCTGCGGCTCGACGAAGGTTGGGGGAGCGTGGCACGTCGAGATCATTGAAGTTGCTCCGAGGCCCGTTCGGGCATTGCGCAAGTTGTGCAAAACGGCGGTGCCGAACGTGCATGTTCAAAAACGTTGGCTCTGCAACCGAGTTCTGCGGGGCGTTCACGAACTCCACGTACGCTGCGGCGCGACCGCGCGCAGAGACGGGCAATCGCTGGGCGTATCGGCCAAACAGCCGTATCATGATGGCGCCCGTGCCACGGTGGAGTCTCGCGTTCTTGCTTTTGTGCGGATGCAACGAGTTTGTTGCTGCCGAGTCTCTCGGGGCGCCGCCGGCGGCGGGAACGAGCGGGTCCGAAGCCGGCGCATCGTCGGGGTCCTCGGGCGGCGTGGGCGCGGAATCGGACGCGGATGACCCGTCGAGCGAGAGCGCCTCCACGACGACGAGCGGTCTCGAGAGCGACGGCACCACGGCTGCGGAGGATGATGCTGGTGGAGTCTTCACCGTGACCGGCGTCGTCGAACCGCAGACGAGCTCCTCCGAGGGGACGGAGGAGAGCGACGGTGGGGCGGTCGAGCCCATCACGTGCGCAACGTTGGCCCTCCCCGAGGGCGTGCCGCGGGTTTGCGCGACGGCTTCGTCGGACAGCGCCGAGGTGGCCTTCTTCAACGACTGCGAGTCGCAGACGGTGTCGGTGTACTGGGTCGACTACAACTGCAACGAGATCTTCTATTTCGACGTGGACGCCGGCGACACGGCCACGCTGTTCACCTTTGCGACGCATCCGTGGCGCGTGCGAGATGCCGCCACCGATACGCTGCTTGCCGAGATCGAGGTGACCGACGCGGGGCCGTCCTCGGCGTCCGTGTTGGGCCGATGACGCGTCAGTCCGCGCCCGCTACACTCCGCGCGCGATGTCCTGGACCGAGGCAAACATTCCCGACCTGACCGGAAAGACGATCGTCGTCACGGGCGCCAACAGTGGACTGGGGCTGGAAACCACGCGGCTGCTGTCCCGCCGCGGTGCCCACATCATCATGGCCTGCCGGACTGCGAGCAAGGCCGAAGCGGCGATGCGAGACGTTCGGGACTCGAACCCCGATGCGGCGCTCGAGTTCATGCCGCTCGACCTGGCCGATCTCGCATCGGTGCGTGCGTTCGCCGAAGCCTTCGGTGCCGCACACGAGCGCCTCGACGTGTTGCTCAACAATGCCGGCGTGATGGCGCTTCCTCGCACCGAAACCGTCGATGGCTTCGAGATGCAGATCGGCACGAACCACCTCGGCCATTTTGCGCTGACTAGCCTCCTCATGCCGAAGCTGCTGGAGACCAAAGGCGCGCGCGTGGTTCAGGTGAGCTCTTTGATGCACAAGGTCGGCTCGATGCGGTTTGATGACCTTCACGGTCGCCGCAGCTACGACAAGTGGCGCGCGTACTCGCAGAGCAAGCTCGCCAACCTGTTGTTCTTCTACGAGCTGCATCGTCGTTTGAGCGCCACGGGTGCCGAGGTGTTGTCGCTGGCGGCGCATCCGGGCTACTCGTCGACCAACCTGCAGGGGGCGGGTCCCAAGATGACGGGCTCCAAGCTCGGGGCGCGGTTCTGGGCGCTGAGCAATCGCGTCGCGGCCCAGCCCGCGTGGATGGGCGCCATGCCCAGCGTGTTCGCGGCCGTGGGTACGCCCGTGACGAGCGGGGGGTTCTACGGCCCCGAAGGCATCGGCCAGGTTCGTGGCTACCCGGTGCGCGTCGAATCGAACCGCGCCTCAAAAGATGAGGCCGCGGGCAGCCGACTCTGGGAGATGTCGGTCGAAGCGACCGGGGAGTCGTTCGCCTCAATCGCCAGCTGACGGCGGTGTCGAGGAACCCGGCGGGAGCGGCTCGCGCCGCGGAATGTCTGACGGTGCGGCGGCGAGCCACGTCGGGACGGCTTCCTTGCGGGCGACCTCGTCGACCGCTCGCGCCACGCTGCGCACGATGGGCACCATCGCCTCGGCGTCGATGTTGGAGAGGTCGTCCGTGACCGCGTGGTAGTGCTCGTCGAGCGGGCCGGCAGCGATTGTGTGGGCAATGACGCCGTGGAGCGCCAGCGGGTAGTTGTCGGAGCGGTCGAAGACGTCGCTCTCAGCCGTACCGATCATGGAACCTGGCACGAACGTCACGCTCTCCGGCGCCCCGCCGCGATCGAGCCACTGGGGGAGTGTCGAGTAGCGGTATCCGCTCACCCACGCGCGCTTGGGATCCTCCGGGTCGGGATGCCCCAGCATTTCGAGGTTGAACATCGCGATGGTTTGCTCGAGTGGGAGCGCGGGATCGCGGGCATAGGCGGAGGAGCCACGCAGCCCGACCTCCTCCCCGCAGAACGTCACGAACACGATCCCGCGACGGCGCGGTCCGGGGGCGCGAGCGAGCGCTTCGGCGATCGCGAGCACGCCCGCCACGCCAGAGGCGTTGTCGTTCGCACCGTTGAAGATCCGGTCGTCGCCTGTAGCGGACTCCCCCACGTGGTCGTAGTGCGCTCCGACCATCACGTACGACTCGGTTTTGCCCGGCAGGACACCAATCACGTTCGCTGCGACACCGCCGATCCCACCGCAGCGCACCCGCGTCTCGTAGCCCGTGGTTCCCTTGGGCGACACGCCGACGGCCTCGAAGGTGTGGGCGATGTAGTCCGCGGCCGCATCGAGCTCGGGACTCGGGGTGGGGCGTCCACGCATCTCGTCGGCGGCGAGAAACTCGATGTGGCCACGAATGCGCGCCGCGGTGATCGTGTCGAGGGCGGCGTCGACCGAGGCCGCCGGTTCGGGTGCGCGAACTCGGGCCGGCTGCGGCGCGGCCGTGGCCTCCGGCTCCGCTTCGGGCGCGGCCGCTCGGCATCCGAAGATGAGCAGCCCCGCGACGGCGAAGCTGTAGCGTGTGCGCGTGCGGTTCACTTCGCAGCCGCGCCCGCTTTGCTCGTGACCGAGCCCGTGTCGGAGAGCACGTGGAACTCGATGCGCCGGTTCTGCGCGCGACCCTTCTTGGACTTGTTGTCGGCCACGGGCTCTTTGGGTCCTGCGCCGCGCGTCTCGATGCGCTCTGCCGCCACGCCCTTGCCGACCAAGTAGGCCTTCACCGCGTCGGCGCGCTCCTGCGACAGCGTCATGTTCCTGGCTTCCTTGCCGACGTTGTCGGTGTGACCGCTGACCTCGATGCGGACGCCTTCGAACTCGTTCAGTACGGCGGCGGCTTCATCGAGTACCCTGAAGGAGGACGGGCGAATCGTGGCCTTGCCGGTCGCGAAGTTGATGCCCTCGATTGCACCTTCGAACTTCTCCAGTGCCGCGGGGACTTCGTCGGGACAGCCGTCGTTGTCTTCGAACCCGTTCTTGGTCTCGGGCTGGTCGACGCACTTGTCGTCGGGGTCCATGAGCCCATCGCCATCGGTGTCGCGAATGGGGCAGCCGTCGGCCGTGCCGCCGCCGGCTTCGTTCGGGCAGGCGTCGTCGGGATCGAGAAGGCCGTCGCCGTCGGTGTCGGGGATGGGGCAGCCGTCGGCCGTGTCCGGCGCGGGTTGATCGACGCAGGCATCGTCGGGGTCGAGCAATCCGTCGCCGTCGGTGTCGGGGATGGGACAGCCGTCGGCGGTGCCCGGCGCGGGCTCGTTCGGGCACGCATCGTTGGGGTCGAATACGCCGTCATGATCACTGTCGACCGGCGCCGGTTCGGGCTCGACCGGCCTGGGTCGGCCGAGTACGAACCCGAGGCCGAAGAGCACCTCGAGGTTGTGCGTGAGCCCGTTTTCCGCGCCGCGCTTGGCCGAAACGATGTCGCGGGCGTCCAGTCGGAAGTTCAGCCAACGATTGACGTATAGCTTGGCGCCGCCGCCGAAGTGCGCGGTGACGTCGGTGTCGTCTCCCACGGCACCGCGCTGCGACCGAACGCCGGTCGAGCCACCGCCCGCGAGGATGAATGGCGTGATCCGCCATAGCCCGAGCTGTCCGACGACGTGGCCGCGCACGGTGATGCCGGTGACGGCCACGTCTTCGTCGGTTCGTCCAGGCATGGCGCCGCCTTCTGCCTCGAGGCCGAAGAAGCGGCTGGGGAAGTATCCGAGACGAAGTCCGAAGTCGAACATCTGTCCCGGGAGCGGCTTCCAGCCCTGGTCCATGAGGTTGACGTCCGGCTCGAAGAACTCGTGATCGTCGGAGGGAAGCAACACGCCGAAGTACGGGCCGAATTCGACGAGGTGGCGGGTCGGCGCGTGGCGCTTGATCCAGCGGCCTTCGTTGCCGTCGGCATCCGCAGTGTCCTCGGTACTCACGGAGAGGTCCGCTGCCAGCGCCTCGGCGGGAGCGGTCAGAAGCAGCACGGCGGCGCCGCAGGTCAGCAGGGAACGGCAAGTCACGGGCGGCACTGTATCAGTGGTTGCCCGCTCGGATGTTCTGCGCGGTTCAGGCTGGTATTCTCTGCGCATGCGGTGGGTGTTGCTGGGCGTCGTGTGCGTGACCGCGTGCAGCTTCGAGGTGACCTCCGAAGACATTACCGACACCGAAGCTGCGGTGCTCGAGACCGGCGACGCCGTGACCGGTGCGACCGGCTCCGACGGAATGCCCATGACCGGCACGGGGTCGTCGGCGGGTGCCACCACAACCTCGGGGCCGAGCACAGACCCGACAGCCGCCACGACCCAGCCCGCGTCGACAATGACGTCGGATGGGGAGTCGACCTCGGAAGACATCGATCCGTCGGAAGGGGACGACACCTCCACGGGCGACCGTCGCGCCCCGACGCTGTCCGACGATGGGCTCGTCGCACGGTACTTCCTCAACGAAGCTGCCTCGGGAACGGTTCCGATGGTCGCAGTGGACTCCGCCGAAGATCAGCTGATGCTCCCGCTCGACTACGGCGATGGAGACATGCAGTACGTGCAGGTCTCCTCCAATCGAGGCCTGTCTTGGTCGGAGGTCGGCGTGGATGCTGCGCCGCGAGCCAGCATCGAGGGCACGAAGTTCGAGGGGCTCGAGGGCGTCACCTCGCTGACCTTCGAAGCGGTCGTGACCATCTTCGAGTCGAGTGGCGCGACCTCCCGCATCATCCACCTCGGGGCCGGCGGGGGGACGGGCACGGCGTCGTTCGGCACGCGGACGGCCGACCAGATGCAGTTGGGGTGGAACAACAGCGTCGTGCGGGAGTGGGACGTCTCAGGGTTTCGAGGCACGCGCCACGTGGTGCACGTCATCATCGACACGACCGTGCCGAACGAAGCCTCGCGAGCCCGGCTGCTCGTGGATGGGGTCGAGGTGCCGCCCGCCACCGGGGCGACGCTCGATCAGGACGAGGCTGCAGAAGTGCAGAACAACACGATCCTGGCGCTCGGCAACCGTGACCAAGACCGATCGTTCGAAGGCATCTTGTTCTATGCCGCGGTGTACGGGGTCGCGCTCGACGACGACACGGTTGCCGAACACGTGTCTCGCTTGATGCTCTCCGATGACTGAGGGCTATCGGTGCTTGCCGATGGGGGTCGCCGCACCGCCGCACCGCGCTGGCACGACGCCGAACACGAACAGACCGCTCACGAGCAGGGCGATCGCCAAGGAGATCGGCAGGAACCCCGTGGAGAGCTGTTCGTCACCGCAGTCGCCGTGACAATGCCCGCTATGGTCACCGCCGCCCAAGATGCCAACGTAACACTACTGTTGGATGGCGCGCAAAAGCGCGCCTGTCGCCCGCGACGGCTCACATTGTTGTGATCAGCGCGTCACCTGGGCGTCGTTCGCCGCAGAACGGGTGCTGAGTGCGCGAAAACTTGCTCCATCGCTTTTTCACGAGGGTCTTGCGCGAAGGGCCTCCGGTACCGTTAGATGCCGGCGCGATGGCGACCGAAACGACATCCTCCGCCGCGGTTGCAGAACCTCGCGGCTTTTTCCGCCGCTGGATTCTCGACTTCCACAACCGCACGGTGCTCTTCCGCGTCGGCAACTGGCTGTTCACCACCTACGCCTTCTTGGCGGGGGCGGCGTTCGCTGCCGGCTGCGCGGTGTCGCTTTGGTACGACGCGATGATCGGTCTCGACGTCGTCTACATGGCGAAGCTGTACCTGTTCATCCTCGTCCCGGCGATTCTGATCGGCCTGCGGTCGTTCAGCATCATGCTCGAGTGGCGGGAGCTGTTCCGCAATCCGCTGCAAACGATCGTCAAGCCGGGCTACATGCTGCACGGCGGCATTGCCGGCGGCCTCATCGGACTGATCATCATCAGCCAGGTCTCCGGTGTGCCCATCCTTCGCCTGCTCGACGGTCCGGCGCTGTGTCTGCCGCTGGGTGAAGCCATCGCGCGACTGGGCTGCTACGTCTACGGCTGCTGCTGGGGTCGACCCACGCAAAGCCGCTTCGGCGTCCGCTACACCAGCCCCGACTCCAAGGTCGTCCGCGCGGCGCCGCACCTGACGAACGTCAAAATTCACCCCGCGCAGCTGTACGCCCTGGTGATCTACCTGGCGATGTTCGCGGTGTTCTACGCGGTCCTTCCGGTGCTTCCGTTCGACGGCGCGCTCGCGGGTCTGTACTTCATCCTGCATTCCATCTCGCGGATCACCCTCGAGTTCTTCCGGCAGGACGACCGCGGCAAGCTGTGGGGCAAGCTCACCCACACCAACATGTACTCGGCCGCGATGATTCTGCTCGGCCTCACCTTCTGGGCCGTGGGCTCGCAGAGCACCAACGTGCTCAGCGTGGATCTCAGCCATCGCCTCGTGCACGTGCTGGGGAACGGCACCATCGCTCCTTGGATCGCCTTGTTCGGCACCGTCTTCGGCTTCGCCTACGGCGTGCACTACGGCAAGGTTGGCAGCTGGATTCAAAAGCCCTCCGGCGGCATGAACCCCAACGTCGACGAATTGAGCATGGGCGCGGTCCAGCGGATGGAAGCCGCCGCCGCAGCCGATGACGACGCCTAGGTTGCTTGCTCGCCCTCATCACGCCCCGGTCGCCGCTTCGGCGTCCGGGGCGTTTTCATTGGTTGACGTGCATCGCGTAGTGCTGCGTACGGTCTCGGCGGCGAAGGGCGGGAAGCGTTCGCAGGATGCGTGAGTGCAACTACGGATGAACTCACGAATGAACATTGGGGGCTGCCGCGTCACATAATGCGGGAGGAGGCACCCCCATGACGTCGAGCGCCGCTGAACCGAAGACTGAAGTCGCCGACCTGCGGGGGGTGGTCCTCGACGGTCGCTACGAGATTGGAGCACCGCTGTCGGTCGGCGGGATGGGCACGGTGTACACCGGCACGCAGCTCGCGCTGCGCCGCTCGGTCGCGATCAAGCTGGTCAAGCCGGGCGTCATGAATCGGGACGTTCAGGTGCGTCGCCTCGTACGCGAGGCGCAGACCACGGCGATGGTCAAGCACCCGAACGTCATCGAGATCATCGACACGCGGGTGATGCAGCACGGTTTCGTCTACCTCGTGATAGAGCTGCTCGAAGGTCACGACCTGCGCTCGCAACTTCGCAAGCAGCGGCGCATCGCCTGGCCGCGCACCCGGAACATCGCGATGCAGGTGGTTTCGGCGCTCAAGGCTGCCCACGCGCAGGGTGTGATCCACCGCGACATCAAGCCGAGCAACGTATTCTTGGTCGAGCAAGCGGCAGGTGTCACCGGCGACTTCGTGAAGGTGCTGGACTTCGGGCTCGCCAAGTGTCGCGCCGAGGGCCGCGCGGCATCGCTGACTGGAGCCGACGAGGTCGTCGGTACGGCTGCCTACCTCGCGCCCGAAGTTGCGCGCGGCAAGAAGGCCGACTTTCGCAGCGAGGTCTACGCAGTTGGTGTGCTGATGTACAAGATGGCCACGGGCACCGTGCCGTTCAAAGGGAGCAGCCCTTTGGACGTGCTGGCCAAAGCGATCGCCAACCCGGTTCCGTCGCCACGCTCGCACAACCCCGACCTGCCCGAAGAGGCCGACCGCATCATTCGCCGGTGCCTCGCGAAGCGGCCCGAGATGCGGCCGCAGTCGATGGAAGAGCTGGAGCGCGATCTCTATCGAATCGGTGGTGGCGCGCTCATTAGCGGTTACGAAGACGTCGCTCCCGTCGACGTCTCGCCGCCTACGCCTCGTTTCGAGGGCACCCAGGTGACGCCTGCGCCCGTGATGCCACCACCGGGATCGCGCGTGCCGATCCCACCGATTGCCAAGCGAGACGAAGAGGACCCTTCCGACGTCCTCGAGCAGGCGCTCTCGGAGGTTCTCGAGCTTGATCCCGACGAAATGGTACAGGTCGAATCTGGGGCGTCGGGTTTTCTTCGTCCCGTCAAGGACGAGGACGCGCGTGACAGCCTCATCCGGCCTGCGCTTCGCATCGTGCCCGATCCGAAGCTGAGACCGCTGCCGAACCGAGTCCCGGCGTCGCGCAACACGACGCAGCCTGGTGCACATCATCCGGTCACTCTGGAAACGCAGGTTTCGAGGCACCCCGATCGCCCCGCTACGCCCGCCCCATATGACGAGCGGGGCTTTGCATCCGCGCTGCCGCGGGACGACCGTGGCTTCGCACCCGCGCTCTCGGATCCCGGGACGGGCTCGTCTCCGATTCTGGCGCCTGAGTCCGCGGTGCTCGACGCGCCCGTGAAGTCCTCGCGCCGCTGGCTGTCGGGCCTCGCCGCCGGCGTCCCGTTGTTGCTCGCCGCGGGGCTGGCTGCGCTCACGGTGCTCGGCGGTGTCGCGATGCCTGGCGCTTCGACGTCGGCCAAGGCAAAGGCCGGGTTGCTGGGCAAGCGCTTGCCCGAGCCCGCGCCGGTCGTGGGCCTCGTCGGTACGCCGGACTGGGTTCCCGACTTCCGCGCTGTCCCAGGGCCCAGCCCAAGTGTCGGCGTCGCGGCGTCCGAGGGGTCGTTCGTTCCGGTCTTCTTGCGGCGCCCCACCGCTGCCGCCGATGCGCCCGAAGCTCTGGTCGAGCCCACGCCGGTGGACGTACCGGAGAAGCCCGCTGCCAAGGAGGCATCGCGTTCGAAGAAAGCCAAGCCCCGGACGCGGCGACGAAGCAGCGCGACTTCGCCGACCTCGAGGTCGCGCCCGGCCCCACCTCCTCCGCGGATCCCGCCGCCGCCCCCTCCGGTGACGAAGAAAAAAAAGAAGAAGACGTCGGCCGACAACGTGGAGCCGTGGAAGCGCGTTCCGGTTCCGTCGGACAACTGGTAGCCGAGAACGAAATATCGTCAAAATGACGATATTTCGATGTTTCGATCACCGTGATTTCGTTGTTGCCTTGGTAAGGTCCTGAAATCACGCGTGAATGGAACGGGTCCGGTCTTGCTGTTGATTCGAGCCGAGGCAGCATGATGCTCGAGCACCAAGAAGGAAAACGCGTCCCCGAGGTCAACTTCCGATTCATCGATGACGGTCGCTGGGTCGACCGAACCACCGCTGATTTGTTCTCCGGGAAGACGGTCGTGGTGTTTGCGCTCCCTGGCGCGTTCACGCCGACCTGCTCCACCGCGCATGTGCCTCGCTACGGCGAGCTCCGGGCCGCGCTCGGGCAGGCGGGTGTCGACGACGTGCTGTGCATCTCGGTCAACGACGGCTTCGTGATGGATGCGTGGAAGAAGGACCAAGGTGTCGAGGGCATCACGTTCGTTCCCGACGGCAACGGAGAGTTCAGCAAGGGCCTGGGTATGCTCGTCGATAAGCAGGACCTCGGGTTTGGTCCTCGTTCGTGGCGTTACTCGATGCTCGTGCGCGATGGCGTCATCGAAAAGATGTTCACCGAGCCGGACAAACCTGGGGACCCTTTCGAGGTGTCCGATGCGGATACGATGCTTCGCTACCTGAAGCCCGAGCATCGGCCTGAAGCAGACGTGATGCTGCTGACCAAGCCCGGTTGTGGCCACTGCGCGCGTGCCAAGTCCATGCTCGAAGAGAACGGGATGCCGTTCGAGGCGATCACCGCCAGCCCGCGCATGCTCCGAGCGGTGTCGAAGACGGCCAGCACGCCGCAGGTCTTCATCGACGGGCAACACATCGGCGGCGCCGATGACCTCGCGGAGTACCTCTCGAAGTGATCCGTCGCGAGACGATCGACTACGCATCCGACCTGGGGCGGCTCGCCGAGATGGCAAGCCGCCCGCAGGCGCTGGCGGACGTCTTGCGGGGGGCGTTGGCATCCCTGCGTGAGGTGGTGCCGTACGAGCTTGCGGCGATCTACGAGCTCGAGGATGAGGAACTCCGGCTGCGCATTGCTTCGGGACCGCTCGCCGATGAGCGGGTGGCGGGCCATACGCTCGTACTTGCTCGATTTCCGACCATCGCGGACGCGTTGCAGCGTCGTCGACCAGTCGCGCAGACCGAGGAGCAGCACAGCTCGGACGAAGGCGATCCGTACGACGGCGTGCTCGACCTGCCGCCGGGACACTCCTGCATGGTGGTGCCGCTGTTTGCGTCGGACCGAAATCTCGGGATCATCACGCTCGACCGCACGACGTGCGAGACGTATCCGCCCGAGGTCGTACAGCTCGCGGGGGTGTACGGACAGCTCGTCTCCATCGCGATGGTGTTCGCCGAGCAGGCCGAGCTGTTGCAGCGGTACCGACGGCAGCTCAAGGAGGAAAACCGCCTGCTCAAGCAGGAGACCGGTGGCGGGCGCTGGGCGACACGGACCCTGCGAAGGCAGCGCATCCGATGGCATGCAGCACATCGCGCGCGTGGCGAAGCAGGTGGCCGGGGCCGATCTGCCGGTCCTAATCTCCGGCGAGACGGGCACCGGCAAGGAGGTACTCGCCCAGGCGATTCACGCGTGGAGCCCTCGCTCCGATCGTCCGTTCATCAAGCTCAACTGCGCGGCGCTTCCGGAGAACCTCGTCGAGTCGGAGCTGTTCGGTCACGTAAAAGGCGCCTTTTCCGGCGCTGCGACCGAGCGCCGAGGTCGCTTTCTCACCGCCAACGGCGGCACGCTGCTGCTCGATGAGATCGGGGACATGAGCCTCGCCACCCAAGCCAAGCTGCTGCGCGTTCTCCAGGAAGGCACGTTCGAGCCCGTCGGCTCGGACCGCTCCGTCAAGGTCGATGTTCGCGTGTTGGCGGCCAGTCACGTCGACCTGCGCGATGCAGTGCTCGCCGGCTCGTTTCGCGAGGACCTCTACTACCGCCTGGCCGGATTCCCGCTCGAGCTGCCGCCGCTGCGCCGTCGCACCGAGGACATCGCCGGGATTGCGCAGGGCGTGCTGGAGTCGTTGGCGCGGCGAACGGGGCGTGGTCCGTGGTCACTGTCGAAGGCGGCCATCGTCAAGCTTGCGGGGCATCGTTGGCCCGGCAACGTTCGAGAGCTGGTCAACGTGCTCGAGCGCGCTGTCATCCTGCAGCCCGCTGGCGAGGTGGAGCCGCAGCACGTTCTGCTCGCGCCCGGTGCCGTGGACGTGGCGGCGGTGTCGACCGAGGTTGCGGGCGTGTTCCCCCCTTTCGACGACATGCAGCGGGAGTACTTCGAGCGGGCGCTCGCAAAGACCCACGGCAAGATCTACGGCCCGCAGGGAGCCGCGGCGCTGGTGGGAATGAAGCCCACCACGCTACAGAGTCGCCTGAAGAAGCTTGGGATCGACCCGGCGCAGGCGCGCCGGTCAACGGCGTCGGCGTAGGCCGAGCAGGCCGAGCAGCAGCACGAGGACGGCACCGCCGTCGCCACCGTGTCGGCAGCCGCAGCCGTCATCGCTGGCGTCGGCGTCGGGCAGGGCGTTGGTGCCACCGTCCTCGGTGTCGCTGTCGGTGCTCGTTCCGCCGGGGCCCGAGCCCGTGCCCGCGTCGCCACCGCTGCTCTCGTCGTCACCGTCATCCGTGTCGCCACCATCGGTGTCGCTCGGAGGCGGGCCGTCTTCCTCGACCACGTCGAAGAAGCCGAGTATGGCTGCCATCACGTCCACGCGGGTGAGCGCGTTCTCGATCGTCTCGAACGGAAAGCCCATCGTGACGCCCGCAGCATCGCCGTCGGTCCACGATACTGCCGCGACGGAGTCGATGCCGTCCGCGTAGGTCATTGCCGCTTCGGCTCCCCGCGCCGGCTCGATCACGTCGGGAAACCGTGGCGTGTACGTAGCCGGATCTTCGAAGTTGAGCGGTCCCAAGGGTCCCAAGACGCCGCCGAGCGATGCTTCGCCGGTTTCTGCATCGTCAGCGACGTAGACCGCCCTTAGAACCTCTCGATAGAATGCCTGCTGGTCGGGCGCGCCGAGGTTGTCCTGGCTCCACGCGATCTCGCTGCCCGAGACCAAAACTCGCCCGGCATCCGCAATATAGCCCTCGATGGCACCGCGGGCTTCGGGCGGGAACGGGTTGGTGAGCGAGGAGTCGGTGCCGGTGTACCAATCCACCGCCTGATACCCGGTGAGGCTGGCGGTCCCGCGCTCGATCGCTTCATCGGTAGCGCTGTCGAACGAGAACCCAGCCCCGCCGATGGCGGCTCCGTGACGAGCAACGTACGAGAAGTCGTTCATCTTCTGGAGCTGCATCCGGTCGACGATGCCAATGTCGAAGGCGCTGTTGTCCTGGTCGAGCAGCAGGCCGGAGTCGAGTCGGTCGAATCCGTCCACGACGAGTACGCTGGCGTTGCCCGAAGGCGCCACACCGGCCCCGATGACCGACGAAGGCAGCGAGTGCCCGCCTTCGTTGAGCGCAACGATGCGGGCAAAAACCAGCGCGCCGGCATTGTAGCCCTCGAGCGTGGTGGACGTGCCCTCGACCACGACGCCCTCGTCGAACCCGTAGCCGTTGGGTGAGGTCTGGACGAGGTAGGCCGTCGGAGGGTCGCCGGCGTGGGCAGGCCGATTGGGCGCATCCCAGCCGATCTCCAGCGCGCCATCCCCGACGTTCTGCATCCACAGCGCTTCGGGAGGTTCGGGTGGAAGGACCAGCGGGATGCCGTCGGCCTCGGCGAAGTACTGCGCAATGCCTTGGGCGATCGCTCGCGTTGCAACGCGGCGAACGTTGGGCGCGCGGAGGAAGTCGGCGTCGACGGGCGTGTCGTGAAAGCCAATCTCGAGCAGAACGGCCGGTGTCTCGGGGTTGTTGTTCGGGTTCACCTCGCCGAAGAACGCCGTGTGACGGCCGCGATCGGGCCAGCCGGGGTCGATCTCGGCTTGGAGATCGCCGACGAGCTGGGCGTGCAGGGCATCTTGCAGCTCGCGCGAGCCTGCCACGCCCGAAAATGCGTCGAGGGACCCGTTGGGTGCGTTGCCGCTGTAGGTGTACGAGTCGGTCCCGCGTCCGGGATTGGGCGCGTTGGTGTGCCAAGCGACGTAGACCGCGTCTTCGCCATCTTCGTGCTCCCAGGCGGTGAAGCGGGCACGGGATCCGACGTCATCGTTTTGGTCGGAGCTACTGGCGTTGAACACCGAGTCGGGCGCGCCCGCAAACTGGGTGTAGTAGCGCGCGGCTTGGTCCGCGAGTGGGCCCGGGTGTACGCCGTCTCCCCGGTCGTGTACGGCATCGCCGCCACCGATGCGCACGGCATCGGCCGAGACGAGTGCACCCGGCGTTTCGCTATCGTCGAGCAGCGCAACGGAGGCTCGCTCGAGCGGGGCACCGGGTTCGAAGTGAAAGCGTCCCAGCAGTACCCACGTCGATCCGTGGCGACGCTGGTCGAGCCGAAAGCTGGCCTCACCCCCGCTGTGTCGAACCACCCAATGGGCGTCGGCGGCCCGGTCGGGTCCCTGTACGTACGAGACGTAGACGTTGTAGCGGCTATCTTCGGGTGGCGACAGGGCGTAACGCAGTTCGCCCCCGCCAGCCTCGGTCGTGACCAGCGAGCGTGCGGTGCCGGTGTCGAAGGGGCGGGTCGCATCGGAGGTGATCGGAAAGCTCACCGCGCCCCATCCGGTGTCCGCGGCTTGGCCTTCGGTTGCTGAGCCCCGTTCGACTGGATGCGGATCTGGACCGCCACCTCGACGCGGAG
>CAYSPB010000089.1:0-21226 GCA_964432695.1 uncultured Nannocystaceae bacterium
ATCTGCTGCCGCACCTGACATGCCTCGAGAACATCGCGCTGCCCTCAGTCTTCAAGCGGAGCGGCACCATGGACGAGGCCGAGGCCAAGAAGCGGGCCGCGAAGGTCCTGGCGCAGGTCGACCTCGCCGGGAAGGCCGACGCCCTGCCGACCATGCTCTCCGGTGGTCAACGGCAGCGGATCGCCATCGCCCGCGCCCTGTTCAACCGCCCCAAAGTCATGCTTTGCGACGAGCCGACCGGCAACCTCGACAGCAAGATGGGGGCGGCGATCATCGAGCTGTTCCGAACGCTCAACGATGATGGGATCACGGTCGTCATCGTCACCCACGACCCGCAGATTGCGGCGTCGACGAAGCGAAAGTTCCTCGTCAACGAGCGTGGCCTGACCGAGGTCGAAGACCCCGCAGCCGCCATGTTCCGCGGGGTCAGCGACGGCGAAACCGTGAAGGAGACTCAGCCGTGAGAAGTTCTCGCTTGTTTCGCGTCGTCGCGGCCAACCTCAACCGCAGCCGCAACCACTTCCTGCTCGCTTCGGTGGGCATCGTCGTTGGCATTGCGACGTTCTCGTTCTTCATCGCGCTGGGCCTCGGCGTCCGTGACGTGGTGCTGGGCAAGATCTTCCCGCTGGACCAGCTCGAGGTGGTCCCCAAGTCGCTCGACCTCGCCGTGGGCCCGCTGGCCCTGGGCGGCGCCGAAGCGATCGACCAAGACAAGGTCGAGGCGCTCGAGGCGATCGAAGGCGTGGAGGTTGTCTACCCGAAGATGCGACTGACCGTGCCCTCGCTGGGCATCGGTGGCAAAGAGGTCCTCGGTACCGACCTCCGCTCAGAGATGGTGGCCGACGGCATCGAGCCAGAGCTCGTCCGCGAAGACATCACGGGCAAGTACGCGTTCGCAGACCTCGACGATCCCGAGCACCCCGATTTCGTCGAACCGGAGGCGTGCTCCGAGGATACCGACTGCGGCGACGACCGCTACTGCGGACGTCCGATCGGCTACCAGGAGGCCCGCCTACGCAAGAAGGACGAAGGCCCACCCAAGCACCCGCAGGTGTGCCGGCACTACATCCCGATCATCGCCAGCGACCACGTCGTGGAACTCTACAACGGCGCGCTGCGTCGCGCGCATGGCTTCCCGAAGCTCAACCCGGAGTTCGTCTTGGGCATCACGTTCGACCTCAAGGTCGGCGCCTCGATGGTGAGTTCATCCCGCAAGGACGAGGTCATCCGCGAGAAGGGTCGTCTCGTCGGGTTCAGCTCCAAGGCGATCACGTTGGGCATCACCATGCCCATCGGCTACACGAAGCGTTTCAACGTCGCGTTCGGTAAGCCCGAAGATGCTCAGCGCTATCACTCGGTGATCGTGGTCGTGCCTGAAAAGGACGACGTCGCTGCGGTGGCGAAGGCGGTCGGCGAGCTCAATCTCGAAGTCGCCGATACGGGCGCCGAGCAGGCCGCCTTGCTCATCGCAATCTTCATCGCGGTGTTCAGCCTCGTCAGCGCCGTCATCGTCAGCATCGCGGCGGTGAACATCATGCACGTGTTCTTCATGCTGGTGTACGAGCGGCAGCACGAGATCGGCATCATGCGCGCCGTCGGTGCGTCCCGGGGGGACATCACGACGATCATCCTCGGAGAGGCCGCGGTCCTCGGCGCCGTCGCGGGCATCGTCGGCGTCCTCCTCGCGTTCGCGGCAGCAGCCGGCTTCGACGCCGTTTCCGCGAACTACATCCCAGACTTTCCGTACAAGCCCAGCACGTACTTCACGTTCCCCTGGTGGCTCATCGCCTCCGCGCTGGGCTTCTCGGTCAGCTTCTGCATCTTCGGCGCCTTCTTACCGGCCCGACGCGCCGCGAGAATGGAACCCGCCATGGTCCTCTCCGGTCACTGACGCGGCCCACGGCGCCACGTTTCGACGTTCCGCCGCCGTCAATCCCGAGGACGAGGGACTGCGAAGCCCGCGATCGCGTCACGGAGACGGGGCCGGCCGGCCCGCATCAGCCGCAGCCCCATCGGAAGTTGCCGACGCGGACTCCGAAAGCAGCGCCCGCAACTCGGACACGGACGGAAGCCCCTGCTTCACCATCAAGACCCTTCCGCCCGCGTTGGTGACGATCGAGGACGGAAGCACATCATCGGGAACGTGCTGGGCGAGTAGCGTCTTGGTGACCTCGCGATCGCCCTCCGTCAGCGCCACGAGCAGGTCGTAGCCCGGCGCGTTCTCGGCCTGGTACGTCCGAAGTGCGTCGGCGGTGTCGTTCTCGTCGATCGGCACGCCAAACAACGCGAGTTCCGGCTCTTCCAGCGCTTCGCGTAGCTCGCCGAGGTGCGGGTTGTGTTTCTTGCAGGACTCACACCACGTCGCCATCGTCGTGTACATGCGCAGGCGCGAGGATTCAGAGCGCCCCTTCGCCGATGCCAAAGCGAAGTTCGTTCCGGCCGTTCGCGTCGCGTCCTCCGCCAGCGCCGTGGTCTGGGCGTAGCGCGCTCGCGTCACGCCAGATCCGTCGGGGGAGTCCGCGGGGTTCTCGAACACGTCGACCCTTGATCCGGCGGCAACGTCGTGCACTGTGGTGGACTTGCCGGAGGGCCAGCGGATTGTGACGAGAGCAGCCTCGGCATCGCCGATACCCACCAGCTCGGTGGCGCTGTTGTGACCCGAGAAGCCCTCCCCCCGGCGATGCTCTCGAACGAGCACCCGCTCGTCCCCCACGTCGACCGACAGCTTCGAGCCCACGGCGTCACGGTTGCTCCACTCTCCGCCACCGCCGCCGATCAGCCGAATGGCGACGTAGTTGCCCACGGCTTCGGGCGAGACGGAGGCGTCGATCCGGTTCTCGAACAGCTCCAGCGTGGGCGCGTTCGAGTTGACCAAGGCGATGTCGAGCAGGCCGTCGCGGTCGAAGTCAATCCGCGACCACACCCGGCTGTCGTGATCGTCATCGAGGCCGGCGATGGCCGCGATGTCCATGAACTGCTGCCCGTGCAGGTTCAAGAAGAAGTGGTTTCGCTCGTGCCCGCTGAACGAGGCAGTGCCATCTTCGCCCCAGTCGAGCTTCCAATCTTCTCGCTGGGCAACGTCTTCGTGAAGGTCATCCGAGGAGCGCACGACCGTGCGCCAGAACTGGCTTCACAAATCGACATCGACGGCTATCTTCTTCGGCGCCGTGTAGAAGCCGGAGAGCGCGTAGATGTCGAGATGGCCGTCGTTATTGAAGTCGGAGAACTGGCTTCCCCACCCCCAGCCTGCCTTCTCGACCAGCATGGCGGGCGCCTCGAGCCCCGAGACGTGGGCGAACGGGCGATGGGGTCCTTCGTTGCGGAACAAGGTGTTGCCGGCCGCCATTTTTGCAAAGGCGTCGTCTACCATGGTGCCCAGGCCCGCGGTGATGCGCCGACCAGCCTTGCTGTACATGTTGGTCACGTAGAGGTCGAAGCGACCGTCGCCATCGTAGTCCCCCCAGCTCGCCCCCATGCCAAAGCCGATGTCGGCCACGTGCAAGTCTTCGGTAACGTTCGTGAAGGTCCCGTCACCGTCATTGCGCAGCAGGTCGTTCGGCGCGAAGTCGTTCGACACGTAGACATCCTGATCGCCGTCGCCGTCGAAGTCGGACCATGCCGACTGATAGGTGTTGTGCCAGATCGCGAGGTCTTCCGTCGCGGCCGACAACCCAAAGCCGTCTCCAGTGTTTCGAAGAAGCAGGTTGGGCGGACCGGCGAGATCCTTGAAGTCGTGGTCGAGACGGGTGCGCTCGTAGAGTTCGGCGGACTGGGCGTCGGTGAGGTAGGGCGCCAAACGTCGCGCGGGCATCTCGCGGCTCTTGGCGAAGCCATCCTCGCGGCGGATCAGGCTGGACGCGTAGGTCGAGAACAAGACGTCCAGTCGGCCGTCGTTGTCGTAGTCAGCGGCGGAGATCGACGTCACCAGCTTGGGAAGCTCGACTTCGACCGCCTCGTCGGCGGGAATGAAGCGCCCTGCGTCGTTGCGAAAGTAGCGACTGCGCTCGGCCCAGCGACCCACGAATAGATCTTGGTCGCCATCGTTGTCGAAGTCGGCAAACAGCGCGCTGGTGGAGTATCGAAGGCCGGCGAGCCCATGGGCCTCGGTTACGTCTTCGAACGTCCGATCACCGTGGTTGCGCAGCAGCCGGTTCTCCCCCCAGTGCGGCATCACGTACAGGTCGTCGTTGCCATCGGCGTCAATATCGACAACCGCCACCGAAGGATGTTGGTCCCAGGAAATCCAATGAAACCCGTAGTACGGGTCCTCGAAGTTCGGGTCCAAGACGGCGGAGACTGTGAGTGCTTCAAGCTCCGAACCACGCAGCGCTTCTCGAACCGCGGGGCCAACCAGAGCCGCATCGGACACTTCGGCAAACAACCGCTCTCGCACCGAGCGAACGTCCAATGCGTCTTGCGTCCACGAGACGATATGCCACGGCTGCCGGCCTTCGTCGTCCGCCGTGCCGTTCTCGTCTCGCTCGAAGAGCAAGGTCTGCTGGCCGTGGACGGAAAGCCACCTCCCGTCTTTCCCCTTGGCCAGCGCGGTCAATCCCGTGACGGCAGTCCAACGTTTCCCGGCACCGTCCTCGAAGCCACCGCGAATGAAGTAGACCTTGGCGTGCTCGAAGTAGTCGACGACGTCGAACAGTGGGCGCCAGGGGTCGACCTTCGCCATCGCACCGGTCCGCGTGCGCGGGTCCAAAGGCCACGGATACGCCTCACTCGCCAGGAGGTCCGAGGGCGTCGCGGGTACGCTGCCGCTCGCGAGCCCTCGCACTTCGACCTTCGGCGCGAATAGATCGGCGCTCTGATAGTCGACGAGCGTCAGGTTTCCAACCGTCTTCGAGAGCTTCTTCAGTCGCGGGGTGTAGCGAAGGATCAGCTCTTCGCTATCGATGACTTGGGCGAGCGTTCGACGTACGCGCCGCTCCTCGGACGTCTGCAAAACCTCGGGTCGCGCAACGACCACCCAGGACAGGATGACTGCAGCGCCCCCCCCAAGCGCCATGAACGACAAGATTCTGGAGTTCATCGATGCAACACCGATGCGAAGTTTAGGCGCGCGCAGCGGCGGCAACTCGGTAGATTCGAGAACCCCACGAATCCCAGGGGCTTGGAGAACCTCTCGCTGCCCCGCGCAGCGGTCCGACCGACGGGCTGGTTCACGGCGGATGGGGCGGTTTCATCATACGTCTCGATCTGCGCACGCCGCTCGATACAATCCGAGTGCTCCGAAGCACAGACCCACGGCGGCGGTAACCAAGCCGACGGCGACGACAGCTCATTCTTCTGAGTGCCACGGACATGGTTTCGCGGGATTGTCGAAGTCGTCGACGTGCGCACCTGTCCCCATAGCCGAGGCCGACATCACAGCCGTCATGCCCATTGGAGACATCACGACCGCAGTCCACGAGCAGGCCGTTCCATGACGACCGCGAGGTCGCAGCGAGGTTCCCCTTCACCCCTCGCCAGCGGCCAGCAAGAGAGGGCGAAAGCCCGTCTTGGAGGGAGAGCAGAGGGGGCTCCGCCCCCGTCGCGACGGAACCGAGAGGTTCCCCTTCACCCCTCGCCAGCGGCCAGCAAGAGAGGGCGAAAGCCCGTCTTGGAGGGAGAGCAGAGGGGGCTCCGCCCCCGTCGCGACGGAACCGAGAGGTTCCCCTTCATGGCTCGCCGACGGCGTCGCCTTGATGCTCATCGACGCACGCTTCGCAGCTCGCCTGCGCTTCGCGGCACTCCTGCTGCCCTTCGCGGCAGAGGTCCTGGTAGCTACTCTCCTGCGGGTGCCGGTCGGCGATATCGCAGAGCTTCACCTGCACTTCGCAGATGCTCGCCGAGAGGCTGCACAGGTCGTGGCACGCCTTGGTGTCCGCAAGCGCATCGGCCATGCGGGCTTCCTGCTGGCCCGTCAGACGCTCGAGACGCTTCTCAAGCTCGGGAATGGTATCGCCCTCTTGCGTCCCGATCGGCTCGGCACCGTCTTTGGTGCCGACCCCTGCGGGGGTCCCAGGCGCGACCGTGCCAGATGCGCTGGGCGTGCAGCCCGTACCGAGCGCCGCCGCGACGAGCAACACCAGGGCCGGAGCGACCATCGGCCGCCGTTGAGGTCGCGCCATCATTCGAGCTCCTCTCGCAAGATCGACATCATCCGAATCGAGCGGGCATAGGCCCCTGCCGCCAGTGCATCATCGCCGGTTCGCGTGGCCGCGTCACCGAGTACGATCAACGCCTGAGCGCTCGCGCGGTCCAGCGGGACCGACCGCTTCGCGTCGAGCATCGGCGCGAGTAGATCCCGCGCTGCCGTCGCGTCCGCTTCGAGCTGGGCCTCGGCGATCCGCGTGGCGAGCTGCAGCCGGACGATCTCCGCCTCGGGCAGATCGGCCGGCACCGACAGGGCCAAGCCACCACGAAGCGTGACAACCCGCGCGTCCCCGGTTTGGCCGTCGGCGGTCCGCAGCACGCCGGCCACCGCCTCGAGGTACGCGAGGCCTTCGGCCGTGGGGGTGCTCGGCACGACCTCGTGGGTCTTCAGCGTTCCGTCCGGCGTCTGCTCGCGCGCGGCCGGAGCATCCGCCACGCGTGAAACGGCGTCGCTGGACCCATCATCACAGCCCGAGACGACAACGAGCGCCGTGACGAGCGGGGCGAGCATCCGCCCGCCGATGGAAAAGGACCGAGTCATCCGCGACCTCGCTGAGAGGCTAGCCGGTCCGCATAGGCTTGCGCCATCGCTTCGGCACGCGCGGTCCCGACCGGTTCACCGCTGAGGCGGTCGAGCGCATCGAGGCCCGAACGGGCGCTGAGCGACAGCATCTCGAGTTCTTCGGCCGTAGGGCCCGCCACCTGCGTCACCTCGGCCACCGACTCGGGTACGTCCTGTGGCGTTGCGTCGGGCGTGAGAACGGGCACCAAGAGCACGCCAGCGGCCACCGCGACGGCTGCCACCACCAAGCCGAGGACCACGCTGCGCCCTTGGGCGCGAGGGGCTTCGGCCACCGTGATGGGTGACGCCTCGCTCGCGGTCGAAGCACGCAGCTCCACCGCTCGCCAGACGCGAGCCTGCGCCAGCTCCGAGAGCTCGAACGCATCCGCGTCCGCAGCATCCAAAGCCGGCTCATCGGCCCATCGGGCGAGCGTATCGACCGTGGACACGTCGAGGTCGGACCGAAGCCGCCCTTCTTCGATGGCGAACGCCGCTTCATCGGCGCCCAGGGGTTCTTCGCCGAGTGCGGCGAGTTCATCGGCGATGCGTTTTTGCATCGCCTCGGGATTCTCTGCGCTGTCGGGGCTGGAGCTACTCATCGCGCACCTTCGAAATCTTGCTTTGGCGACTCGCCGTAGCGCTGTACGTAGACTTTCCGGAACGCCTTGCAGGCGCGAAACAGGAGCACGTCGAGCGTGCCGATCGAAACGTCCATCTCGGACGCCGCTTGGTCGCGGGCCATCTGCTGCACGAGCCGGAGCTCGAGGACTTTGCGATACCGCGGGTTGATGTCGTCGAGACAAGCGTCGATGCGCTGCCGCATGACGCCGGCCATTTGTTGGCGCGTGACGGCCGCTTCGCCGCCGACGTCGCCGGGGTCGGGGAGGAGATTTTCGAAGCCCACCGGCCACGCCCCCACCCGGCCGCTCTTGCGCAGGTGATCGAGGCAGAGGTTCTTCGCGATACGGATGAGCCACGGGAGAAACCCCTTCCCCTGCCACTTGAACCGGTGGAGGTTCTCAAGCGCCCGCACGAAGGTGTCGGCGAGGAGATCCTCGGCGAGGGTGCGGTCGTGGACCGTGGGTACGATCGCGTACCGGTACACCGACGGCGCGAACCGTTGATAGAGTGCGCGGAACGCGACCCGGTCTCCTGCCTGGGCGCGCTGCACGAGCTCTCGCTCATCGTCCTGGGACTCATCGCTGCGTGGGACCGTCACCTGCTTCAAACTGCGCTCGCGGGCCTGCGTGAAACTCGCACGGGCGGCGCGGGCGTGCTCGCCCGGGCCTATGGCCGTTGGAATCGGCGTCACGAGGGACGGGTGCTCCTTCGCCCCCTTCAACGCACAGCCGGTCGCGACCTTACATCGGGCCGGGGCAGTCGAAAACTGCCGATTTTCGAAACCTGGAGGCCCTCGGCGACGTCAAACGGCCTACAAATCCATCGCCGCGGCGCGTTTACGCCGCCGCCCCATTGACCCCGCTGCACTGCAGCGGTATCCGCCCCTGCAACCGATGGCGTGCGCTGCTCCAGGAGCACGCTACACGGACTGCGCCTTCTCTCCGCGAGCTCTCCCGTGCCCCTGACGCTCCTTCTCTCCGCGCTCCATCTCGCCCTCGCCCCTGCCCCCGCGGCAGAGCCGGCTGCAGATGCCCCCGCGGGTCAGGCCGAGACCCCCACGCCACCGCCGCCCAGTGCGACGCAGGCCGCCGCCGTCACCGAGCCTCCCCGGATCAAGCCGACGGTCGTCCTCAGTGAGGATTACGAGCCTCCGTTTCCATCCGAGTCGCTCGAACTCAGCGAGGTCTTGACCCAAGCCGCCGAGCAAAACCTCGACCTCGTCCTCGGACAAACCGACATCGAGATCGCCGAGGCCCAAATCCTCGCGGCGCTCGGCGCCTACGACGTCTTCATCACCGCCGGCCTCAACGCGAGCTTCTCCGAAACGCCTCAGCGCGGTTCGTCGTTCGCCTTCGCCCTCGGTTCGCGAGCCGCGGGCGCCAACGTCGGCTTCACGCGGGCGCTGGAGACCGGCGGCAACGTCTCGCTCACCCTGGGGGTGAACCGCACGCTCACCGACCAGCCCGTCAACTTCTTTGACGCCTCGCAGGGCTCCACCACACTCGCCGCGTACTCGCTCGTTCCCACGCTCACGCTCACACATCCGCTGCTCAAGGGCGCGGGTCTCGAGGTCAATCGGGCGAACCGGGACAAGGCGGAGATCGCCGTGACGCAGGCCGAGGCTGCACGCCTCATCACCGCGCAAAACCTCGCCCGCGACCTGATCAGCGCGTATTGGGACGTGTTGTTTGCCCACCGCGATCTCGACAACAAGCGCCGCAGCGTGGAGCAGGTGCAGCGGCAGCTCGACCGCACGCAGGCGCTCGTCAATGCCGGCCGCCTCTCTCCGGTCGACCTCAAGGCGGTCGAGCAGTCGATCGCCTCCCGCGAGGC
Source organism: uncultured Nannocystaceae bacterium (assembly GCA_964432695.1). Classification (GTDB taxonomy): domain Bacteria; phylum Myxococcota_A; class Polyangia; order Nannocystales; family Nannocystaceae; genus CAJXVA01. The sequence continues at coordinate 9,158 of CAYSPB010000089.1, forward strand.
CGACGTCCTGACGGCCGAAAATGCGCTGCTCGACGCAAGCCTCACGCTGCGCACCCAACTGGGCCAGGACTTCGCCGACGCCGACATGCTCGGCGTGCTTCCGGTCACCGACCCGATGGTGGTGCCCCGCGCAGTCGACATGAAGGAAGAGATCGACCGCGCTCTGCAGACCAACCCGCAGCTGCGCCAGATCGAACTCTCGCTCGCCAGCCTTCGCATCGACGAGATGGTCGCGGCCAACAACCGACTGCCCCAGCTCGACTTCCAAGGCTCCTTCACCCCGCAGGGTCGCTCGGTCGACCAGCTACCCGCCGCGCAGCTCGGCGATCCCGGTGCCACGGGTGGCTGGGCCGAGGCCTTCCGCAACATTTTTAGCGACGACGTCGTCACCGACGGCTTGCTGGCAGACTGGACGCTCTCCGGTTCGCTCACGCTGACCTGGGACGTGCAGAACCGGGCGCCGAAGAGTCAGCACCAGGTTGCGCGGCTGCAAATGCGGCGCAACGAAGAGCAGCTCAAGCAGGTTCGCCAGCAGATCAGCGCGGGCGTCATTCGGGCAGCATCGAGCCTTCGCACCGCCGGCAAATCGATCGAGGTGTCCGAGATCTCGCTCGAGCTGGCGCTCGACAACCTCGAGGCCGAGCAGGCGCGCTTCGACGTGGGTCGCTCGACCAACTTCGACGTGCTGGAGCGGGTCGACGATGTCGACACGGCTGCGGCCGCCGCGCTCAACGCCCAGATCGGCTACCTGAAGGCACTTGCGCAGCTCCAGGCGCTCAACGGCGAGATTCTCCCCGCCTACGGCCTCGCACCGGGCGAGTAGCCGCTGCAGTCCGGCGCGATTTGATCGGGAACCTTGGCCCAGGGTCGGTTGTCCAAGTTCTCGACCGCATGGTACGGTCCTAAGTCGTTGGCCCCCTTTGGGTAGGCGCGCCACGCACACGGAGACGGAGAACGACATGTCCGCAGCAGAAATCGCCGACAACCGCTGGGAAGTCTCGGCAACCAAGCCCCCGGTCACCACCGCCGCTGGCCTCGCGCAAATCCTCCTGATGTCCGGTTTCGGACTCTTTTTCGTGTGGATCATGATCGGCTCGGTCATGGGCATGGTGAGCGAAAAGGGTGAGGGCCTTGCTGGCGAGTACAAGAACCTCAACGCTGGCGACCAAGCCGGCGGCGAAGAAGCGCCGGCCGAGTAAACCGCCCCGATTGTGGAGCAGCTGCGCCCTGCGCCGTCGACGACGCGCGGGGCGTTTTGCGTGGTTGTCGCCGGGTTGTTGCCGGCTTCGGATGCCCGCTCAGGCGTAGCCGACGAACGACATCATTTGGCCGGTCCCCGCGCCATCGCGTCGATATGAAAAGTATCGGTCTGGATGCGCGTGCGTGCAGGCACCGACCCGCTCGATCGCGTCGGCCCGGAGACCCGCCCGCTGCAGCTGCGACCGCACGACGCCCACGAGATCGACATGCGGCTTGGCGTACCCTTCGAGGTCGACGTAGACCGGGTCGAACTGCTCCGCAACCTCGGGCCCGACTTCGAACGCGCCTCGCTCGATGCAGGGGCCGATCGCGGCGACGAGTCGTGACGGGTCGGCCTCTAGTGCGGCAACGGCGGTCTCGACGATCCGGACCACGGTGCTCCGCCAGCCGCTGTGCACCGCCGCGGCGACGGTGCCTTCGCGGTCGGCGATCAACACCGGCACGCAGTCCGCCGTCGAAACAGCCACCGTCAGTCCGTCGCCGTTTCTACACAGCAGGCCGTCAGCCTCGCTCGCGTCGGTCAGCGTCGTTGCCGCGAGCACGTCGCCGCCATGCACCTGCTCGACCCGTCGAAGGCTTGCCGGCGCGTAGGCCCCGGCCTCGGCCACCCGACGCAGGTTCTCGTCCACGGCCTCGGCATCATCGCCCCATTTGCGACCGAGGTTCAGCGAGGCGAAGCGTCCCTGCGAGACGCCGCCTCGGCGATCGGTGAAGCCGTGACGCAAACCGGGAACGGCGGACAGCAACGAACTGCGCTCGAGCACGAGACGGAGGCTATCAGCCCTGCCGACCCTGCAACGCCTCGCGCAGCGCAACGAGCTCGCGCGGCAGCCGGGACGTGAACCGGACCCGCGCCTTGGTACGCGGGTGCTCGAACCCAAGCAGCTCGGCGTGCAGCGCGTGCCGCCCCAACGCGGTCCACACCTGCCGCCGTGTCTCATCACGCGGAGGCTTGGCGTAAAGCGCATCACCGAACACCGGACAGCCCACATGCCGCGCGTGCATCCGGATCTGATGCGTGCGACCGGTCTCGAGCGTCACGTGCACCACTGCGGCCTGCGACAGTCGCTGGACCACCTCGAAGTGGCTGATCGCGCGTCGACTGCCCGCTCCCGGCACCGGTGCAAAGCGCTTGCGGTCCGCCGGATCGCGCGCGTGCGGCGTATCGAGCCGGCGTTCGACGAACCGAGGAAGGCCCGACAGCACGGCGACGTAGCGGCGATCGATCGAGTGCGCCTGGAACTGCGCCGACAAGCTCACGGCCGCGGCCGGCGTCTTGGTAAACACGATGACGCCCGAAGTGTCCTTGTCGAGCCGGTGCACGACGCCTGGACGGGTCGCATCGTTGCCGGGCAGGACCGGCAGGCCGTCGGGGCCGATGCCGAGGTGATGCAGAACGCCGTTGACGAGCGTGCCGCCGGCGTGACCGATCGAAGGGTGCACGACGACACCGGCAGGCTTGTCGAGCACGAGCACGTCCGGGTCCTCGTGCAAGATCGAAAGCGGCACTGGCTCGGGCACGGCGGCCAGCGGTGCGGGCGGGCGCAACACAACGTCGACCGTCATCGGTCGATCAACCTCCAGCGAAGGCTTGAGGCGGCGGCCGTGTGCGGTGACTTCGCCCGCGTCGAACGAGGCCTTCAGCGCGCTCCGGGTCATCTCGTATCCCGCCTCGCGCAGCGCGGCCACCAGCGCCCGGTCGAGCCGCTGCCCCAGGGCTGCCGGGGGCAGCTCGATGGAAACCGGCGTTACCAGATCGGAGTCTCGAGCGCGGCCATCGGCTTGATGACGCGGTCGACGATCGCGCGGTCGTAGAAGTTCTTCTTGAACATCTCGGGGGTCACGCCAGCGCGGAACAGGTCGCGGCCCTCGGTGATGAGCTCGGACAGGTCGGGATCGTCGAAGAACGAGTCGTTCTTGAGCGCTTCTTCGATCTTGGCCTTGTTGTAGAGGTAGATGTCCGAAGCGATTGCCCGCGCCTTTTGCTGCGCGCGCTTCTCGTTGTCGATGATGGCCGCCATCCCCTCGAGCATGCCAGAGCTCAGCGCCGGGGCCAAATGCGCGGTGAGACGCCGCGTGGGCGTGGCAGACTGAACCCGTGGACCCCTCCCTGACCACGCTGAGCGAGAGTCTGAGCTCGCTCCTCGCCGCGACCGTCGCGTTCGCGATCGGCACGTCGGTGGTCCTACGCGACCGCAAGCGGGAGCAGTTCGTCCTGTTCGCGGTCTTCTGCTTCAACCTCGGCCTGTACCACCTCGGCCGTTTTTTTTTCGGGTTCTCGGGCCTGCACCTGTTCGGATGGTTCGCCCAGACCATCTCGCTGCTTCTCCCGTGGAGCGCCGATCGGTGCTTGTCGAGCTTCGTGCCCGCGGTGGATCACCGGGGCGGCCGCATTCAACGCTTCACAGGGCTGTTCCTCGTCGTCGCGCAAACGGTATCGCTGTTCTTCCCCGGTATGGAGGAGATGCCGCTGTGGGAGGTCGTACCGATCGTCCTGGTGGTGTTCGTGATGGGCGGCCTGCTCTTCGCCGCGACGCGCGTGTGGAGAGCAGCACGGGCGGCCGAGGGAACCGCCGCGGCGCCCCGGCTTCGCTACCTCTTCTACGCCACCGTCATTGCGCTCGCGCTGGGCTCTCCATTCGTGCCCGCAGTCGGTCCGATCGTGACGGCGGTGTACCTGTATTTCGTCGCGCAAACGCTCGTCCGCGAGCGCCTGCTCGACCTGCCCGAAGTCGCGCTGCGCATCGCGAGCATGGCTCTGCTCATCGTCATCGTGACCGGGCTGTATGCGATCTTGCTGCTTTGGATCCCGACCACGGACAAGGGCACCCGCTCGCTGTTCCTGTTCAACGCCGCGGTCGCTTCATTCGCGGTCATCGTGCTGATGGACCCGATCCGCACCGAAATCGAAAGCCGCATCGAAGGCTGGTTTCTCCGCGACCGGCCAATCCTGCGCAACATCCTGCTGCAGCTGCGGCAGAAGCTCACCGGCGTCATCGACTCCGACGAGATGGCGCGCGTCGTGATGGAGGAACTCGAAGCCTCGCACCGAGTCACCCGTGCGTCGCTGTACCTGCTCGACCGTCAAGGTACGTCCCTCGCGCTGTCGAGCCATCTGGGCCCTAGCACCCTGCCCCGCCTCGATCTCGCCGCTCGCCGCCCCCTGCTCGACCGACTCCTTCACGAAGGCCCCCTGCTGCGCGACGTCCTGCAGCGAACGCGCGCGCGGCAGCGTCCCGAGGCACGGGCCGAGCACACGCAGGTGCTCGAAACGCTGGAGGAACTCAAGGCGTCGCTCGCCCTGCCGATCGTCGGGCGCGCGCGACGAGACATCGACGACCCAGGCGCAGCGCCGCAGCTACTCGGGGCGCTGTTCGTCGACGATGAACGCTTGCTCGAGCCGTTCAGCCGCGAGGAGGTTCGCCTGTTCGAAGGCGTGGTCTCTCAGGCTGCCACCACGCTGCAGAATTCCGAGGTGTACGAGGCTCGCAAGGAACGTGACCGCCTCGCGGCGCTGGGCGAAATGGCCGCCGGCCTCGCGCACGAGATCCGCAACCCGCTGGGCGCGATCAAGGGCGCCGTGCTCGTCGTCGAGCCGAGCAAGGACCAGTTCGACGAAGACGTTCGCGAATACCTCGACATCATCGTGGAGGAGGTCGACCGCCTCAACCGCGTCGTGTCCCAGTTCCTGACCTACTCGCGTCCATTCGCCGGTGAGCTGGGCAAGGTGCAGGTCGCCGACGTAGTCCGGGCCACGCTGCGGCTGCTGCCCGAAGCGCAACGTTCCAAGGTCCAGTTCGACGAGCCCGATGATCCACCCAAGGTGCGCGGCGATGCCGATGCGCTGCGGCAGGTCCTGCACAACCTCGTGCTCAACGCGCTCGACGCCATCTCCCATCGCAACGGCGAGGGCCGCATCGGCATCGAGATCGGCTTTCGCCGTCGCGGCCTCGTTCGCTCCGACGCCATTGCGCTCACGGTGTGGGACAACGGTCACGGCCTCTCCCATCAGACGATGACCAACCTCTTCGTCCCGTTCCACACCACCAAGAGCGGCGGAACCGGGCTCGGCCTTCCGATCAGTCAGCGCATCGTGGAAAACCATCACGGCGTCATCGAAGTGGGGAACCGCCCGGCCGGGGGGGCCCGATTCACCGTGTTGCTACCCGTGACCGAAGCCGACGCCGCGGCGAGCTCCGTGGGACGCGCACGCCTGCCGAGCGACGACGAGCCCGACGAGGACGAGACCTCGGACGACGCTGCGGACGCACAAAGCAGCAGCGCAGAGGTGGCACAGTAGCCGTCGGCTGTGGGACCGTAGGCCCGTGGCGTCTCCCCGCGTTCTCCTGGTCGACGACGAGCCCAACCTGCGCAAGGTCTTGGGTGCGCTGCTCCGTCAGGAGGGCTTCGAAGTGCACGCCGAAGGCGACGGCGAGGCCGCTCTCGAGAAGGTTCGCACCGCGCCATCGGGCACGTTCGACGTGGTCATCTCGGACCTGCGCATGCCCAAGCTCGACGGCATGGGCCTGCTCAAGGCGCTCTCCGACGAAGACCCCGACCTGCCGGTCGTCATCCTCACGGCGCACGGTACCGTCGACAACGCGGTGGAGGCGGTAAAGCTCGGCGCCTTCGACTACTTCGAGAAGCCCTTCGAGCGCGACCAGATCCGCTCCGTCGTCTCCCGCGCGGTGGCCCGCCGCGAACGCAGCGGCGCCTCGCTGGGCAAGGGTGAACGCACGCCGCAGCCGGTGGCCGAGCCCGAGGCTGGCGACGACGCTCCGCTCGACCCCAGCGTCGAGGTCGGCATGATCGGCGGCTCGGTGAAGATCGACGAGGTCCGCGAGATCGTTCGGACCGCTGCCGCGAGCCCCTCGACGGTTTTGATCACCGGAGAGAGTGGTACCGGCAAGGAGCTGGTCGCCCGCGCGTTGCACCTGGGCTCGCCGCGACGCGAGCAGCCGTTCATTCGAGTCAACTGCGCGGCGATCCCCGCCACGCTCGTCGAGAGCGAGCTCTTCGGTCACGAACGGGGTGCGTTCACCGGCGCGGTATCCTCACGCGCCGGTCGCTTCGAGCTCGCACACGGCGGCACGCTCTTCCTCGACGAAGTCTCCGAGATCCCGATGGAGATCCAGGTCAAGCTGCTGCGGGCGATCCAAGAGTCTGAGTTCGAGCGCGTCGGCGGCGTGAAGACGCTCCAGGTCGACGTCCGGCTGATCGCAGCCAGCAACCGCAACCTCGAAGAGGACATCAAGGAGAAACGGTTCCGCGAGGACCTCTACTACCGCCTCAACGTCGTACCGATTCGACTTCCCGCCCTGCGCGAACGGGTCGAGGACCTTCCTCGCCTCATCGACCACTTCGTCGGACGCTGCAACGAGCGGCTGGGCAAGCAGGTCCGAGGATTCGCTCCCGCAGCGCTCGACGTGTTGGGCAAGTATGGCTGGCCCGGCAACATTCGCGAGCTGGAGAACCTCGTCGAACGCATGGTTTTGTTCGCGTCCTCGGACGAGATCGGCCCAGATGCCCTCCCCGACGCGTTCGGCGAATCGCCCAGCGAACCCGCCACGCCGGTCGAGGCCGCGACCCCGGCGGATTCGGAAGGCTCGCCCGACAACGACGCGGGCGGCACGGACGACGAGCGACTGCTCCGCCTGCCGCTCAAGGCCCTTGGTCTCGACCTCAAGGAGGCCGTGCGCGCGGGCTCGCGCCTCGTCGAGGAGGCCTTGATCACCGAAGCGCTCGAGCAGACGCAGGGCAACGTGACCCGGTCGGCGCGGCTGCTGGGGATCAGCCGCCGCAGCCTGCAGTCGAAGATGAAGGAACTCGGCCTGCGCGAAACCTGAACGTCCGGGCACGAGCGCGGCTCGGATCGCCTCGCGAGATCGGTCGCACGGCGCCCCACATCGGGGCGCAGATGCCGACAAATATTGACGTTCTGCGGGATGCGCTGGTAGCGTTTCGGCGCGTTCAAGGGTCCACTGCCGGCCCCTCAACCGCGCACTTCGACCTATGCGTACGCGCCCCGCTCCGCGCAGCCCTTCGTGCCGCTCCTCCCAACCCGGTCGGACGTCTCCGCCGCGCTCCTCGTGGAGCATGCGCTGGGGCATCGCACTTGCGGTCGCGGCCGGCACCGCCAGCTTCGCGCCCCACGCCGACGCGGCGGACGAGACCCGGGTCGCAACCTCGTTCGAGGATGACAACCCGTTCGACCTGCACTTCGGCGTCGCCTACGACTACAACTTCAAGCGGGCCGCGATCCTTCGCGAGTGGAACAGCGGTCGCCCGGGTGACAATGAAAATCGGCTGGTCAAGGACCTGATCTACCAACAGCAGCGGCACACGATTACGCCGACGATGGAGATCGGCCTGTTCCGCGACCTGGGCCTGTACTTCCAGCTGCCCGTCGTCCTCTCGGACACCCGCTCGTACAGCTTCGACCAGCGCGCCGACGACTGCGTGTTCGGCAGCCCGGGCGGTTCGCCGACGGCGACCTGCGTCAACAAGGACAACAGCACCACGCTGCGCGACGAGATCGTGCCGCGGGCCGGCTTCGACGCGACCGACACCGGCAACCCGTACCTGCCCTTCGCCGGCGACGGCAGCGAACTGATCTTCCAAGGCCCCACGCGCCGCGGACTCGACCAGCTTCACGTCGGCCTCAAGTACGGGATCCTCAACCAGGACAAGCGCTCGCACATGCCGACGTGGATCCTCGCGTTCGAGGGTCGGTTCGCAGTGGGTCGTGCGATGACCTTCAGTCGTGACATCCAGCAGCGCGAGCCCGACGGCAACGGTCGCGTCGGCCGACGCATCCACGAGCTGGGCGTCTGGACCGCCCTGTCTCGCCGCTACCGCTTCCTCGACCCGTTCTTCACTGCGCACTGGCGACAGTCCCTGCGCGCTTCGGGCAGCATCTTTCAAGACTTCTCGGGCGAGGGGTCGCAAGACACGGTCAACCCACAGTCCACCGCCGGCCTTTCCTTCGGCACAGAGATCGTGCCGTGGGAGCGCAAGGCGAAGAACCTCAAGGTCGCGGTGGTCCTCCAGGGCAGCTCGGTGCTGCACTATGGCGGCCGCGGCTACTCCGAGGTTTGGGAGCTGCTGGCCGACAGCCCGGCGCTCGTCGGGTCCTACCGCCCAACGTCCCAACAGCTCGACGACAACGGCAACCCCACCGACAACTCGTTCTGTGATCGGGGTGCAGCGCTGGCCTTCGCCCAGCAGAACCCCGGAGACCCCGGCTACCTCGCCGCCGGTGGCGGCAGCTGCCAAAAGTTCGAAGGCATCACCGACCTGCAGGACTACGCGTCCTTCGGGTTCAACGGTGGACTCAACCTTACGCTCGGTAAGGTCGCTCGGTTGGGCATCGGCTTCAACCTCAACACCGACACGCGCCACTTCGTCACGGCCGCCAGCCGCGGTGACGCGGATCAGCCCGGCTCGGGCGGGACCAACCCCGACGAGGTCGAGGCCGGCACGACCGAAGTCAACCCGGTGCGTCGCGATGTGGTCGACAACGTCGGCCGCCGCTACGCCGTGGACGACGTGTTCGACATGCACGCGTACCTGCGGCTCATGCTCGTCTTCTAGCTCGAGCCACCTCGGAGCCTCGGCGCGCCCGCGCCTACGCGCGCAGTTCGGCCCTGATTCATCGCCGACCGCGACACGCGGCGCACGTGGAGGCTTCGCCCTCGGAGGGCGTTGGCGACGCGCAAACCCGGTGAGCGTCGTCTACGGCCGCGCGTCGCGGAGCCGCTCGTACAGGACCCGCGCGTCGAGGCCGGTGAGCTCCGCCAGCGCCCGGGCGCGAGGACGTGGCTTGAGGGAGGGGTCGAGCATCACGTCCAGCACCGCGCGAGCCGCGTCGAACGCCTCTGCCTGCAGCTCCGCTCCAGCATCGACGACGACCGTCACCTCACCCCGCAACGCCTCTGCCGTGGCGGCGTGAAGCTCGGCTACGGTTCCACGCAGAACCTCCTGGTGCAGCTTGGTCAGCTCGCGACAAACCACCACGCGCCGCGTGTCTGCATCGGGCAGCGCCTTGGCCAGATCGCGCAACAGCGCGGGCGTTCGATTGCCCGCCTCGTAGAGCAGGGTCGCATCCGTGGCCGCGGCGATCGTCTCCAGCGCATTCGTGCGCGCCTTGCCGTCGCGGGCGATGAACCCGAGGAAGCGCGAGCCCCTCGCGTCGAAGCCGCTCAGGGACAAGGCCGCCGAGGCCGCGGTCGGCCCCGGCACCACGTCAATCGGGTAGCCCGCTTCGACCGCGGCTTGCACGAGAAACTGCCCAGGGTCGCTCCAGCTGGGCATGCCGGCTTCCGAGCAGAACGCCACGGTCTGCCCCGCAGCGAGCGCTTCGAGCAGTTCGGCGGTTCGTTCGTGTTCGTTGCCGACGAAGCAGCTGCGACGTGGCGGAAGCTCGGCGTCGGCACCGAGCAGACGCGTCGGGCTGCGGGTGTCCTCGCACAGCAGCAGGTCCGCCGAAAGCAAGGCCTCGCGAGCGCGCGGACTGAGATCACCGCGGTTGCCCAGCGGCGTCCCAACCAGAACCAGCGTGCCGCTCACAGCTCGTGCCCCAGCGCCACCTGGACCGCGTCCCCGAGTTCCTGCTGAAGGTAGGTTCGAAGCCGCAGGATCATGCGCTTTTCAACCTGCCGGGCGCGCTCACGGCTCACGCCCCATCGGTCTCCGAGTTCCTGAAGCGTGACCGGTTCCTCCGACATCAGTCGATCCGTGAAAATCTCGAGTTCGCGTCCCTCGAGGTCCGCACCGAACGCCATCAGCTTGCTCTGCATCAGCGTCTTGAACTCGGCTGCGTCGACGTTGTCTTCGGGGTCGGCAAAGTCGTCCTCGATCATGTCGAGGCGAGTCCGCGAGCCGTCGCCGTCTTCTCCACCCAACGGGGTGTCGAGCGACATGTCCGGCGCAGCCATGCGTCGCTCCATCTCGACGACCTCATGCTCGGAGACGTCGAGGGCGTTGGCGATGTTCTCGGCCGAGGGCTCGATGCCCGCGGCTTCCAGGGCGGCCCGCTGCTTGCGCAGGTTGAAAAACAGCTTGCGCTGGTTCTGCGTGGTGCCGATTTTCACCAGCCGCCAGTTGTTGAGGATGTACTTGAGGATGTACGCCCGAATCCACCAGCCCGAGTAGGTGCTCAGCTTCACCCCGCGATACGGGTCGAACTTCTGCACCGCCTTGACCAACCCGACGTTCCCCTCCTGCACGAGATCCAAGAGGTTCTGGTACGCGCGTCGGTACTCGTGGGCGATCTTGACGACGAGGCGGAGGTTCGAGGTGACGAGCTTGCGCGCGGCATCCTGATCTCCATCTTCGACCCAGCGCACGGCGAGCTCGTGCTCCTCCTCGCGGGTGAGCAGCGGGTGCCGACGCACCTCGGCCATGTACGCCGCCATGGGATCACGGCGGGCGAGCGCCGTGGTTCCCGAGGGCGCGGCCTTGGGGCGACCGATGTCCTTGGCGATGGCGTCGAGCTCGTCGTCAGAGACTGGGTCGACGTCGGCGAGGGCCTCGGCAGCCGCGTCGTCCTGCCCGACCGCCTCGTCTGCGCCCTCGTCGCTCGGCACGCGCTCCACGACTTCGACGTCGATCGGCTCGGACAGCGCCGCAGACTTGGAACTCTTCTTCGCTTTCGGCTTCGCCATCGCGGATGGTCTTGCGGAGTTTACGCCGCCGCGGACGCGCGCGGCGCCCGACTCCCAACACCCTAGCCGGAAACCCCGCCCTTCTGACGTCCTGGCCGGGTCCGTTCGGGACCGAATCGACCCCGCGAGCGCCCGGCATCGGCCCTGGGGGCTGCTATCCTGAAAAACGTGAGTCGTCTGACGCCCTCGAGTCGCCGCCCCAGCCTGACCGGCCGCATCTCCACGCCCGCGGTCGTCGTCGGCTCCCTCGTCGTTGCCCTCGGACTCACCGCGCTGGGCGACACCCACGCGCAAGCACAGCACAACGACCCCCGAAAGCACTCGCGTCTGGTGCCCAACCACGACGCCACCGAGCTGCGGGTCCTCGACTGGACGCTGTGGAACGTCTCCAAGTACTACGTCGAGCCCGACCGCGTGGACGCCCAGGCCATGACGATGGCCGGCCTCGAAGCGCTCGAACGACGCGTGGCCCAGGTCCTCGTCGAGCCCATCGGCGACGGGGGCCGCGTTCGGGTGCGCGTGGCCACCAAAGAACGCGAGTTCGACGTGAGCGACGTCGATGCGCTGTGGGCCGTCGGTCCTCGCGTGCGCGAAGTGTTCCGCTTCGTCACCGAGCACGCGGACCTCACCGAAGACGAGCAGCGCGAAGCCGAGTACGCGATCATCAGCGGCGTCCTGGGCACCCTCGACCCGCACACCAACCTGCTGCGCCCCTCGGACTTCAGCGACATGAAGGCCAGCACCAAGGGCAGCTTCGGCGGCCTGGGCATCGAGGTCGGCATGCGCGAGGGCAAGATAACCGTCATTCGTGTCATCGACGGCAACCCGGCGAGCAAGGTCGACATGGAGCCCGGCGACCGCATCGTGCAGATCGGCTCGGAGTCCACCGTGACGATGACGCTCAACGAAGCGGTCGACCGCCTGCGCGGTCCCGCTGGAACCGCGGTCACGCTCTACGTCATGCGCGACGGTCTCGCGAAACCCAAGCGGCTGTCGATCACGCGCGCCACCATCAAGCTCGACTCGGTCATCGGTGAAGTTCTCGAGACGCCCGGTCTCGACGGCCAGATGCACAAGGTCGGTCTCGTGCAGATACCGCGCAACTTCGCCCAAACCACGGGCAAGGAACTGCGGGCCAAGCTCG
>CAYSPB010000090.1:0-20923 GCA_964432695.1 uncultured Nannocystaceae bacterium
TCCCGCACCCGCTCCGAGCACGCCGCCGTCCGAGGTCGCGCCACCGGCTGCTGCACCGCCGGCCGAGGCCGCGCCACCGACGGAAGCCGCACCTGCCGAAGCGCCCGCTGGCGAAACGGCCCCTCCGGAAGAGGCGCTGACGGAGGAGCCCGCGGCCGACGACGGGGCACCGCCGCCAGCCGCAGCCGAGGCGGTCGAAGCTACCGAGCCCGAGACGTTCCGGGTCGACGAAGACACGTGGGCGGGCGCGCTCGAACAGCCGGTCTCGCTCGCGATCGACGATGGACCCGCGATCGAGGGCAAGCTCGTCGCAACGACCGACACGGCAGCGGTCGTGCTCACGGAGGATGGTGAAGTGATCACGGTGCAGAAGCGCGACGTCGCATCGCTGGCGCTGCCCGAGGAGGAGACGGTGCTGGTCCTGCCGCCGACCTCCGAACCCAAGCCTTCGCCGCCAACGGCACCCGAGCCCGAAAGCGCGCCCAAGTTCGGGGTGTTCACCTCCCATGGCTTTTCCTATTCCCACTGGCGCACGGAGGACTACCGGGCGGGTTCGGGGGCATACGCGCTCGACTTCGGTGCCGGCTACAACTTCCGCGACAACCTCGGCATTTATGGCGTGCTCGGTGGCAACGTCGGTGCACGGCTGGTCGAACGCACCATCCGCGGTCGCCAGGGGCACCTTGCCGCCATACTGCGCTATCGCGGCAAGAAGCGCTTCGTGGGAATGGGCGGCATCGCCATGGCGTGGTCGCGGCTCGAAGAGCCCGAGCGCCGGATTCGCGATCTCGGCGTCTCGTTGCCGTTCAAGTTCATGGGGCAGTTCGAGATCAAGGACGACTTCTACTTCGCCGTCGGCATCGGATACGAGGTGGGCTTCTTCGCCCAGGGGCGCATCACCAACGCGCTGTCCTTCCAGGCCACGCTGGCCCGCTGGTAGCACTCACGCGCGGTAGAGCGTCTGCACCATGCTTCGCAGCGCTGCGGGCAGCTCGGCCGAAGTGTAGCCGTCGAAGAAAGCCGAGAGGTCGGCGGGCCGCAGGACGAGTTCGGGTGCGGTGGCCAGCGCCAGCGTGATGTCGAAGCGAGGGTCGCCTGCACCGCTGCCGCTCCAGTCGATCACGCCGTGCACCTCACCGTCGGCGTACAGCACGTTGTCGAGGGTGAAGTCGCCGTGGATGAGCGTGCGAACGCCGCCCGTCGGGTTGCCGAGGGCGTCGAGCACGTCGGGTTCGAAGGCGAACTCGGCTGCGCACAAGCGGTGCCGGTCGAGCCATGGTGTCGCGTCCTGCTCGAAGATCTTCGGAATGGGGGTGGCGTGAATGCGGCCGAGTGCACGACCGAGCTGGCCGAGGATGCGGTGGCGGGCGTCGGCATCGGCCGCGAGTAGCACGGGCCACACGCTCTCGCCGGGCACCCGAGTCATGACGAGCCAGTGCGTCTCGCCGGCATCATCAGATTCGACCTCGTGCGCAACGACGCGAGGCACGGACAGCCCGGTCGGCTCGAGCGCGCGCAGGACCTCGGCCTCCCGGGCGAGCCACTGCGAGTAGATCGGGCCGGAGGTGCGCTTGACGACGAGGTCCGTGCCGGCAGCGCTGTGCACGAACGCGACCTCGGAGGTCTCGCCCTGCGCGGGGCGGGAGAGCGTGAACGCTGGGGGCAGCAGCGCCCGAACGGATTCGGGCATGTCGGACGCAGCGAGCATCGCCGGCCCGAGAGTACGCTGGGAAGCCCGGTTGCGCGAAACTTCTAGAAAGCCAAGCGAGACCGCGTGACGAGTATTCGCAGCCGCGCTCTAGGCTGCGACGACGACGACGAGCCCTGCGACCACGACGAGCACCCCGACCACGAGCAGGACGTACACCGTCCCTGACGTTCGCCCCTCGCTCACGTCCTCATCGAAGACCACCGCCGCCGCGCGCTGGGTCTGCATCCCCGACGGTGTGGGCTGCGCGAACGGAGATGGGGTGTCGACCGAGGCGGGATCGATTCGTACCGGCGTCGCGACTTGCGTGGGCACCAAGGGCGGTGCTGCCGCTGGCGCTGGTGCGAGGAGCTCGGGGGACGATGTCGGCGCATTCGCGCGGGACCCCGGGGATTGGAAGTAGGTGGTCGGAGCCTCTTCGTCGAAGTCGTCGCTCGGCGGCGGCGTCAGCAGCTCAGACGCCCCCGCCATCGTCGGGGCATGGGGATCGAGCGGGATTGGTTCGCTCGCCGCGAGCGGCGGATGCTGGTCGTCGATGGCATCTTCGGGCGATGCGATCGGGGTGCCCGGGCGCGCCTGGGACACCATGTCTGCGGCCGAGGTGCCCGCGAGGACGGCCAGGACGTCGTGCATGCTCTGGTAGCGCGCGTCGGGCTTCTTCTCGAGGCATCGCAGAACGAAGGTCGCCGCCCACGGGGGCATCTCGGTCGCCAAGGGGCGCGGGTCGGGGGGAGGCTCGCTCAGGTGCGCGCTCATCACCTTGAACAGGTCTCGACCGGGAAACGGGACCTGCCCGGTCACCATCTGGTAGGCCGTCACACCAAACGCGTAGACGTCGGAGCGAAGGTCGGCGCGATGCCCCTCGGCCTGCTCCGGAGACATGTAGAGCACGGTTCCGACGACGTCCGCAGCCTTGGTCAGGACGCGCGATACCATGTTGTTCTCCAGCTTCGCGACGCCGAAGTCGACCAGCTTGACGATGAGCTCGCCACTTCCTGCTTGCCGCAGGAGGATGTTCGAGGGCTTCACGTCACGGTGCACGACGCCGCGGTCGTGGGCAGCCGCGAGTGCGGCTGCGATCTGCTGCAAGACGCCGACGCAGTGCGGCCACGACAGCCGGCCGGCTCGGTCGAGGAAAGTCGAGAGGTCTTCTCCCTCGAGAAACTCCATGGCGATGAAGAGCAGCCCGTCTTCGGTCTCGCCGTAGTCGAGCACGTCGACCACGTTCGGGTGGTCGATCAGGACGGCGGACTTCGCTTCACGCAGGAACCGGTGGCGGAAGACCTCGCGAACGGCTCGCTCCGGCTTGAGCACCTTGATGGCGACCCGGCCGCTGCTGTGCAGGTCGATGCCCTCGTAGACGTCTCCCATCGAGCCCGCACCGACTTTGCGCGAGGCTTGATAGCGACCCCGCAGCACGCGGCCCGAGAGATCCGAGAGCTCTCGCGACGACATGGATGCCGAGGCGCCGTCGGCAACAGTGGGATCTTCGACGCCCAAGGCGTACTTCCAGGCAAATCGTATCGGCTCCGCACAGGGCTGTCACACCGCGTATGCTCGCGCCATGCTCGAGCTGGTTCAGATCCCCGTCTGGCGCGACAACTACGCGTATCTGTTGTGTAACGGGGCCCGCGCACTGGTCGTGGATCCGCCCGAAGCAGCAGCGGTGCTCGCCGTCTTGCGCCAGCGTGCCGATCTGAGGCTCGAAGCGGTCATCAACACCCATCACCACCCGGACCACGTCGGTGGCAACGTCCCATTGGTCGAGGCGACCGGTTGCGAAATCGTGGGTCCAGCCCACGACAGCGAACGGATCCCGGCGCTGACCCGGCCCGTCGCAATCGGAGAGACTGTGGATGTTGCGGGCGTCTCCTTGCGGGTGCTCGACGTTCATGCACACACGCGGGGGCACATCGCGTTCGCCTGCGATACGGCCATCGAACGGGTCGTGCGACATGGGCATGACGGCGAGGCGACCGTCGTCGATCGCCTGAACGGACGACCGGCGCTGTTCGTGGGAGACAGCCTGTTCTTGGGGGGGTGTGGGCGGTTGTTCGAAGGGACGCCGGCGGACTTGCACGTGTCGATGACCGTGCTGGCAGCTGAATCCTCCGATGCTCTGGTCTGCTGCGCCCATGAGTACACGGGGTCGAACCTTCGGTTTGCGGCGCACGTGCTACCCCACGACGGTGCGGTGCGAGCCCGACTGAATGGTCTGGACGAGGAAAGGGCAGGTTCGTCGAGTTCGGTGCCCGACACGCTCGCGCGAGAGTTCGAGACAAATCCGTTCTTGATGGCGCTGGATGCGTCCCATCGGGACACCATGTCCGCTGTGCTCGGAGTGTCATCTGAGGACACGGTCAATGTCTTGGGCGCGCTCCGGTCTGCCAAGGACAGGTTTTGACCCGTGTCCGTGGATGTGTCCTTCGGGGGCACCTGGTCGGGCTCGACGGCCTGGAGATCTCTCGGTGTAGATCTCCCGGCCCCTGAGAAAATCGCCGATCCGTCCCGTTTTTCGCCGAAACGTCGCTGTTCCGCCCTTTCCCCGCCCGGTCTGGCTGTCAGGTTAACCATGCGGGCCGAGATCATTCCGGCACGCGAACGAACAGAGGAGATCATGCGATGGACGCTTCAAATGGAAACGGTGGCTCTCACCATGCCGACGCGCTTCTGAGCGCGGCCGAACGAGCCCTCTTCGACGCCACGGCGCGTTTGCAAGAGGCCCTGTCTCTCATCGATCGCCAGGGACTCGAAACCTCCGAGGACACGCTCGCGCGGGTGCGTCAGTGGACCGACATGATTCATCGAGGCTTGGACCGCTTGGATGCCTCGCGAACGCCGGTTCTCGTTCGCCACGACATCCTGCAGGCTTGAACCGCCATCCCGTGTCGGTCGACGGGTGGCGATGTCCACACGTGTAGGTCCGCTGTCCCTTGACGGGCTGCGTGACCATCAAGTGTCATTGCTGTGTGCTCGAAGGGGGACTTTTCACAAGTCGGAGCACGTGACACGGCGCCTTGCGCCATGACCGAGGAATAACGGGATGACCTACCGATGCGGACGGCTGGGGTTCGCGCTGATTGCAGCGCTGGGCCTCGTGGGGTGTGACAACGGACCGGCTTCGACGCCGCTTGGAACGGGGGGAACCGGTGGAACCGGAGCCCGGCCGACGACCGGGGCGTCGGACACCAACGACGGTGACAGCGAAGACACGGCCGGGGATGCTTCGGGCGGCGACGCGAGCGCCAGCGGAAGTGCCTCCGCGAGTGCCGGGGATTCGAGTTCGGGTGGCGGATCCGCGTCCGCGTCCGCCTCTGCAACGGAAAGCGACTCGGGCAGTGACGATACCGGTCCGGATCCCTCCGATAGTGACGACACCGGCGGTCCCGCAACCGGGAGCGGCGGAAACAGCACCGGTCCCGGTTTCGAGTGCATCGAAGACGGCGACTGCGACGCAGGCAACATCTGTGAGTCGAACGAATGCGTACCCGGATGCACCGGCGAGCAGCCCTGTGCAGATGGATTCGACTGCTGCAGCGGTGCGTGCATCGATACGCAGAACAGCCTCTTGCACTGCGGCGTCTGCGACAACGCGTGCGAGATTCCCGAAAACCAGGACGTGACGTGCGACGGCAAGTCGTGCGTCGTCGGCGAGTGCGACGACGGTCACTACGACTGCGACGGCGCACCGGGCTGTGAGTCCGAGATCGAGTGCACCTGCGCGCCCGGTGACACGCAGCCGTGTTACCCCGGCCCGGCGGGGACCGAGAACGTCGGCATTTGTACCGGCGGCACCCAGGAGTGCAACCCGTTCGGCACCGGATGGGGTGCTTGCATCGGGTTCGTGCTTCCCGAGGCCATCGAAGTTTGCGGCAACGGTCTCGACGACGACTGCAACGGCGCGCCCGATGACGTCATCGACCTCGACGGTGACGGTTGGACGTTCTGCGACAACGACTGCTGTGAAGACGAGTTCGAGTGCGGGGATCCGGCGCTCGTGAACCCCGGTGCATTCGAGTTCGTCGGCAACGGTGTCGACGATGACTGCGACCCCGCCACGTCCGACGACGTCGAGCCACTGGCATGCTCCAATGCCGCGGTGTTCGGCGGCGTCGATGCCGACGACATGGCCGAAGCGATGGACCTCTGCCAATCCACGACGCTGGCCGAGCCGCTGGCAAACCGCAAGTGGGGGGTCATCTCCGCCGAGTTCCTGGCCGCGGATGGGTCTGCGCCCGTCGCGGCGCACCTCGCCACGATGATGGATAGCTCGACGGCGATTCTCACCGACTACGGAACCGGCGGCGTCGGGCCGGTTGTTAACAACACGATGGCCGGCATGTCGTCGGGGTGGATGCGCGACGCGAACGACCCGAACTTCGACCCGCCCAACACGGGGGAGAACTTTGGGTTCACCCACAGCCCTCCGGCAGCGTATCTCGCGGCCAACGGCGGCAACCTGCCGGCCTCGGCGAGCTGCAACGGAGCCTGCCCGTCGGGTGCGGGCGCGAACGATTCGGTCTTGCTGCGCCTGACGATCCGGGTTCCGACGAACGCGCAATCGTTCAGCTACCGGTTCCGATTCTTCTCTTCCGAGTACTGGACGTGGGCTTGCACTCAGTTCAACGACTTCTACCTCGCGATCCTGGATTCGGCCGCCGCGGGACTCCCGGCTGACGGCAACATCTCGTTCGATTCGCTCGGCAACCCGGTGAGCGTGAACAACGGATTCTTCGAGTACTGTGAAGTCAACGGCTGCTACACCTGTCCCGGTGGCTCCGGTGCGCTGGCGGGAACCGGCATGGAGACCAACAACACCGGCGGGGGAACCGAGTGGCTCGTGACCACGGCACCGGTCGTACCCGGCGAGATCATCACTCTGGATCTGACCATCTTCGATGTGTCCGACAACGCACTCGACTCGCTGGTGCTGCTCGACGGCTTCGAGTGGGACATCGATCCTTCCGACGTGGGCACCAATCCGCAGGAGTAGTCGCGGAACCAACAAAGAGCCCCCGGTGATGAGCCGGGGGCTTTTTCATGGCTGAAGACCGTGCTCAGCCGACGAGCTGCGATGCTGCGCCACCGAGCAGCAGCGCGCTCGCGCCCGAGAAGGCGCCGAGCGTGCGGCGGAGCAGCCCGTGGCGTGCACCGTTGAGCTCGCGAAGCAGCACGTCCATCGAGGGCCAACGCTCCGCGGGGTCCTCCGCCATGCCACGACCGAGAATCGAGCTCACTCGCTTGGGGACCTTGCCTTGCTTGACCCGCTGCAGCGACGTCCAGACGGCGGCGCAGAAGCTGTACTGGTCGGCAAAAGCGTCGGGAGCCGCGCCGTTTTGCAACTCGGGCGCCCCGTAGGCTACGGCGGCGAACGGGTCGGTGTCACCGATGGGCTTGGCAAGGCGTGACGTGAAGTCGTTGATTGTGACGTTGCCGTCGTAGCCGACGAGAATGCTCGCTGGCGAGAATCCGCCGTGCACGAGGCCGTGCGCATGGGCGGCGGCCAGTGCCGATCCGGCGTCGCAGAACATGCCGAGCAGCTGCGACCACGACATCACGACCGGCCGGGTCAGCGCGTCGAGCCAGCACTGCATGTCCATGCCCGAGACCAGGTCGCGGACGACGTAGACGCCCCGGCGGCCGCGGTCTCGCGGATCGATGTAGGTACCGACCTCGTGCACGTGCAGCAGGTGCGGGTTTTGAATGCGGGCCCAGGTCTGAACCTCGGCGAGCAGCGCGTCGACGGCTTGCGGCGTCCCCGCGTTCGCGAGCATCAGGTTGATCGCGACGTCGCGGCCGGTCTCGGGGTCGAAGGCTGCGTAAACGCTGCCCGAGGCGCCGGTACCGAGCAGTCTGCGCAGCCCGTAGCGCCCGATCGAGCTCAGCGCTCGTTGGGTGCTGAACAGCTGCTGGTGCGATTGGTCGGTCATCAAGTCCCCACTTGAACGCTGGGTGATAGCCCGGGCGAGTACCTTTGTCGACATGTCGCCAGAGGTGGTGCTCGTGTGGATAACGTCGTTTCACCTCCGACCTTTCACCCTCATGGGACCCTGCACACGGAGTTTCCGCGCTTGGGTCGACTTCGCGCGTGGATTACTCGCGTTCGAGTGCCGAAGCGAGCGTGAGGATGTCGAGCAGCGTGCCGTGGTCACCCGTTTCGAGCCCAAGCGCCGCGTAGCGAAGCCGCACCGCTCGGACGGCGAGAAACGTGAGCGCGCCGACGTGCGCGTGCCATCCCTCAGGCGGGTCGTCGAGACCGCAGCTGGCGATCGCATCCGTTGCGGTGGCATCTGCTGAGACCGGTGGTGTCCCCGATGGGCAGGTCTCGGCGGCAAACGGATCGGCGTCTAGCGCGGCGATGAGCGCCGTTTGCCGGGCAGGACCGTCGTCGGTCGCAGCCCGATCCAGGATCTGCGTGAACGGGTCCGAGTAGCCGCACATCAGGTCCGCGTTGCCCACGACGGCCCAGGCTTTGGGTGCGCGTGCCTGCATGGGGACCGCTTCGACGCGCGTCCGGGCTTGCTTGGCTGCATCGAGGCATTCCTGCGTCGGGGTGGGGTTGCCCTGGCATCGCGCAGTGCATTCGCGACGCACCACTTCGGCCGCGACTGCGCGTGCTCGACCCTGTACCTCGCACATCTTCACGCAGAGCGAGGGGCCGGTCGTAGACGCCGAGTGCGCAGGGCGGTTGGTCTCCGATTGCGGCGAAGCTGCCGGAGTGGGCTCGGGTTCGAGTGCGGGGGCCGGCGCGGCAGGGTGTTCGGCAGGCGACGGCGCGTCGGTCTGGCTCGGGCTGGGCTCGCACGCGACGAGCAGACCCACGAAGACCGAAGCCAGCCGCCGCTGGCTCACTCGCGCACCACCACCATCGAGCCGGGCGCGTCGTCCTGCGACTTCACGCCATGCCAGGTCTCGGGAAGGAACGGCGTGGTCCAGTAGAAGAGCCAGCGCGCGTCGGTGGGTCCGAGATTGACGCAGCCGTGGCTTCGCGTTCGGCCGAAGCGCTGGTGCCAGAACGCACCGTGCAGCGCGTAGTTGCCCTCGAAGAACATCGTCCACGGAACGTCCTGGATCGAGTAGTCGCCGTCACTCGCGGTGCTGCCCGCCATCGAAGAAGAGATGTGCTTGCTCTGAATCCGCCACTTGCCCTTCGGCGTGCGGAACGACTCTTCGGCGGTGCCCTTCTTGCCGGTGGAGACCAGGGTCGTGAAGACGGGGGTAGTGCCCTCGTAGGCGACGAGCAGCTGCTGCGATAGTGACACGTCGATCCAGCGCTCCCAGGGGTCGACGCCCTCGGGCATCTCGCGGCGCTCGGCGAGCCGAATCTGGGACTCGCGAACCCAGAGGCCTTCGGTCGTCTGATAGTAGGTCTTGTCGCCGACGGTCTTGGGTTCGGGTTCGAGATCGACGAACTCGCGATACTCGAGCTTGCGCTTCCACTTGAAGGCGCCATCCTCCTCGAGCTCATACGCGACACCCTTTTCGGCCATCACGAAGCCGAACGGGAAGTCGGCACCGTCCTCGAGCACGGCGCCTTCGAAGTCGTACACCTTCTTGCCGTACGTCTTGTTCGATTCGACGTAGCCGCCTCGTGCGGTGTGCAGCCAGGTCTTGCCCTTGTCGCGGGTCTTCTGTCCGACGCTGAGGATGTTGCCCTTCGCCATGAATGGCGTTCCGGGCGTGAGCGGAAGCTTCGCAGCCTTCTTGGCGAGTTCCGCGGCGCGCTCTTCCTCAGCCTTGCGTTTCGCTTCGGCCCGCGCGGCGGCTTCGGCTTTCTTGCGCTCGAGCTCGGCCTTCTCAGCCTCGGTCAGCTCGACGGCGGTCTCGGGCGCCTCATCGAGGATGCTGGGCAACGCAGCGTCGGCCGCCTTGTCGGATGCGTCGGTGGAGTCCCCGCTGCCAGCGGGTTTCTTCACTTCTTTGCGCTCCTCGGGCGGTAGCGTGGCCTGGTACTTCTCGTCGGCGAGCATGCGCTCGTCGGCGTCGGCAGGGCGCCACCACATCGCGGTGCCGTCTCGCGCGACGGCGACGTAGTCGTACGGGTGCGGTTGGTCCACGCGCGGCGCGGGCGGAGGAAGGTGCATGTACGGATCCTTCTCGGGATCGACCAGCAAGCCCTTGCTCGCGCATGCGTAGCCACCGGTCGGCAGGGCGTGAAACCCCTTTCGGCAGCCTTCGCCCTCGTCGGGAACCGAAGGCGTGACCATCGTTCGCTGGCCCAGACGCATGTGTCCCAGTCGCGCGGACTCGAGGTTTGGCGCGGCGTAGACCGTCACGACCGGAAAGCCGGCGATCGCGTGCACGGTCAGGTCGCTCTCGGCGGGCGCGGGCGCAGGAGGATGCAAGGTCCCGTAGTCCTCGGGTTTGACCTTCGGCTTGGGCGTCGCGTCGGCGACCACGCCCGCGTCCGACTGGACCGGGACCGGTTCGACGTCGCCCGGCTCGGCCGCTGAGTCGGCCTTCTGGTCGCCCGCAGCATCAGGACTCGCGCTTGCGGCCGAGGGCGGGGACTCAGGGGTAGAGCGGCTGCTGTCGTCGCACCCGAACGCCAGCAGCAGGGCCGCGCAACCGGCCGAGCACACGGAGACAGTTCGACGAGTCATCAGGGGTCGGTGCATAACGCAGGTCGTCGCGGGACGGAAGGGCGCCCGTTGCACGAACGGGTTCGAGCGGTATACGCGTGACGTGGCTGACCGTGTTTCGGGCTCTCGCTTGAGGCGTCTCTCGAAGATGGTGTGGATGGCGCGCAAGGCCGTGCCGTTGGCCGTGTCGCGGGCGTCCGGTCGGGGCAAATCGACCCAGTCCGAGGATCCCGTTCACGTCAAAGCTGCCGAAGAGATGCTGCTCCAGCTGGGCGAACTCAAGGGCCTTGGTCTGAAGCTGGGACAAATGCTGTCGTACATCGACGGCGCGCTTCCGGCCGAGGCCGAGCCGGCGTTTCGTCGCGTGCTGTCCAAGCTGCAGCGTGACGCACCGAGTTTGCCATGGTCGAGCGCGCAGCACGTGCTCACCGAAACGTTGGGCGACTGGACCGAGCATTTTGCGACGTTGGAGGAGCAACCTTTCGCGGCAGCGTCGATCGGGCAGGTCCATCGTGGAACGCTGCATGACGGTACGGCGGTGGCGGTCAAGATTCAGTACCCCGGCATTGGCGAGGCCATGCGGGCCGACCTCGCCAACCTCGACGGCGCCAAGTCGTTCGCAGGCCCACTGATGACTTTGATGGGGGCGAGCACCAACGCCACGTTCGCGGGCAACGTGCTCGCGGAGGTCCGCGCGCGGATGGAAGAGGAACTCGACTACGAGCGCGAGGCGCGGATGCAGCAGCGATTTGCCGCGATGTTCGCAACCGTGCCCGGCCTCGTCGTCCCGGAGGTGTTCGTCGAGCACTCGGGTCCTCGCGTGCTCACCACTGCCTTCGAATACGGCAAGGCGCTCGACGACGTGGTCGACGCTCCGCAGGCACTTCGGAATCGGTGGGCCACGGTCCTGGCCAAGTCGACTTCGGATTCGCTGTACGTCCACGGGACGTTCAACGGCGACCCGCACCCGGGCAACTACCTCTTTCGCGAGGACGGCACCGTGGTGTTGCTGGACTTCGGCTGTGTGAAGGAGATCCCGCCAAAGATGGCGGAGGACATGCGTGGCTACATGCGGGCGGCGATCCGAGCGGCCCGTACCGATGTACCCGAAGACTGGGCCGCATTCGATCGCGCGCTCGTCGATGCCCTGGACCTCGACCAAGGTGACCCGGACGTGGCGACGTTCTATCGCGAACTGTTCCTCTTCATGATCGAGCCGGCCCTGTACGACCGAGACTTCGCGTTCACGCCGGAGTGGGTCGCGCAGATCAACGACAAAACCGTCGAAGGCAAACGCGCCCTGATCTTCGGTCGGGGCAGGTTGCCCCGCATGCCCAAGCTGCCCCCGATGCCGGCGGACTATACGTTCATCAATCGGCTGCAGTGGGGCTTCTATTCGGTGCTCACGCGCCTCCAGGCCACGATCAACTGGCATGCGCTGCTGCCGGAGACGATCCGCGCAAACGGATCGTGAACGGGTCAATGCGGAGGGGGCCGAGCGCGTCTGACCTATCGTGATGCGACGCCCTTTCCACTCCGTTCTCGCCCTGGGTCTGTTCGCCGCAGTCGGCACCGGCTGCGCGTCTCGCTACAAGATGGACGCAAAGGCCCCGACCCACGCTGCCCACGCCAAGATGAAGGTCAAGGTCAACCGGGACGACCTCCGCGAGCTCGACGTCACGGTCGACCACCTCGCGCCACCCCACCGACTGGGACCGGCCTACAAGGCCTACGCGGTCTGGATCGCGGTGCCCGGTCATGGCGTCACCAAGCTCGGCTTGCTCGACTACTCCGAGAAGCGCCGACGCGGCAGCCTCAAGGCAACCACGCCGCACAGCAAGTTCGAGGTGATCATCACCCTGGAGACCAACTCCAGCGCCTCGTCCCCGAGTCCGGACGTCATCGTCCAGAAGATCGTCGGCCGCGCCTAGCCGCCCTCACCAACCCGAAGACGCCGCGCCTGGTCCGTGCTCACGTGCCGGGCGCGTTCGCTTCGTGCTGTGGCCGACCTGTGCCCGGCGGTCGGGGTAGGCTGGGCCGTGTTGCGCGTGCTCTTCGGGGGGATGTTGCTGCTGTCCGGCGGCTGCCTCACCAACCTCAACGAACAGAAGTACTTCGAGCGACTCGATGCGCTCGAACCCGAGACGGCAGCGGTGGTGCGCGCCCACAAGGGGGCCATCGAAGAGACGCTGCGTGCGGCGATCGTCGAGGCCGCGCCGCAGACTCCGACCGCCATCGGATTGTGGGGCGCGACGTGGGACGCCGTGCGGGAGCCAGTTCTCGACGGCACGCTCTACATGCGGGGACGCGTGTTCTACGACGGGCGTCCTTCGTCTCCGTACAAGGTCGTGTACGAGGTTGCAGACGATGGTGCGGTGACCGTGCTGTTCGTGGAGGTGTTCGGATGAAGCACGCTGCGGAGTTGGGACTCGGTGCACTCGTCTTGCTGCTCGTGTACGTCGTCGGATTTGGTATCCGGGTCGGAGTGGGTCTGCCGGCCTACGCCGAGGCGATGCTCGGGCCCGAGGCGGCCCGGACGGTCGATTGGGGGGCGTTGCTGGCCGAGCCGATCCTTCTGGGCGAGGCGTCGTGGACCGTGCCGTCGCTGGTCACGGCCGCGTGTGGGGCCGTGCTCGTCGCCTTCACCCTCGTGATGCTGCTCGTTGGGGTGCTGGTCCGGACACGCAGCGCCCGCCTCCGGTGGGTGACGTTGGTGGGGAGCGCCGCTGCCTGCACGGGGTCTGCGCTGCTGAGCATTCACCCCGTGCTCGCTCTACCCAGCGTGCCGGAGGGTCCGCGCATGATGTTGAACTATGCGTTCGAAGCCGTCGGATATGGCTGGGTGAACGTTCTCGCGTACGCGGGTCCTCTGCTGGGCGCGGCGACGATCGCCTGGCGCTCGAAGGTCGACCTGCCGCCGTCCGCACCACCAACGGGCGCAGACGCCAACGGGTCATCGTCAGTGACCGACGCGGACGAGGCGACCGGGGCGGTTGCCGGTGAGTGAGCCGTTCTCCGCCACCTTCACGCCGCGTACGTAGGTCGCGATATAGCCGGTCGCGTGCTGCATCAGGCGTGCACCGCCTGCGGGGAGATCGTGGATGAGCTTGGGCGGACCCAATCGAAGGTTGTCGTAGTCGAGCACGTTGATGTCCGCGCGCATGCCTGGCTCGAGCGTGCCTCGGTCGGTGATACCCGCGAACCGCGACGTGTCGTGGGTCTGCATGCGTACGAGCGTCTCGAGTTCGATGCGGCCCTTCTCGCGATCGCGTCCCCAGTGCGTGAGCAGGGTCGTCGGAAAGCTCGCGTCGCAGACGGTGCCCACATGGGCGCCCCCATCACTGAGTCCGGGCAGCGCGAGTGGGTGCGTGAGCATGCGATGCACCGCATCGAGGTTCATGCTCGTGAAGTTGTAGAGCGGGAAATACAGCAGGGTCGTGCCGTCGTTCTCGAGCAGCGCGTCGTAGATGCACTCGAGGACCGACACCTTCTTCTGCGACGCCTCCACACCGATGCAGGTCATCGGGTCGGGCTCGTAGTTGGGCACCTCGCCGAGTCGGTAGAGCTTCATCGCAACCATGTCGATGCGCGCGAGCAGGACGTCGGCCAGCGGTGGGATCGAGCTCCCATCGCCGGAGAGGCGCGTGTGCTCCTGCGAGAGCAGCTTCGCCTTGAACGAGGGGTCCCCGAGGATCTCGATGCGCTCGGCGAATGGTCTGTCGGCGATCTCTCGGTACGCGGGGAAGCCCATGAACGGATGGAATGTGGCGCCGTAGCCCAGCAACACCCCGATCGGGCGCGGGGCAACCTGCAGGCGCAAGGTATGGCCGGCGGCGTTGGTTTTCTCGGCGCGCTCGAGGATGCGCTCCCACTGCGTATGGGCCTGGTCGCGCTGCATCAGTGAGATCGACATCGGGCGGCCGCCGGCGGCCTGCAGCATCTGCTCGAGCACGTCCCATTCTTCGTCGAAACGCTCGTCGGACATGTCGAAGTCGCTGACCGCTTGGAGCACGCCGCGGTTCATGCCCTCGAACGCCCGAGCAATGCCCGTTAGCTCGGGGATCGTCGCTTCCGATGCGGGCGTCGCTTCGCCGCGCGCGGTTCGATGGTTGTTGGTTCGTCCGGTCGAGAACCCGACCGCACCGGCCTCCAGTGCCTCACGGGTGATCGCTCGCATGCGCTCGATGTCTTCGGGCGTGGCAACCGAGCCCGGGGTTGCGCGCTCGCCCATGACGTAGACCCGCATCGCGTCGTGGGGTACCTGAACCGCGAAGTCGATCGCGTGTGGAAAGCCGTCGATTGCAGCCATGTACTCGGGGAATGTCTCCCAGTTCCAAGTGAGTCCTTCGGCCAGCGCCACGCCGGGAATGTCTTCGACGCCTTCCATCAGCTCGATGAGACGCTGGTGGTCCGTGGAGCGGCACGGGGCAAAGCCGACGCCGCAGCTCCCGGTGACCGCCGTGGTCACGCCGTGAATCGAGGATGGGGCAAGATCGGGGTCCCAGGACACCTGGCCGTCGTAGTGCGTGTGCAGGTCGGTGAAGCCGGGGGTCACGATCGCCCCGCTCGCGTCGAGCGTCTCCGCCGCGGTGCCGCTGCACGCCCCGACGTCCACGATGCGTCCGTCCTTGATGCCGATGTCGCCGGTGGTACGCGGCGCGCCGGTGCCGTCGATCAGCGTGCCGCCCTGAATCTTGAGGTCGTAGGTCGTCATGGGTCGTGCGTGCGACCCAAGAATACGTCACTGAGGCGCACAGGGGTCGTTCGTGGGTCGACTCGTCACCCCGTACAGAATCAGACCCAGGGTCCGTCGGTCTTCGGTGCCTTCTCGGACTTCGGCCGGTACGAACGTCGGCGTCTCGATCCAGAGGTCGGCAATGCCGCCGGGCGCGTCGGTCTCGAGCGTCACCATGGTGCGTTTCGGGCCGATCGTAACCGTCTGGGTCTCTGCGTCCGTTCGCAGCTCGACCGACCCAGGGACGTGGTCAGGGCGCGCGAGCTCGACCTCGAGGTGACCGGCGGACGCAGGAAATCGCGCATGGACCCAGGGTCCGGTCCACGCACCGCGGCGCCCGCCGCCGAATGCCTCCGGTTGCTCGACGCCCTCCAGCGTCACGGCGCGGGCTCGGACGCTGCGGGGCTGACCCGGGGACCATCGGCCGAACCCGGGTCGGAACGGGGGCCCTTCGGCCCAGGCCGCTTCGAGCCGCGCGGTGAGGGCTCGTGGGTCTCCGGCTTCATGCCAGACCGTGTCGAACTCGAGCGTGACCGTACAACCGGACGCGCAGTTCGATACCGGCACCGCGAGCGCCCCCGGTCCCTGGGTCAGCGTCTCGGACCACGATGGACCGTGGGTCCCGCGTGCCCGCACGCGCTGCGGCGCGCCGTTGGGGGGTACATCGATCCGCAGCTGAAGCGTCGTCGCGCCCGCCGGCACGTGAAACTGGGCCGTGGGTCCGAGCCACGCGAAGCGTTCGCCATCGACGTCCCGCTCCGGTCCGAAGACGCCGTCTCCGAGGACGATCACGTCCCGGCCCAGCCGCGCTCGGTTGAAGCGTCGTTGACCCAGGGTCGTCGCGCGGGCCGGGGCGGGAGGCATGTCATGGGTACAGGCGGTGACGCCGTCGAGAAAGTGCAGCGTGCGCCCCTCGATGGCGTACGCACCAGCGGGCAGTCGAAGGGGGGCGGCGGGATCCTGCACGTCGATCCCTCGTGCGCCGGCGCGCTCGGCCTCGAGCCGTGCGAAGGAGAAGATGCCGTGGCTGTAGGCAAGGGCGCTGAGCCCCGGGTCCATCAGGGCTCGCCGCGCAGCGGCCACCGGGGGCAGGGGTGCCTTGTGCATCGAGAGCAGCGGACCCAGGGACGCGACGCCGCCGAACGCGATCGCGACGATCCATACCGCACGGGACCAGCGCGCCGGCAGGGCATCCAGACCCATCGCTGCGGCAGGGACGAGTGCGGCGAGCAGAGCCACGGCGTATCGTGGAAAGCCAGGGTGATGGAGGCGGAACACGGCGGCCGCGGTCACGAGCACGAGCGCGATCAGCCAAAGGCCTTGGCGACGCCCTGCTGCGAAGGCGCGTACGAGGCCAAGGGCGGTGGCCGCGAGTACCGCGACCGCGACAGCGGGATGGCCGAGCCCGCGGACGAGACCCAGGGACGAAAATGAGACGCTGCGGTCCAGACCGCCGCGGTGTCGGCCAAGGTGATCCACAAACGCATGGGCCACGGCGGCTGGGGAGGGACCGGCCGTAAGCAGCACGGTTGCGGTCGCGAGCCCGACCACGGCGACGCCTAGGCCGATGCCCTGAAGCTTCACGGTCCGGTCCGACCCTGGGTCCATCAGGCCGACGAGCGCGAGGATGCACAGCTCGGGGAGGAGCTGCGGGCGGATGGTCGCGGCGCATCCGAGCAGGACCCAGCCGAGTCGATGGACCCAGGGTCCGCGTGGCCAAGCGACGAGCGCCGCGACGGCGCAGGCAAGGGCTGGGGTGGTGGAGAACGCTCGGCCCGCGTGGACCCAGGCGAGCGGCGAGACTGTAAAGGCCGCGGCGGCCAGCGTCGCGGTCGGACCCTGGGTCAGCCGGGTCAGCGCGTGGGCGAGGGCTGCAAAGAGGACGATGGAGGCAAGCGCGGATGCGAGCTGCAGCGCGAGAACGGGATCGCCGACGAGCGGGTGCAGAAGCGTTCCGAGAGCGATCCAGCCCGGGAAGCCCGGAGGATGAGGGCGATGTCGGGTCACGTCGAAGTCGATCACCCCGGCCGCGAACAGCGCTTCATCTTGTTCCCAGGGTCCGTCTGGCAGAAGTGCGATTCGGGATACGAAGAGAACGCCGAGCAGCACCGCACTGAGCACGATGGCGCTTCGTCCGGACCCCAAGCCCGGGAGCGAAAACAGCGAATCGTGGCGCGAAGAGGGCATCAGCCGCCCCGTTGTACTCCACGGCGCGACAGGGCGTCGCAGTGCGACATCCGGTCACGCGATCGAGGCGCCGCCCCGCTGCATTCTCCACGAGTTATGCGACGCCTCAGCATTGGCTCGATCCTCTTCGCATCTCTCGCGCTCGGCGCCTGCGACAACGCGAGCGGCGGTGCGGTCGGCGCTCCGTGCAACAGCGCGGACGACTGCGAATCCGGGCTCATCTGTGATGAGCACAACGGGCAGGCCTCCTGCCAGGAGCCCCACGGTCACGGAACCGAAGGAGAAGAGTCGGAGGGAGATTCGCATGACCACGAGTCGGAGAGCGATTCGCACGATCACGAGTCGGAGAGCGACTCGCACGACCACGAGTCGGAGAGCGATTCGCACGACCACGAGTCGGAGAGCGACACGCACGACCACGATACGGACCACCACGACACCGATGGTCACGACACGGACCACCACGACACGGATGGCCATGAGACGGATGGTCATGACACCGACCACCACGACACAGACCACGATCACACCGAAGGTGACACAGCCGGCAGTGAGCAGTGCCAAGCGTTCTGCACCTGCATGGAGGCGAACTGCGCCAGCTACGACGCATACCCGTACGCCGACACGGCCGAGTGCATGACCGCATGCGAAGCGCTCGACGAAACGACGCTGAGCTGCTTCGGTGGCTTCTGCGAGCAGGCCGGCGACGCCGAGGGAACCCTCGCAGAGCACTACTGCGAGCACGCGTGGGGCCAGCTCGGCAACGACAAGTGCTGAGGTCGCGGAGCGCCCGACCGCGCACGGCGGTCATGGGCGTTCCCCGCTGACGGGGTCAGCCCCGGCGACGGCGGTTCTCCAGAGCCCAACGAGGGAGAGGAGGGCGGCCGTCGTTGCAATTGAGGCTGCTGCCGGCAACGAGCCTCGGCTTTCGAAGGCGTGCGCGACGGCCAGCCGACCGTGTCACCGAGCAGGGACGCCAAACCGCCGGCCCACAGCCGCCGAAAGTACGGGCGACGACGCACGAGGGAAAGCGCGGCATGCATCAATCTCGTTGTGAATTTAGCGTCACCTCGAGCCCAGCATGCGTTCGAGCTCGCAACGTCCCGCGTTCCCGGTCACTTCCAGGGGTTCGCGAAGGCCGGGTTCGTCAGGAAGTCTTCGTCGGTGAGCGACTCGAGGAACGCAAGTACGTCGGCACGCTCCTGCTCGGTCAGCGTGAAGCCGGTCACGAAGCCGCTCTTGTTCGGGTGCACGCGGCCATCGCCCGCGTACTCGCCTTCGACGATGTTCCTGCCACCCGCAGCGTAGAAGTCGATCACGTCCTCGAGCGTCTCGACGCTGCCGTCGTGCATGTAGGGACCGGTCACGGCGATGTTTCGCAGACTCGGGGGCTTGAACTTGCCGATGTCCGACGGATCGAGCGTGAACTCGGCCAAACCCGTTCCGCCCGCCGGGTAGGCTCCCTGGCCCCCGATGTTGTACAGGCCGGTGTTCATGAACGGCGCCGGTGGGAACGCGGTGTTCGCATGCACGGTGCTGTTCGTCAGGTTGAAGCCGTTGTGGCAGTGGTGGCATTCGAGCCGCTCACTGAAGAACAGCTCCGAGCCGCGTTTCGCCGAGTCGGACACTGCATCGACGTCACCACGCTGAAACCGGTCGTAGGGGGCGTTGCCCGTGATGAGCGTCCGCTCGAAGCTGGCGATCGCCCGCCGGATGTTGATCCACGAGACCGCGTCCTCGTCGTCGGGATAGGCCATGGCGAAGAGACCGTCGTACAGAGGGTCGCTGTGCAGGCGCTCGAGAATCTCAGCGTCGGCGAACACGGCCCCGAGCTCCACGGGGTCCTCGGCGAAGAGCGGGATTGCGGCCTGCGCGGAGAGACTCTCCAGCAGGGGATTTGCCCACGTATGGGTGGCGCTGTAGGCCACGTTGCCCAAGCTCATCGAGCTACGCAGGACCACGTCGCCCGTGGAGCCGATCGGCTGGGCGAGTCCGTCGGTGAAGGCGAGTTCCTGGAAGTGGCAGCTGCCGCACGACTGGGTCTCGTTTGCGGAGAGCCGGACGTCGTAGAAGAGGTGGCGGCCCAGCTCGACCTTTTCGGCCGACATCGGGTTGTCGTCCGGAACGGCCGGCTCAGGAAAACCCTCGGGCAGGTCCCACTCGTAGGTCGACCCCGGCGTCTCCCCGGTAGTGGAACCGCCCTCGTCTCCGCTCGATGACCCGTCGCCCTCCCCGGTGGACCCGTCCTCGGTCCCTCCGGTCGTGGGCGTTTCCGGATCGCTCGTCGCCGAACCGGGCGAGGGGTCGACGGTCGTGGCGGGCTCGGCCGTATCGGAGGCCGAGCCGTCGCCGGACGCGGAACCCGACGGCGCGTCATCGCATCCGACAACCGCGAGGGTGCCGAGCACAGCGAGCAGGGATGCGCCGAGGGTTCGCATGCCTTACTCCACCGAGAAGAACGACTGGTCTTCGCAGTCGTTCATGCAGTCGCCCGAGTCCCAGCTCAAGCCATAGTTGGGGAACAGCTCGACGCAGTCGACGTCTTCGTCTTGGCCCATCGTGTCGAAGAACGACTGACAGCCGGGGGCGCCAGCCATGTTCATGCTGACGTCGTTGTCGGCAAGGAGCGCGCCGATGTCGGCGACGATGGTGCCCGCCTCGGGGTCGAAGCCATCGAGGGCGATGGCGGGACGCTGCGGACGCGCACACTCCATCGTGGGCGGCATCATGCCGCCGGCGCCGTCGTTCGAGCAGCCCTGTGAACCGAGATGCGTGTTCCAGGCGTTGAAGACTGGGTTGCCGCCGCGGTCGACAGCGCCGGTGTCGACACTCAGGTCGATGCGAACGAACTTGCGACCGACCAGCCACGGCCAGGACATGGCCAGCACGTTCAGAGGCGGCTCGGCCGTGTTCGCGTCGGAGTGGTTGAGCTCGGCGGGCACGCCGAGGTCGAAGCGAACGCCGGTGTACGTGTCTGCGGGAACTTCACCCACGACTACGGTGTTGAGGCCCGCGTCTCCCGATGCCATGCAGGCGCCCGAGCCGTCCTCGAAGTCGAGCAGCGCGACGTCTTCGTACTGCCACACGCCGTCCTGGGTGAGCTCCACGGGGACGTCGTCACCGTCTTCGTTCACGAGCCGCACGTTCGAGACATAGAAGCGAATGTCGCGGAAGACCGCGCTGTCGTCTCCTGACCCGACCGCGTCGTAGGTGTCGGTGCAGTTGGCTTCGGCATCGCCAACGCGGGCCGCGAACTGCAGGCTAACCTCTTGGATGGCTTCGCCGGTCGAGGTGCTGCCGGTACCGGGCTCGCCGGTCGAGCTTCCAGTGCCGGGCTCTCCGGACGAACTGCCGTCGGCCTCGGTCGTGGCGGCGTCGGTCGTGCTGCTGCCGGGCGTCGTGGAGGTGGTCGGCGACTCGGTCGTGCTGGCCGTTGTGCTTGCCGTCGTCGTGCTCGTAGAGCTGCCGCCGTCGGTGTCGCCGTCTCCGCCGCCGGAGTCGCACGCCACGGGAGCTGCCAGTGCGGCAAGGAGAAGCCAGGAGTTCGATTTCATGGCGCAGGTCTACCGGACGTCAGCCTAGAGGCCGTGCGTCTGTCCGTCGCTGCGACGCGATGTCATGCGACGCCGTGTCGCATCTGGGCCATGCTGGGGCTGGCTACATCGGCTGCGCGCACGCGCCCACGTCGGCGAGCGAGGCGGAGGGCGGCGT
>CAYSPB010000091.1:0-20866 GCA_964432695.1 uncultured Nannocystaceae bacterium
GACTCGAAGAGGTCGGCACCCATGCCCGCGACGTCGCCGACGTTGTCACCGACGTTATCGGCGATGGTGGCGGGGTTAAGCGGGTGGTCCTCGGGGATGCCAGCCTCGACCTTACCGACGAGGTCGGCACCGACGTCGGCAGCCTTGGTGTAGATGCCGCCGCCAACGCGCGCGAACAGAGCGATGGACGAAGCGCCCATCGAGAAGCCCGCGAGCAGGTTGACCGACTTCACCAAGCCGGCGGAGTCGGTCATCGCGTCGAACGAGCTGTTGAAGAAGATGAAGAGGCCGCCGAGGCCAACCATCGCGAGGCCGACCACGCTCATGCCCATGACGGCACCGCCGCGGAACGCAACCGTGAGCGCTGGGGGCAGGCCTTTACGGGCCGCCGCTGCGGTGCGGACGTTCGCCTGGGTGGCGACCTTCATGCCGAGGTATCCGGCGAATGCCGAGGCGGCTGCGCCTGCGACGAACGCGACACCGATCAGCGGCGAGCCGCCGTCGATGGTCATGTTCATCCCGACCAACGCTGCCGCGACGACCGTGACGAAGATCGCGAGCACCTTGTATTCGGCAGCGAGGAACGCCATGGCGCCCTTGCTGATCTGGTCGGCAATCGTCTTCATGACGTTGTTGCCGGCGTCTTGTTTTCCGATCCAGCCGGTCGTCACGAAGCTGTAGGCCAGCGCGACGACCCCGGCGACCGGGAGAATGTAGGAGAGCTGTTCGATTTGCACGACGGTGTCCTTCGAGGGGTGGCTCGAACGAAAAGCGGGCCTTGCTTACCAGAAATCGGAGGCTGGCGGGTCTGAACCTGGGCCGCCTGGAGGCCAGTGCTTTGAGAGACGACTCAGCCTTCGGGGGCTGGATCGTCGGACGGCGGGGGGACTACGGAGAGGGTCGGCTCGGCCTTGCCGACCCCCTTCTTGGCTTTGGGCCCCTTGGGCCCGTCCTTCGAGGCTGTTTGGTTGATTGCGTTCATGGCGGTGGAGACCCCTTGGGTCATCACCGCGGTCGCGGCCTCGTGTGCGCGATCCACGAGGTCCGTGAGATCTGCCGATTCCTCGTAGGAGAAGTCCTTGAGGACCCACGCGGCCACGTCCATGTTGCCCCGCGGCGGACGGCCGATGCCCATCCGCACGCGAAGGAAGTCTCGCGAACCCGTCGCGGCGATGATGTCCCGGAGACCGTTGTGGCCTCCGTGACCTCCGCCCTTCTTGATGGCGAGGCGCCCGAAATCGAAGTCCAGCTCGTCGTGCAGCACGATGAGCTTGGAGGGCGGTACCCGGAAGAAGGTGGCCGCCGCCGCGACGGACTTGCCGCTGAGGTTCATGAAGGTGAGCGGCTTGAGCACGATACAGCGCCCAAACCGCCCGCTGACGCTGGAAAACGCGCCATGAAACTTCTCGCGCCAGCCGTCCGCCCCGGGCGTGCCGTGGCGGTCGAGCCAGCGATCGACCGCCATGAAGCCCACGTTGTGACGGTTGTGGGCGTACTTCGAGCCGGGGTTGCCCAGCCCGACCAGCAGCCATGGGGCGAGGTCGGCCATCGCGAGACCCGAGCCAGCGGCTTACTTCTTCTTCTTGTCGTCGTCTTCGTTGCGCGCCTTGGGCATCTCGACGAAGCACAGGCGAGCTTCCTCAGGCTCGACGAGGCGGCCGGAGGCGGGCTGGACGTCCTTCATGCGGATGGACTCACCCGCGTCGACGCCGGTGATTTCGACGAGCAGCTCGACCGGCACTTCGGCGGGCTTCGAAGCGACCTTGACGATGCGACGGTACTTCTTGAGCTTACCGCCCTTGACCACGCCCACGGGGCGGCCTTCGTAGCGAACGGGGATCTTGCGGACGACTTCGGCATCGGCATCGACGCGCATGAAGTCGATGTGGGTGACCTCGCGGCGGATGTGGTGCACCTGCACGTCGGAGACCACCACCGTTTGGGTGATGTCGCCTTTACCCTCTTCCTTGATGGTGAGGGTGTACATCGTGTTCCAACTCCGGTCGGGGTCGGTGGCTTTTTTAAGCTCGCGGGGGCTGAGCTTCAAGGAGATGTTGTCCTGACCGCCACCGTAAAGGATGCCGGGGACCAGGCCTTCGCGACGGAGGCTCCGGGCCGCGCCCTTGCCGTGGTTGCTGCGCACGTTGACGGTAAGATTGCCGTACTCGCTCATCGTGGATTCTTTCGTCCGTTTGGTTTTCGGAGCTCGGATAGGTGCCGGCATGGCACGCCGCCGAGGGAACCGGAGCCGGGAGAATGGAGGCCCCCCACGCCGCTGTCAAATCCGGCTCCAGGACGCAAGAACGGGCACGTGGGGACGTGACCCCGCGCACCCGCCGTGCTTTGCGCAGCCTGAGGCTCAGGTGAAGAGCGAAGAGATCGAGTCGCCGTGGTGGATGCGCTTGACGGCTTCACCGAGCAGGCGGCCCATGCCCATGACCTCGAGCTTGTCGCAGACGGCCTGGCGCTCTTGCTGCGGGATGGTGTCGGTCACCAGCACCTTACTCAGGGCGCTGTTGTTGATGCGCTCCATCGCGGGGCCGGAGAAGACGCCGTGGGTTGCGGCGGCGACGACTTCGGTCGCGCCGTGATCCATGACGGCCTGGGCCGCGTTGCAGAGCGTGCCCGCGGTGTCGACCATGTCGTCGACGAGGATCGCCTTCTTGTCCTTCACGTCACCGATGAGGTGAAGCACCTGGCTGACGTTGGGCTTGTCGCGACGCTTGTCGATGATCGCGAGGCCACATCCGAGCGCCTTGGAGTAGATGCGCGCCCGCTCCACACCGCCGGCGTCGGGCGAGACGACCACGGTGTCCTCGCCGCGATAGCCATGCCGCTCGAGGCGATCGATGAGCACGGGGCTGGCGAAGAGGTGATCGAACGGGATGTTGAAGAAGCCCTGAATCTGCCCCGCGTGCAGGTCGACCGAGACGACGCGCGTAGCACCGGCTGCGGTGAGCAGGTCAGCGACGAGCTTGCTGCTGATCGGTGTCCGCGGCTTCACCTTGCGGTCCTGCCGGGCGTAGCCGAAGTACGGAAGCACAGCCACGATGCTGCCGGCCGACGCACGCTTGAGCGCGTCGATCATGATGAGCAGCTCCATCAAGTTGCGGTTCGGCGGCGTGCACGTGGACTGCAGGATGAAGCAGTTCACATTGCGAACGTTCTCACCGATCTCGACGAAGATTTCGCCGTCCGCGAATCGCTCGACGCGAGACTTTCCCTCTGGCGTGCCGACGTAGTCGGCGACGTCGCGCGTCAGCTGAGGGTTGGAGTTGCCGCCAAAGATGCTCAGGGTCTTGTTCATCGGGACCTCGCGACGCGTCTGGGGTTATCACGTCCGGGGCTCCGTGCGTGCGAGGCAGGGTGCGGCCGGCGCGAACGAAAAATCCCCGCGTACCAGCGGTGAGAGCAGGTACCGGGGATGGGTGGCAGGGGCGGTAGGATTCGAACCTACGAATGCCAGGATCAAAACCTGGTGACTTAAGCCACTTGTCGACGCCCCTAAGAGCTCCCCGACGGGCCAACAGCCCAGCGAGGTGGGCGGGGTTATAGGGTCGGCGTCACCGGGCTGTCAATCGCTGGAAGCTCGGTCGCGCTCAGTTTTGCGTGAGCGGCCGCTCAGACGCCGTCAGGCGGCGCGAACCGTGCAGCGACAAGGGGATCGCGCATCTCCCGCGCGACTACCACTCGACCAGCGGACAGTTCACCAGGCCCGTCACCGTCTCCGCGTCGGCAGCTTGCGCCGAAGGCAGGTCCATGACGTCGTCGAACACGCCCACGTCGTAGCGCCAGATCTTCCACAGCGGCGAGTAGCCGTCTTGGCCTGGCACGGCCGCCACCACGTTGTGCGTGTTGCCGTCGTCGTCGGCGCAAAAGTCTCCGGACTCCGCGAGGCACACGTAGATCGCAGCGTAGTCGACCAGAGATCCCCGGACCCGCACCGGCGCTTCGTCGAAAGCGAGGGCGTGCACGACGTCGTCCCCGTACCACGCGAGCGTCGGCGCGCCGGCATCGGAGGCCAGCGCGGCCACAGACCCCGGGGGTACGAGCGGGCGGTTGTGCACCTCGACGGTCGGCACCCTTTCGTAGTCGGTGGCGAGAACTTCGTCGGCGCTCGTGATGGTGTTGGCGACGTAGCCCGCGGGAACCCGCACGAGCACCAGCTGCCAAAAGTCGCTGTATGCGTTCTCGCCAGGAAGCGCATCGACGATGGGGAGTTGGTCCGCAATCGGCGCGTCGTTTGCATCGACGAGCTGGTAGACGGGCATCGTGAACCCCGAGGACCCCCCGAGGCCGTAGTACGCCGCCTCGGCACCATCGGGGCCGAGCCCGACCTCGTAGTAGTCCGCATCGAAGTCGATGGGCTCTCCTGGATCGGGCACCGAGAGGTCGGAGGCGCGCTCCTGGGAGAAGCGGTCGACCGCGAGCACCGACGCGTCGTCGGGTGAGAGCGCCTCGCCGTGATCGGGGGGCGCCACCTCCGTCACCTGCTCTGCGCCCTCGTCCTGCGACGTGTCGCATCCGCCGAGCACCACCAACGCCGCCACGGTCCCCCGTCTCATCCGGGTGAGATACTCCCACCGCGCCACCGAGTTACAACTTCCGTGACGCTGCGTCGCAGTTGAGGCCGCCGCAGCGGGGGGATTCGCGCCGCACCGACCGAACGTGTCAGGCTGGGGGCGTGGACATCTCCATCGAATACTGCGTGATGTGAAACTACAAGCCGCAGGCGACCAGGTTGGTTGCCGAGCTTCAGGACCGATTCGACGTTCAGCCCCGCCTGATCGAGGGAAGCCGCGGCATCTTCGACGTCATCGTCGACGGTACGCGGGTCTTCTCCAAGCATGAGATTGGCCGCTTCCCGGCGCCCGGCGAAGTCGCGGACGCGCTCGCGAAGCGATGAGCCAACGCTGTGCGACCACGTCGACCACCCCGATCGACGCGGCCAGCACCAGCGCGAACAAGAGCACCCCGGGCATCACGCGCGGAGCATGTCGCGTCGGCATCACGGCGCCATGCGTCACGAGGGCGCGCGCGACGGTCGGTCGCGCGACCCGGTGCCGCTCGGGTTGAACGTCAGCCGCGGCGCACGCCAACGTTCGCCGACTGGGGCGGCGCGTCGCCGACCGGCCCGCCGTCCGTCTTGGTCGACCTACCGAGGGTCCTGCTCGAATCGACGATGGTCCGCCGCCACCCGCTCCAGGTCCACGTCGGGGCGGATCGCAAAGGTCCCGAGCGAGTCGGTTCCATCCAGCACGTCGAGGTGCCGGAGAAGCGAGTGGTAGTGACGACGATTCCAGAAGTCGTGAATCATGATGCGAGCCGCCCTTCGGTCGGTCCGCGTGAGGATGAACTTCAGGGTACACGCCACGCGAAACCGGCCGTCCACGAGGACGACCCCCACGTCCGACGTATCGACTCGCTCGAACACCGCCGAGGAGTAGGCCGAGAACTTCGGCGCGTGCGCAATGCCCTGCGGATATCCCCATGCGCGCGTGGGGCCGATGTCGACCGGCACGATCAGCAAGCGAGATGCCTCGGCCTTTCGCACCGCGCGGTAGCGACGCATGGTCTTCAGCCATCCGGGGCTCGACTCGACCGACACGATGCGTGCGGAGGACTTCTGCAGCGCACGGAGCGTGCTGCCCCCGAGGCCGAACTCGAGGTACGCGGATGCGTGCCCGACTTCGCGATCGAACACCGCCTTCTCCTTCGCCGTCATCACGAACGGGTACAGAAGCGGCATCGGCGAACTCCGATCCCACCGCTCGGCGGCCTTGCGGATCCCCGTCAGCACAGACCTCACCTCGGACCCTTCACTCCCTCGCACCATCGACCACATCGAACGCCACACTCCCCGCAAAGGAACTCAGCACGCCGCAAGCAGCATCTCGGCCCACTTCGCTGGGCAAACGCGCGGCGTCGACGAGCGCGATGCCGCGCCGGTGATTTTGTCGACGTCGAGCGCCGACGAGAATGGAGGGAGCACGGTGCTCGAGCTGCCGAGCGACGGCATCGAGAACACTGGACGCCCCGCCACGGTGGCCAGCGAGCAGAACGAGCGCGCGTTGCCGACACCCCCCAGCGCCACCACATCGCTCGCCGCCACGAGCGTGGAGACCCCACGTGTCGACCGGGGATGCGGGACGCAGGTCGCGGACCG
Organism: uncultured Nannocystaceae bacterium; assembly: GCA_964432695.1. GTDB lineage: Bacteria > Myxococcota_A > Polyangia > Nannocystales > Nannocystaceae > CAJXVA01. Next base: position 6,167 of record CAYSPB010000091.1, read on the forward strand.
GTCTCCCTCGTGCGCGCCGGTGAGCAGGAAATGCGTTCCTGCGCCGCCCAGACGCGCTCGGGCCCGACGTAGCAGCGCGCGGTCGGCCGGACTCACAGCGAGACAGAGCACCACCGGCTGGCTCGTCTCCAGTCCCAGACGCGTCCGCGCATAGCCTTGGGTCACGTGCGGAACGAACTCCGACACATCGGGAGACCCAACCGCGCACAACCGACCGAGCGCCGAGGCTTCGACGCCCTCGGAGTCCACGACCGCGTCGACCATCGCGCCGAGGGCTCGCGACGCGAGGCCGTGCAGCCGAGGATGTACGCGATCGGCCCAGCGACACCACACCACCCAGGTTCCGCGGAGGCGCAGGCGAGCGATGCAGGCGCCGAGTTCAACGAGCGAGAGCACGCCGTGTTCGCCGAGCATCGATCCCACGCTGTGGAGCAAGAGCACGTCTCCCACGCTCGAGTGCTGGACACTTCGCGCGAGCGCGTCGATGGTGTCGCCCGTCGAGGTCAGCGCGATGCCCTGGCGGTGCAGGCCGTCTCGGAGCGCCGTTGCGATGAAGTCGCCGTTCTCTGCGGGCCATACCGTGGCCGTCGTCGGTCGCTTTCCCACCGCACCTGCTGGATGGGCAGCTCGCGATGGTCGGGACGCTTCGGGTTTCGAACGGACGCGCAGTACGAACCGGTTCTGCCGAAGGTGCAGCGTGGTCGCGGGGATGGCTCGACGCTTCAGGGCGCGCCGCACCGCTCGAGCGCTCGCCTGCGTCTGCGCCTGTTTCTTCCGCGACGACATCTGCGCTCCGTGCACCCGGTAGAAATAGAGGGGCTCAGCAAGATGGCCGAACCGCGTCACCTCGGCGAGACGAAGAGCGAGGTCGTAGTCGATGCCGATCTCGAGGTCCGAGATACCGCCCGCCGCAGCAAATGCCGTGCGACGAATCAGGCGAAAGTGAAACGTAGAGAAGTCGACGAGTTGGCCCGGACGCGACCACGCGGGCCGATGGCGGCGGCGCAGGAGGTTGCCGCGAGCATCGATCCGATGGTTGTCGGTGAACACCATCCCGACGCTGGGGTTGTCGTCGAGAAACGCCTCCGTCTTGGCGAGGGCGTCGGGATGGAGCTTGTCGTCCGCATCCAGCCACGCCACGAACTCGGTCTTTGCGAGCGCGTGTGCGCGTTCCAACGCAGCGCGTCGACCCACGGGATCGTGGGGCACGAGCCGAAATCGCGGATCGTCTGCGATCATAGGTTCGACGTCCTCACGCCATCGGTCCTGACTACCGTCATCGAAGAGCAGCGACACGAACGTGGATTGGCGCTGCTGCTTCAGCGACCGGATGGCCGCTGGCAAGTAGCCGGCCGCGTCCCGAAACGTGGTGATGATGGTCGTACGAGCTGTCATGCACGGTCTCTGGGTGAGCGCGACGGGCTGGCGAGCCAACGAAGGGAAGGCCGGTCGAGAAGACCTCACACCACCTGCTCCCCGCCGCGGCCCGGATCCGTGGTTCCGGGTTCGTTTTTTTTCGAGATTTGTAATCGATGCCCGGCCCACTAGTCTCTGTCGGCATGTTGGTGGCCGCCATCGCCCAGCTGCTGGTGCAGGTGCCTGTGGTGACGTCGTCCATCGATGTCGAGGTCGATGGCGTCGCAGCGTGTGACGGACGGGGCCTGGAGCACGAGGTCAACCAGCGCGTCGCCGCTTCGGGCGGGTCCGATGAGTTCACGCGGGCCGTCGTCGTCCTGCGCGACGAGGATGGTGTGTGGACCGCGGACGTCGAGGTTTCGACTCGCTCGGGGTCCGGCTCGAGACGCCTGACCGCCAACAGCTGCGATGCGCTCGTCGACGACGTCGCCTTCGTGCTCACGTTCGCGGCACGCGGTGATGGCACGGGACCACCTGCGCAATCGGAACCAGACGACGCGCTCGAAACAGGCGCAGCAGACCCAAACACACCCGAATACGCCGCGGACCCGGATGCCGACGTCCCCGCGCCTTCAGTTTTTTCGCAGCCGAGTGATGGACCGTCGACTGGGCGTACATCCACAGGCGTGCGACGCCGTGGCGCTCTCGATCTCGTGACCGGCGGTGGCGTGCACGTGCTGTCGTTGCCGAACGTAGGCGCGGTGGTCGGGGTGGGTCTGGGTTGGCAACGCGACCGCTGGCGAGCGGAGGTCGGCTACCTCTCCCGGGTCCAACGCGAGGTTCGCTACCAGTCCAACCGAGGGGTGCGACTGTCCACTCACGAAGCGCAGGCGCGCGCCTGCTTCGTGCCTCGGATTCCGCGCGGACCACGGGCCACCTTTTGCGCCGGCACAGCCGTCGGCTCGTTCCATGCGCGCGGTACGGGTTCCCTCATTCCGCGGTCGGGCGCCAAGGTGTGGTGGACGGGTTTGGCCTCGGCCGGGCTTCGCTGGCGTGGCACGCGATGGCTGGCGATCGGTCCGGACGTGATGCTGGATCTTCCGATCTTGAGGCCGGGCGCTTCGGTCGAGGGCGATGGCACCGTCGCGACCGTGGGTCCCGTCGGCCTCAGCACGATGCTCGTCCTTCAATGGACGCTCCGGCGAGAAAAAAACAAGGGCTCGGGCGTTTCGGCGGACGGAGGGAAGCCATGAGCATCGGCAGCCTCACCCTCACGAGGGAGGACGCGAACGCACTCACGTCCGCGTTCGAAGAGATGTACCGCCGCAACTTCAGGTTCGTGTGGCGGGTGCTTCGCCATTCCCGCGTTGCCGACGCGGATCTGGACGACGCCGCGCAAGAGGTGTTTCTGGTGGCCCTGCGCAAGTGGAACTCACTCGACACCGCCAAGGAGATTCGCCCGTGGCTCCTTCGCGTCGCGCGGCACGTTGCCGCACGAAAACAACGCAGCGTGCGGCGTGCAAAGGCACGAGAGGAGAAGGCGAGTGCCCCCCACCCGCCCGAGGGTCCAGACGTGAGCACCGCACAGCGCGAGGCTGCGCAGCAGCTGCAGGACTTTCTCGCGACGCTTCCAGAACCGCAGCGGGACATCTTCGTGGCGGTCGACATCGCAGGCATGACCGTTCCCCAAGCGTGTGATGGACTCGGCGTGCGGCTCAATACGGCCTACTCCAGACTGAGATCCGCACGCATCGCCTTCCGCGCTCTCGTGGCGCGAATCGACCGTGGGGAGGACTGCTCCCAATGACCCGCCCCCCAGAGCCGCTCCCTCCGCGCGAACGAGCCCTGCTCCAGCAGCTGGTGGCGGCGTCCGACCCATCGGCTCGGCAAGAGACGAAGATTCTTCAGCAGATCGCCGTCAGCGCATCCGATGGGCCGGGCTGGCCCGGTTGGTTGCAAGGACTTGCACGCCTCGGCTCTGGGGCTCACGTGGGCTTGGCCCTCGGAGGGGTTGCCGCCGCAGCGGTTGCAATCACGCTCGTCTCCACTCCGGACTCCTCCCCCAACGACACCGGTGCGGCCGCAGGAACCCACGGCGAACGAACCGTCGACGCAACCCGTTCTCATCCTCGCGAGCGGCACGATGAGAACGGCCCCCTTGCAACGCCACCCGCCGACTTCGCCGCGCGCCGTGCGAAGGGGGCGATCATCGACGCCGACGCGCCGCCGCAGCCCAAGCCGACGCCTGCCCATGCGGCGACCGAGACACGCGGCGCAGCCCCGGCACGGCCACACGCGGAGGCGACTGCTCCACCATACGGCCGTATCCACGCAGGCGAGCCCGCCCCCACCACGGCCACTGACGTTCCCCAGTCCTCAGTTCGAACGGAGGGACCATCCGAGCTGGAGTCGCTGCGGATTGCGACGCGGCACGTGCAGGCTCGAGAGTACGCCTCGGCCCTGGCCGCCCTGCGCCAGGCCGACACCAGCTTCCCCAAGGGAATGTTCGCGGAGGAACGCTCGGTGCTGCGGGCAGAGGTCCTGTGCAAGCAAGGGAACACTCGGCAAGCGCGAGGAGAGATCCGGACGTTCGTGACGGCCAACCCTCGGTCCCCGCTCCGACGCCGCATGGAAGACGCCTGCCCATGAAGGACACACCCGGCATGCCTGCACGGCGGACCAGGCACCATCCGTGGCTCATGCTCGCTGCGGCGCTGGCGCTGGGGTGTCGGACCGGAGACGTGAACGCCGGGCGACTACGCCCGCAGGCCTCGACCGTCGGGGAAGACTCGGGGAACGACGAACCCACGACGGGAATGTCCACGCTGGGCTCGCCAACGAGCGGGGCAACGACGGAGCCCACGACCGGGTCGACGACCGGTCCCACGACCGGGCCGGCGCCCGATTCGACCTCGGGCACTGGTCGAGACTCCGGCCGACCCTCGGATGACTCGTCCGGATTCGACTCCTCGATGCCACCCGACGTTGGCCTCAAGCCTGACGTCGGATCTTTCGTGCGCGAGTTCGGGTAGCACGCGCCCTCGTCGGCAACGTCGACGATGCGCTGCGCTACATCAGAACGCCATCCGTCGGCTCGAGCTGGGGCGGCAAATCCACCTCGCCCAGCTGTGTACGCAGATCGATCTCCACCGTTCGGCACAGCGCAGAGATGGGGACATCGTTGAAGTTGTTTTCGAACGGGTCTTCGGTCAACCCGCCGACACCATCGAGCATGTAGAACATCGTGCCGACCAACACGGTCAGCGGCACCGTAGACCAGCCGAGCGCCCCGACGAATCCGAAGGGCAACAAGAATACGAACACTTTGACGAACAAACTCGTGAAGAACGAATAGTGCCGAAGCAGCGGCGTGGTCTTGATCGACTCGGCTGCGCCGACCAGGGCGTACAGCTCGTTGATCCCTGGCATGAGGAAGAAGCCCGCGTTCGAGTCGTGTCGGCTGGCTTCGCGCAGGCGAACCGCCTGACGGTGGATCAACTGAACGGAACGATTGCTTGCGCCCACGATCGCGGCCTGCTCTTCGCGACTCAGCCACCGGGCAAGATGCTCGTCATCGGGCAGGTGGCGGAGCCGTGCAGCCAATGCATACACGATCGCCAGATGTCGATGGACCAACTCGCGCCGGACCTCCGCGTCCTCGACGTATGCAGCGACCATGGACCCAAAGTTTCGACTCGCCGAGACGATGGAGCCCCACGTGGCCCTCGCATCCGTCCATCGCCCGTACGCCGAGTTGTTCTTGAACCCCAGCATGATTGCCACCGCCGTCCCCAGCGTGCCAACCGCCACGAACGGCATGCTCAAGAACGACATGCCCAGCTCCAAGTCGGCGAAGCAGATGAGTCCCGAATACGCCGAAAAGAAGAGGATGTTCTTCCGATCGTAGCGCCAGATCGAGGCGAGCGGAATGGTCTTCGCGACGTACATGCCCGCGAAGACTACCCGAGCGCGACCGGCGACGGGCCCCGTCACTGGCCCTTCCTGCTTCACGGTCAGCGACCTTCAATACCGACTCCTCGCCCGAGACGCGAGCACGCCATCTTCCAGCACGCGATACGCCTGCCCCACTCAGCACGAGAGCGAGCAGCCCGAAGGGAGGCGCAGCGCGACAAATCGAACAGGCCAAGCGCAGAACGGGCCCACCGAGGGGTTCGAAGGCCCCCCACCCAAGGGGGCCGTGAAGGACTCCGAAGCCACGCGGGCGATGGGCCTACCCCGGAATGATCGCCTCGCAGGTGAACTCGACCGTGATCTCCACGTCGCCCTCCTGAATCGCTTCGCACGACGTCCCGAGCAGCTCGATCTCCGTCGGGCTGTTCACCTGCCAGCCGTTGGGGTCGTCGAACGGGACCACCACGCCGTTGACGGTCACGGTTCCCTGGTCGGCTTGTCCAGGTAGGATCGCGGTGTCCAGGGTCAGCACGCAGCTGCGGACGCCGTTGATGATCTCCTCGAACGCAGCGATCATCGCGTCCTGGTCGGTCGGCACGTAGAACGGCGCGTCGGGGTCCCCGTCCGTCGCGCCGACGCCCGCGTTGGCCATGTTTTGCAGGTGCGTCTCGCTGACGTCGTTGCCAACGCTGATGATGAAGGTCTGGATGTCGTTCGCAAAGGCGTTCTCCGCCGCGACAATCGCCTCCTCTTGCCCCTCCTGCGGGTTGGGCACTTCGCAGGTGTCCGGCTCACCGTCGGTCGCGAGCACGATGATGCGCGGCCCCTCGTCGTCCTTGGCCAGCAGGCTGGCGACCACGGCATCGATGGAATCGCCGGTCGGCGTGTCACCGGTTGGGCTCTCCGTCAGGAACGTCTCGCTGATCGACATGAGGTTGCCGACCGTTGGCGGCTCCTCGGCAAGCACCGGGCATTCACCCCCTGCATCACCGCCGTTGGAGGTGAACAGCGCCAAGCCGAAGCGCACGTCGTTCTCGAGGTTCGCGACCACTCCCGTCGCAGGATCGATCAACGCGTCCCGGACGACATCCCAGCGATCCTCGCCGTTGAAGTCGGCGGTCATGCTGCCGGACTGGTCGATCAGCAGAATGACCGTGGGTACGATCGGTTCGAACTGCACCTCGGCACTCGGACAGTCCATCGTGCTGCTGGACCCGTCGGGCACGAACCCGCCAGTCGTATCGCCATCGGACGTGACGCCGCCGGAGCTGCCCGCGCCCCCGCTGCTGCTTCCACCGCCCGTCCCGCTATCGCCTCCGCTCGAGCCTTCGGCGGCGCTGCTGGTGGACCCGCCGGACGTGTCCGTGGAGGTCACCCCGGCGGATCCGCCGCTGGCCGTCGTCGACGTGCCTACAGCGGTCGTGGCTCCGGCCGTCGTCAGGTCGATGCCGCCCGACCCACCGGTTCCACCGCCGCCCGTTCCCGACGACCCGCCATCGCATCCGCCGCTGATCGCGAGCATCCAACCGAGACCCAACACCACGCCCCCACGTCGCATCACGCTCGGTTCGACGACCCGCGGGCCCTCTTTTTCCGTCCGTAATTTCAGAAATCTGCAATACGAACGAAGTCTGCGCATTCTCCGGAGGGAGGCGGCTGCTCAGCCCGCCTGCCGCGGATTGAGCCGAGCCCGCTTCATGCTCTGCATCAGCACGCGGCCCGGACCCGTCATCCGGGTCATGAACAGGCCTTCTCGGCCGAAGATGACCTTCAGGCAACCGCCCACGCCGACGATGTCGTAGCCGACGCCTGAGCCGAACGCGGCAAGGTTGCCGGTCGACACCGTGATGTCTTCGCCGGGCTGCAGGTCCCGCTCGACGAAGTCGCCCGACCCATGAATGAAGACGATGCCGGTCCCGGAGATTTTCTGGAGCAGAAAGCCGGCACCGCCAAACAACGCCGCTCCGAAGCGCCGGGCAACCGTCACGTCGATCTTCACGTCACCGAGCGCGCCGAGAAACGAGCCGGACGTACACGTCACCGGACCCCACGCAAGGTCCCAAACCGCCACCTTGCCGGTCTGGTTCGCCGACAGCGTCACCGATGCACCCGACGCGTCGGCGGTGATGTGGGTCAGCGCCAGACCTTCGCCGGAGAGCATCCGTGACACCGCCGCCCCGGGGATCTTGAGCTGCCACCGAATCCCTGCGTCGTGGGACAGGATCGCCCCCTTGGCCGCCCACATCGTTTGCCCGTGCTCGAGCCGGGCCGTGATCGTCTGGGCGATCTCGCCCCGCAGCTCGTAGCTGCCCGGAACGCGCTCGGACAGGTTCGCGACGTCGGGGGCGGAGAGGCGCGCGGGCAGGACGGTGGGCTCCATGTGACCGACCATACGCCGTCCTCGACGGAGGGGACCACTGCCGCGACTGAACCCCAGCATGCGTACGCTTCGATGCTGCGCTGGGCAGGGGCGCGGACACTCGCGGCGCACGTCTTCATGCAGTTCGAGTGCCGACGCGGCCAGCGCCCGGCTCTTCTGACCCCGCCCGACACATTCCCAACGCCCTCATCACGCCACGGGGCCCTTCGGTCTCCGCGCCGTCTTCGGCCCCGCCCAAGACGGCCCGAACCGTGAGCCAGCCAGCCGCAACGTGTAAACTGAAGTGCGATATACCCAGTCTCGCTACGACAATCGAAAGCTGAACCCGAAGGTGCTCACTCCCGGCATTCGCCGGAGCGTCAGGACTGAGGCGACCTGGCTTCCCCCCCTCGTCTTGTGTCGAACGGGCGTAGGCGACACCAGCATCCGCGGCCGCGCCTACATGCGCAAGGGAGACTTCAATGCCGACTCAATCTCCGGTACGTGGCACGTGCCCGCGGACGAATCATAGGACGCTACCGTCCCGGCCGGATTGCGTGGTCACGTAATTCTCGGTTGCGCAAGCCGGAATGGCCGCACGCCGGGCTACTCGGGAAAGCGCCCAGTTCGCCGGCTGGTCTTGCACAGCTTCGAGTGGGAAGTAAGCGGATCTCGAGCATCCCCGGTTGCGAGCCAAGCGCTGCGTCTCCCTCTCCTCCCATACAACCGCGATCTGGACTCACCGACCGACGCATGCTGGGGGCCGAGCGAATCATAGGGTGCCGCCGCCTCAGGGCAGAAAGGATGGGTTTGGCTCTGGAGCTCCCAAGGCGACGGCAAGCCCGACAGCTGCGGGGTGTGTCGGGCTCAGACATGCACATACGCCTACTTCCGAGTAGACGCAATCAATTTTGCGATCCAATGCGCTTCAGCGCCAAGGGCACGTCCTCCGTATTCGCAGAACTCCATTCACGCACCTCCCGCCCTCGGAAGCAGCAGAACATTGCCAACACTGCACTCCACAGTCCCACTATCGACCAGTTGCTGTGCCGCCGGAGTGTACATCTGCAACCGGTACAGGACGACCCGGCGAGAACCACAGACTCGACATTCGCAACATGTACCCGTGAATGCGACAGACGAGCAGAGGAACTCTTAGCGCCCTTTTCTCTCTCCTCTCGCTGCTTGCGGGCTGCGACGAGAACGTTGGCGGCCAGGAAGATCGACACGCCCCCTCAGACGAAAAGGGCGACTTCGATAGCCAGGCTTCGGACACCGAAAGCCCCGGGGACACCGAAAGTGCCGGGGACACCGAAAGTGCCGGGGACACCGAAAGTGCCGGGGACACCGAAAGTGCCGGGGACACCGAAGGCGCCGGGGACACGGAGAATGCCGGCCCCGACTGGCCGCTCAGAGAGTGCTTCGGTGCTTGCCAAGGGGTCGAAGACCTCGACGACAGGGACGAGTGCTTCGATGCTTGCGACTGTCAGCATCTAGGCATTGGCTGCAATGACACTACGCACCCAACAATTTTCGAGTGCACCGACTACTGTGACAACGAGCATGAAGAATTCAGCGGCGAATGGGACACCTGCATCTATGGATGTCACTGCGAGCACTTCGAACTGAACTGCGACGTATGATGCTGGACAAACGGGCATGAGGGTCCACGCACCCGTTCCTGCCGGCCCGCCCCTTGGAGCCCATCGAGCAGCACCGCGAGGCTCCGCGGTCTAGGCGTTCTCGCCCCGCAGCTCGTAGCCGCCCGGAACGCGCTCGGACAGGTTCGCGACGTCGGGGGCGGAGAGGCGCGCGGGCAGGACGGTGGGCTCCATGTGACCGACCATACGCCGTCCTCGAGGGGACGAGAATCGACCAACCTCGCATTTTCGCCCACGCGCACGTCGACGCCTCAGTGCACACCACCGTGACATTCCGTCTTGTCAGGGTGTCGTGCCCCTCTGTCGCGGCCCGGTCACCCCCGCGCGCCGGGCTGTCCGCGTCGAGCCGGCAACACCCCGAAATCGTTGTTGGCCTCGCGCTTGCTCTGTCCTGGGCTCATGCACGTTGCCGCTCGGTTTGGTCTTTCGGTCCTGCTCACGTGTGGGTGGGCCGTGCCCATACTCGTGCACGCCGCCCCGGCTTCGCCTCCGCCGGCACCTCCGAGCGAGGGGGAATCTGCCCTGCCTGCCCCGGACATACCCGCGCTCCAGGACAAGTGCGAAAAGCCGGGGCGCTCGAAGACCTTCAAGATCACGCTCAAGCAGGAGGCCGAGGTTCAAGACCTCGTCGAGTGGATGATGAGCGTCAGCTGCCAGAAGTTCATTTGGCCCGCAAAGCTCCGCACGAAGCCGATCAACATCGTGGCCCCTGAGCCCGTGACGATGGCCGAGGCCTACGCGGCCTTCCACGCCGCACTCGCATCAGCCGGCGCTGCCGTCGTTCCCGCCGGCGACTTCTATCGAATCGTCGAAGCGCCGGAGATCGCGAAACGAAGCTTTCGAGTGTACGGCCCGGGCGCATCGGTCCCTGCGGACGACCGCTACGTGACCAAGGTCTGGCGCCCCGACGAAGGGCGCCAAGAGATCACGGCAAAGCTGCTCACGGAGCTCAAGACCGAAAGCGGCGTCGTGAAGACCGTGGGCGACATCGTCATCGTCACCGACACCGGGCATCGCATCCGTACGCTCGAACGCCTCGTCGACGAGCTCGCGGTGGCCGAGGGCCCACACCGCAAGATTCACCTGTACGGCGTCCGGCACGCCGAAGCGGAGACGCTCGCCGAGATCGTGCGCACCGTCTTCGCCGATGGGCTCGCCAACGAGGCCACCTCGACCACGACGACCACCACCACTCCCTCATCCAAGGGCAAGAACGCCAAGAAGCGGACCGCAGCGTCGACCAAGACCACCACGACCACCACCTCGGGGAGCGGACCGAGCGTAACCGTCGACGTCCGTACCGGAACCCTGCTGGTCGTGTCGACGGACGCCGAGTTCGCCGCCATCTCCCGGCTTCTCGACGAACTCGACGTCGACGCCGGCGAAGGCCGCGAGTCGCTGCACGTCATCGAGCTGAGCCATCTCGACGCCGCGGAGGTCGAAGGCGTGCTCAACAACCTCGCCACCCCCTCGAGCCAGGCCAAGGACGGCAAGACGCCGCGTGCGACGTCCGTGGGCGAGACGATCTCCGGGTCGGTGAAGGTCACCGCCCATCCCGCTACGCAGTCGCTGATCGTTAGCGCGAACGCGCTGGACTTCGCGGCGCTCGAGCGCGTCGTCCGTCGGATCGATCGGCCGCGACGCCAGCTCTACCTCGAAGTCTACCTGCTCGAAGTCCGCGCGGAGCTTCGCCGCAACCTCGACGTTGGTGCGCACGTCGGCCGACAGGGTGGCGGCGGCGGGGTTGGCTACGCAAGCAGCTCGCCGGGCAGCGCGAACGCGTTCACATTCGATCCGTCGCTGCTCAGCGGCCTTACTGCGGGACTCGTTGGACCGACCATCCCCGGTTCGCTGCTGGGGCTCAACGAGGACATCCCTTCGTTCGGTGTGACGCTGCAGGCGCTCGAGACTCAAGAAGACGTCGACATCGTCGCGCAGCCGCATCTGTATGCCGCGGAGAACGAAGAGGCGCTCGCCGAGTTCGGAGAGACCGTGCCCGTCAACTCGGGGACCGCGGTCCTGCCCGACACGGGGGGCGGCACCTTCAACGGCATCAGCAATGAACGCATCACCCTCAAGCTCCAGGTGACCCCCTACGTGAGCGACGACGAGACCGTCGCGCTCGACATCGTTCTCGAGGACCGGCAGCTCGGGCAGCAGGAAGCCTCGAACAACGCCTATCGCACCCTCACCCGAAGCTTGGACCTCAAGAAGGTCGTCGCGCATCCTGGTCAGCCGCTCGTCCTCGGTGGCCTCACCCGCGAGATCGAAGGCATCAGCGACGGACGCGTACCGGGCCTGGGCAGCATTCCGGTCCTTGGCTGGCTGTTCCGCAAGCGAGGGCGGCGCAAGGAGAAGGTCAGCTTGCTCATGGTGATGGTGCCGCACCTCATCGAGTCCCCAGCGGATGCACGCCGGATCCACCTGCGTCGCATGCGAGAGCGGCAGGAGTTCATCGAGCGGTACACCGCGTTCGAACGGCGAGGCCTCGACACGCACGTGAACTACCGAAAGAAGTCCGGGTTGCTCTCTGCGGTGGGCGTGGCCGCAGCACGACAGGCCCAGGACGCCGAGCACGCGGCCGCGGCCGAAGCCGAGCTGCAAAGGACCCGAATTTCGACGACGATCGACCCTATCGCGCCTTGAGCAGCGTGCACGCGCCTTCGCTCCGAGGGCGAGCAGGGCGTACGTAGACGTGCTCCAGCGTCATACAGGGTGCAACACATTTCGCGATGCGGCTTTCATGCACCCCTGCATGAGCCGTACGCTCCCGTGGCCGACCGACCGGATCCCTCATGCGACGCACACTCCTCCCCCTGGTGCTCGCCCTCGTGGCGTGCGGCGACGATGTCCGTGGAGACACCGATGCGCTTGCGGGCACCGACGGTCCTGCGAGCGACCCCGGGTCGACGAGCACCGCATCCACCGATGCGTCGGCCGGTGCGACGAGCGATGGCGCAACGATGGGCACCGGGACCCCAACGACCGACGCCGACGAGTCGACCGGAGACCTGCCATCGCTCGAGCCCGCCAACGCAGCCGGCGGGATCCGCATCACCAACGTCGAGCTCAACCAGGGCGTCGGTCTCTTGGTTGGTGTAGACGGCGCGCCGCAGGGGGCCGACCAACGCGTCGCACCGATCATCGCGGGACGTGACGCGCTCGTCCGCATCGACTACGCGCTCGAAGCGGACTTCGCTCCGCGCGACCTCGAAGCACGCGTACACATCGGGGACGAGACCTACGTCGACATCCGACCGATCGCGGGACCGAGCGACTGGACGACGCTCGACGGGACGTTCACCGCGTTCATCGACGCAGGTGACCTGGGCGCGGGCGCGACGCTCGAAGTCGAACTGGTCGAGCCGGATGGAGCAGCCACGGTCGGTGCCGACGCGGGTGCACGGTTTCCCGCCGACGGCCCGATGAGCCTCGACGCGTGGGCCGACCGCATGGTGCTCGACATCATGCTCGTCCCGATGACGTGCGACGGCTTCGAACCACTGGAGCTGACCGAGGAGAAGCTCGCCAACTTCGAGGCATTTCTCTTCAACACGTACCCCGTTCAAACCCTCAATCTCACCGTGCACGAGCCGGTCCGCAGCGCGACCTGCAGCGAGTTTTACGCAGCCGAGTACGACCTGCCCGCGCTGCGCGAAGCCGACGGCGCCGACCCGTGGGTCTACTACGGCGGTCTGCTGCCCGGCGACGGCGGCGGCTACTCGATCGCGGTGCAGGGCGGCGACCAAGTCGACTACCGCCGCACGTTTGCCAACCACGTCTGGCGCGACGAAGGGCTCACGGCGGACCTCTTCGCCCACGAGCTTGGCCACAACCACGGTCGCGACCACGCCTTCGAGGACCCGAGCTTTCCCACCGAAACGGGCGATTGGTGCGGACCGCGACCGAACTTCGGCTGGGGTCCACGCTCCGCCGCCATGCCGACCTCGGGATACAGCAACGACGTCGGTCTAGGCCTGTCCTGGTTCGATCCGCGCGACAACCTGCTCGCGCCCACCGATGCCTCATGCGACGGGCTGCCGGACGGCAACCGCTACAACTACAACGACTTCATGAGCTATACGTACCCGTTCTGGGTCAGCGGCTACACGTACGCCGCGACGGCAGAACGCATTCGGCTCATCTCCGCCTGGCGCGACCAAGACATCGAGCGACCTACGGGCAAGACGGCGCGGCTCGTCGTGGGTCCCGACGGAGACCTGCATCGCATGATTCTCGCCGGCGACCGCCCTGTTGCCGACACATCCACGACGGCCGCGCTCTGTGGCAGCCTGCGCCTGCCCGTCCGCGTCACGCACTCGTCGCTGGACCAGTTCGATGCCGACGGCGCGCTCCAGCCGTTCGATGTGGTCGGCTACGAGCTGCCTCTGGCCGACGGTGTGGATGCCCGTCGTTGCATGCTCGACGTGGAGGGCCTGCGCGTGCCCTTCGTGCTCGACGATTGATGCAATCGGCGTGATGAGTCGCGGCGCGCGAGGGTCCGCGCTTGCAGCCGGCCCCCAGTGCTAGCGCAGGCAGTTCGGGTGCTGCAGCGACGACAGGACGCAGGCCTCGCGCTTCTTCCGGGCGACCAAGTCGGGCGTGGCGACCTCGCGTTTCATCGTCTTGAGCGACGACATCACCGGTCCGTTCGTCTCGAGCGCGCCACACCATCGACGGTCCGCCCTCGCCGAGCAGACCCTCGCGTTCGAGTCGATTCACCAGCCCCGACACAGGTCTGTGTACGCGGCCAATGAGCCGCCGTTACAAGGCGACCACCGATAGGGTTTGCGGAGGCTGCGCCCACAGCGTACCAATGGGCTCGCACGCACCGATGCTGATCCAGTTGCTCGGGTGGGGCTTGCTCCTCGCCGCCGTGGTCACGGCCTTGTTGGCGCTCAACGCGGTCTCTCCCATTCGGCGCTCTCGCGTCCTGCTTCTGCCGTCGTTCCTCGCAGGCACCTTGTTCGCGGAGACATCCGCGTTCGTGCTGCCCGCTCTGCTGGCCACGACTGGCGTTGCGGTGTGGTTGGGCGAACCGCGGTCGCTTCCCGCTCGCGGTGCGCTGGCGCTGGCCGCTGTCATCGGGCTGATGTTGCTCGGTCAACTCGTGTCTTCCATGCGCGTGACTGCGACGTTGAAGCGCAGCGTTCCGGAGTTCAACACCAACCGATCGCTCGGCTGGCTTCGGCTCCTGCTGCCCTTCCCCTATCGACTCTCGCGTCATCGCGTGACGCGGAGCGTGGAGTTTGCCCGCGTCGGCGGTCAACACCTGCGCCTCGACGTCTATCACCCGCCCAGGACGTTCGAGGGGCGGCGCCCGGCGGTGGTGCACGTGCACGGCGGCGGCTGGGTCGTGGGCAGCCGCATCATCGACGGCTTCGCCAAGAAAATGGCCGATCAATTTTTTAC
>CAYSPB010000092.1:0-20490 GCA_964432695.1 uncultured Nannocystaceae bacterium
CTTCGAACACCGTCATACGGTTCGTCCTTGTTCGTCTATCCAGTTTTCAGGGAGCTTGCCCGGGGCGCCTCGCCATCTTCGTCCGTGGACTCTGATGTGGGCCGGTGTGTGGCCCGTGCGGTGCGTCGCCGTTGGGAAGCGGGGTGTACTCGGGACCGCCGGGTGGGTCAAGCGAAAAGCAAAAGTTTTTGTTGGGCTGCTGCGGAGCGGGGTTCGCGATCGGCGGCGGAAGGCAGATGAGAAGCTTCAGAGCCAGGAATACGGCGTTTCGGTTTTTTTGCTCCGGCAACAGAGAGCGCGATCGCCGTGCGGCGGGACCGGGGGAACGGGGCTGTCAGGGACGCGCGGCGCGGTGCGTCGAAGCGTGAAGGCGGTCGGTCCGTCGGCCGAGCGCGATAGAGTGGGCCGTGGCGGGTGAAGGTCCGAGCAGGAGGTCAGGCCTTGGACCTGGCGAAGTCGGGATCGAAACCCAGGAGCTGCGGGCTTCTCTGCAGTCGCGGCTGTTCGGGACGAACGTGGCGCCACAGGTGGTCGGGCGCTTCGAGCTGTCGGGCCGACTGGGCGCTGGCGCCATGGGGACGGTCTACCAGGCGTTCGACCCACTTCTTCGACGCGTGGTGGCCGTGAAGGTGCTGAAGCGAGGCGCCCGGGCGTCCGGGGATGGTCGCCTGGCCCGAATGAAGCGGGAGGCCCGCGCCCTCGCGCAGTTGAGCCACCCAAACGTGGTCGAGGTACTCGACGTCGGGGTGCATGACGAACAGGTGTTCATTGCGATGGCCTACGTCCGGGGCCGAACCCTGCGGGAGTGGTCGCGCGAAACGCCGGCGAGCGAAGCTCGGTTCGGGAGGCTGCTGATGCTTGCGCGTCAGGCCGCGCAGGGCCTCGCCGCGGCCCACCGGGCGGGGATCGTGCATCGGGACGTGAAACCCCAGAACATGATGGTTGGGGACGACGACCGCCTACGCCTGCTGGATTTTGGGCTCGCTCGAGGGGACGGCGCAGCAAGCCAAGAAGCCACAGGGGCCTCGGGTTCAAGCAACATCTCCGGGACGGCCGGACTCGCGCTCACCGGGACCGGGCAAGCGGTTGGAACACCTGCCTACATGGCGCCCGAGCAGTTCACAGGCGAGGCGAGCCCGCTGGCGGACCAGTTCTCGTTCGCCGTCACGTTCTGGGAGGCCGCGTTTGGCGATCGACCATTCCCGGGGCGCACGATCGATGCGCTCCGGCTCGCCATCGAGGATGGGCCACCCACCCGGCCCAACGATGCGGCGCCTGCATGGTTCCACCGGGTGCTCTACCGAGGTCTGGCCGCGGATCCAGCATTGCGGTACCGATCGATGGATGCCGTGCTGGATGCCCTGGTCGCTCCGGGTCCGCGCGCGAGCATGTGGGTTGGGGGACTCGTCGCCGCCGTAGGGACGTCCGCGGCGCTGGGCATGGCGGCGCAGTCGGCCGAGCCCGGGCCTCCATGCTTAGACGCGACGGAGAAGCCCGCCGCGGTGTGGACTCCGGGGCGCCGCGATCGACTGGCGGCGCTGGGAGACGGGCGTGCAGTCGCGGCAGTGGACGCATTCGTACGGCAGTGGTCAGCGGCGTGGTCGTCGCAGTGTCGAGCGCAAGGGGAGGGCCCCGTCAACGACCACGCGATTCGATGCCTCGACACCAGCCTCGCATCCCTCGATGCGGTGCTCGGCATCGTCGCGTCGTCGGACCCCGGGAAGGTCTCGGATGCATCCTTGCGAGCCGCACTTCGCCAGCTCGACGACCCACAGGCCTGTGCGGACGCAACGGGAGCCGGGTTTCCAGAGCCGGCCGATCCCAACCTTCGAGCTCGCATCGACGCCGTCGAAGCCGAGCGATACAGGCTGGCGCTCACCCAACAGCTGGGCGCGCTGTCCCAGGCCGGCGCAGAAACGGGCGCCGTCCTCGAGCAAGCACGCGCGACCGGTCACGACCCACTGATCGCGAAGGCACTGCTGCTCCATGGGGAATTCCTCTCCCTCGGTTCGAGCGACGCCGCGGCAGAGACGCTGGCGGAGGCTGCCTTGGTCGCCGAACGAAGCCACGACTTCGACACCGCCGTTGAAGCGTATGCGCGAAAGGCATCGATCGAGCTGGGCCTGGACCGAGACGATCACGCCGAGCGCAGCCTGCGGTCCGCCGAGGCACTCTTCCCGCGGTTGTTCGGCCCCAGCGAGACGCTGCGGGCCAAGATCGCACTGCTTCGCGCGGAGCATGCCCTCAACCTCGGCGAGTATGCGAAGGCGGAGGCCGCGATCGAGAACTGGATGACCGGCGAGGACATCATGTTCCGCATTCGGACGCGCGCACTCGAAACCCGTGCAAACGCCCAGCTCAAGCTCGGCCGATACCAGGAAGCGACCGCGGGCCTGTCGACCGTCGTCTCGTTGTTCCGCGACGAATACGGCCCGGACCATCCCGACGTCGCGCAAGCCCAGTCGCTGCTTGGAACTGCAGCCCTCGAAACACACGATACGGAACTAGCTCGAGAGGCCTTCGAGGATGTCGTCCGCATTGCGGCCGTAACG
Source organism: uncultured Nannocystaceae bacterium (assembly GCA_964432695.1). Classification (GTDB taxonomy): domain Bacteria; phylum Myxococcota_A; class Polyangia; order Nannocystales; family Nannocystaceae; genus CAJXVA01. The sequence continues at coordinate 2,553 of CAYSPB010000092.1, forward strand.
CTGGGGACCGAGCATCCTGTGTATGCGGCGGCCTCGGGTAACCTCGGGTCGGTGTACTTCGCGGGCGGTGAGCTGGAAAAGGCGAGGGCCGCACACGGGCAAGCGCTGGCCACATTCGATACCGCGCTGCCGCGCGGCCACGGAGCGCAGGTCATGGCGCGCGTGAACGTGGCCGAACTGTCCGAGCCTCTGGAGGCTGAGCGGCTGCTGCTCGAGGCGCTGACGCTGGCCGAGTCGGCGACGGGTGCGGACGGCGTCGACGCAACGTCGGCCCGTGCGGCGTTGGGAGGCTTGTACCTGCGTACCCAACGGCTGGAGCAGGCTCGCGCCGCCCTTTCGCGATCCCTCGAGCGCCACGACGCGTTCGGCCGGGTTCGTCACGCGATCACGGACCGCGCTCTGCTCGCACGCACCCTGGTGGGCCTGAACGAGTCGAAGGACGCCGCTCGCCTTGCCGAACGGTCGCTACGCGACGCGGTGGCGACCTACGGAAACGGGCACGTGTCCCTGCTCGAGCCGCTGTTCGCAATGGCATCCGTGGAGCATGCCCGCGGCAATGAGGAAAAGGCGCGCGCGCACCTCGCGAAGGCGCTCGCGCTTCCCCTCGGGCGTCAGCACGACCGGCAACGCACTGCGATGCGAGCGATGCTGGCCGAGCTCGACGCGGCGTGAGCTCGGTTCAATCGCGCAGGCCGATCGAGAAGCCCACGTTCGGTCCCTCGCTGCCGCAGTAGACCGAGTGCATCGCGGTTCGTTCGAGGCCGTGGTTTGGCAGCGCGATCGCATCGCCGGGCTGCAGCACTGCGACGTGTCCGGAGTCGATCAGGAAGCCAGTGAACTCGAGGCAGCCGTGTACCAGCGGGCGCAGCGGACCGGCGTCGGGGCGCGCAAGGGCAGCGAGGCTGCCGTCGACCTCGCGCGTCGCGAAGAAGAGCGGCTGCCAGACCCCTTGCTTGACCCAGCCATCGAACAGCCACGGAGCGCCCCCGTCGACGACATCACGCATGAACTCGACGCAACGCTCGGCCAGGCTTCGGATCGATGCGGCAAGCCAAACCGTCGTGCCGGCGCCCTGCACGTACAACACGCCACGCTGACGGCCCGGCGGCGGTGGCTCGGACGGGTCGGCATCGCTGGGGAGGAATCCGGGCAACGCATCGTGGTGGAACAGCGCGCCACCATTGGGCCGGTTCCAATACACGATGGGGTTGCTCGGCTGGAGCTTCCGACCCGACGCAGCGCCGATGCGCCTGGCCAGCGTGGGCGTGTAGGCCCGCCCGAGCGCGGGGAGCAGCGCGCACGCCCACGACCAAACATCGGCATGGCGCGAGAGTTCGGGATGGTCATCATCGTCGACTTCGGTGCCAACGCCGAAGCACAACCGACGCGACGCATCGCCAGGGGCCAGCGAGAGGCGACCCAGCTTCGCCCACGCGCCTCGAGCTTCGCAGGACACCTTGGCAACGTCGCGCTCCGCATCGACCCGATCGCCTTCCACCCCCACTCGCTCGACCGCGGCATCGGTGAGCCACCGGACGAAGCGTTCGGCCTCGTCGTCGGCCGCCGCCCACCCCTCCGGCAGCATCGCCGTCGGCTCGTCGGCGCTCGGCGCGGCCTCTCGAAGTACGAAGGGCTCGGCGGCCTTCCAGCACTGCTGCGTCTGTGACGTCTCCAGCGGGGGCGAAAGGTCCGGGCGCAGGAGCTGTACGACGGTTCCGTGATCTCGACCGCGCCGTTCGAGATCGACACGCAGGGATTCCAGCCGCATCACCGCATCGCGGTAGTCGGCCTCATCATCGGGGCGGACCGTCACCACGGGAAGCGCACCGCGCAGCGGCGTGCGCTCAGGGTCGGCCAGCATCTGCGTCAGCGGGTCCTTCGGCATCGGGCGCATTGTGTACGCCCCCGTGGCGACGCAGGGAAGCCCTTCGTGACTCGCCGGCAGCAGTGAACGCCGAACCGGCAGAGCGCGGCACCTGTTTGGCTCCTGGATGAGCCCGCCCTTCACGGGGCCAAGTCTTCGCAACACCGCCAGCGGCAGAAAAGACGAGCGGGGCATCGTGATGGGTTGCACCACAGACTGCTAGGGTGGATGCATGCCTCGTCACGCGTGGGTGCTGCTGCTGAGCCTGGCCGGGTGCGCGAGCGCAGACGCGCGGTTGGGCATCGAACCGATCATGGCGAGCGAGTCACGGCCGAGCGCGCGCGTGGAGGGCACGGTCACCCGGATTCACTTCCAGAACATCAACAAGGCCAAAGGCCACTACACATACAACGTGCACCTGGTGATCGAGCACGAGGGGATTCCCGACGCACCGCACGTGTCGGACCAGGAACCCGGGCTGCTCAAGCTGCACACCCACAAAGTCTACTGGGGCAATCTGTCGGACGCCGAGCGCGGCCAGCTTCCTGCCGATGCCCCGCAGCATGAGATGGATCTCGAGGCGTGGAGTGACTTCCGGGTCGGTGAACGCATCACGCTCGACGTGGCATTCTGGGGCCCCGGCGACGGTTCACGACGACTGCCCCAATGAAAAAAGGAGGCGCCCGGGCAGGCGCCCCCTCTCACGCGGTGATGCGCCTTAGAGGCAGGTCGCGTTCCAGGGACCGGAGCACGCGCCCGACTGCGAGAAGGTCAGGGTGCCAAAGCGGCCGTTCTGGAAGGTGTTGTCGTTGATCGTCAGGTCGGCGATTTGTCCACCGGGCCCGCTGACCATGATGTTGCTGCCCATCGAGGTGTACTCGAGCTCCACGTCGTAGTCGACGCCGAACTCCCAGCCAGCCAGCGACGCTTCGGCGGGGCTGAGAAGCACCTCGGAGTTGGCCGTGTCGATGTCGCAGAAGACATCTTCGGAGTTGATCGCACCGACCGAGGGCGCCTGGATCTTTTTGACCAGCATGCCGCCGGGCCACAGGAAGTCGGGCGAGTTCGGGCACACGTCGATGCCGGCGTCGCCGGACTGGTCGCTGGCCTTCCACGAAAAGGAGTAGAAGTGCGATGCGTCCTGGGCACCCCACACGAAGCCGACGACGTCGTTGTCGCCGCCGTTGATGTCGGGGCTGAGGTTGTCGACGCGCAGGATGCCTTCGAAGGCGGTGTCCTCGAATACGACGTCGCACAGGTGGAGCCCGGCGTCGTTGTTGAGGTCTTCGCAGGCCTGCGTGCCCCCCTGCTGATAGGTGATCGACGCGTCTTGGCCGATGTCACCGTCGAGCACGTCGAGCTGGATCAGCTCGCAAGCGCCGGCAAGGCCGAACGGCTCGGCGGACACGACCGTGACGCTGTCCTGGGCCATGTCGACACCGTCGTCGACCGTGACGGTATACGTCTCGTAGTTGGTGGGCGAGGCCAGGACCGTGTCGCCGGTGTCGGTGTTGAGCGACGCGGCGGGGGACCAACTGTACGTGTACTCGCCGGTGCCGCCTTGAGCGTTGGCGACAAGCTCTGCCGGCGTGGGCGGAGCGAAGGTCTGGCAGGTGCCCGCGTCGACGGCGAGGCACTCGTCGGTGACGTTGGGCGTGCTGTCGTCGCAGTCGGTGCCCGGCGTGATGCCGTTACCACCGTCCGGCGGATCGTTGTCGCCGTAGCCGTCTTCGTCTTCGTCCTTGGTGCACGCCTCGTTCAGGGGCGGCTCCTCGTTCTCGGACGCGCCGGGGAAGGTCTGGGCGCTGCTGTCGTCGCAGTCGGTGCCCGGGTCGACGCCGTCGGGCGGATCTGCGTCGCCCCAGCCGTCGCCGTCCTCGTCTTCCATGCAGGCTTCGTCGCCCGGCGGGGGCTCGTTCTCTGCGGCGCCGGGATAGGCGTTCGGGTTGTCGGGCGCACAGTCGTCGGGGTTCGGCACGGTGCCGTCGGGCGGGTCTTCGCCGTCGGGCACGTTCGTGCACTCGTCGGGGTCGCCGAAACCGTCGTTGTCCTGGTCGAGGCACCACTCCTCGCCACCGTCAGTGTCGGAGGCAGCATCGTTGGAGCCCGACTCCATGCTGTCGCTGGCGCTCTCGCTGTCGTCGGTGTCCAGCGTGTCGCTCTCGCTATCGTCGGTGTCCGACGCAGTGCCGAGCGATGCGGCGGCATCGGCGGCGCAGCCTTCGTTGGAGGTGTCTTGAAGGAGGCCATCGTCGGCGCACGGATCCGCGCAGCCCGCAGTCAGCAGGGAAGCCGACGTGAGAAGTAGGAAGGTGTAGTCCCTCCGCATGATGTGTAGGCCCATGTGCACCAGCGATGCCACGATGGATCCAAGCGGGATGAAAAGACGGTTTTTCAGCCGGTTACGTTCAGTGGGGTCAGCCGACCCCACCGTTCGGTCAAAAACTGGGGCCAGTCGGCCGGGTCAAAACGCCCCGATGTGGCATTTTGGGATGTCCCACATGTCCCCACGCCTAATGGGCAAACCGCACGATTTCGACTGCCCGGCCGTTGGTACGAAAAATGCCTACATCGCCTACGCGAAACGCCATGGCCCCGATTGCGCGCACATTCGCACTTTTGACGCCCGTCGTCACCTTTCTCGCGTCTCCGGCTGCCCACGCGGCGGCCCCCGCCGATGAAGACGGTGGAGGGGGCGCCTCTGTTTCACTCTCGTCCGACGATGGCGTCGAAGCCGACGCCGAGGGCAACGACGACCGCTCCGAACTCGAGTGGATCAACCGCTGGGCGCCCGAGCGCGGCATGTGGGAACTGGGCATCTATGGCGGCCTGTTCCTCCCCGGCGCCAACCACGAACTCTTCCAGTTCGACGCCGCCGCTCCCGAACTGGGCTTCAAGCAGTTCAACTCCGTGGCACCCGAGCTTGGCGCGCGCGTGGGCTACTACCCGCTGCGCTTCCTCGGTGTCGAACTCGAAGGCGGTGGCATGTTTGCTTCGACGACCGACGATCAGAGCGCGACCCTGTGGACGTTCCGGGGGCACGTCATCGCGCAGATTCCTCGGTGGAGCGTGACCCCGTTTCTCGTCGCAGGCGCCGGCGGTCTCGGCGTTCGCTCGGATCCCAACGCCGTGGGCAACGACGTCGACGCTGCCATCCACCTCGGCGGCGGCGTGAAGGTCTACTTCAACCGCTGGGTTGCCATGCGGCTGGACCTGCGTGACGTCATCGGGTCGCGCCGCGGCGTCAGCGAAGGCGAGAACCACAACTTCGAGGCGCTGCTGGGCTTGTCGCTCACCCTGGGCCGCAAACGAAAAGCACCACCGCCGCCCGACGGACCCAAGGACACCGACGGCGACGGCATCATGGATCCCGACGACAAGTGCGTCGAGACGCCTGGCGTACCCGAGTATGAGGGCTGCCCAATCCCGGACACCGACGGAGACGGCTTCCTCGACCCCGACGACAAGTGCGTCGACGTTCCGGGCATTGCACCCGACGGCTGTCCGGACAACGACCGCGACAAGGACGGCATCTTCGACGACGTCGACAAGTGCCCTGACGTGCCCGAGACCAAGAACGGCTTCGAGGACGAGGACGGCTGCCCCGACGAGCTGCCCGAGGAGATCAAGCAATTCGCCGGCGTCATCGAGGGCATCTACTTCGACACGGCGAAGGACACCATCAAGCCCAAATCGCGGCCCAAGCTCAACGAAGCCGCCGACGTACTCACGCGCTTTCAGGGCGTGCGCGTGGAGATCAGCGGCCACACCGACAACCGCGGCAACCACGAGTACAACATGGACCTGTCGCGCCGCCGCGCCGAGTCGGTGCGCAACTACCTCGTCGGCAAAGGCATCGATCCGGCGCGGCTGGAGGTTGCCGGCTACGGACCCGATCAGCCGATCGATACCAACGGGACGAAAGCTGGCCGGGCGAAGAATCGCCGCATCGAGTTCAAGATCCTGCAGAAGTAGGACCGGAGCGGACCACGACGAGGGCGCACTCCATGGGGGGTGCGCCCTTTTTCATGCGGCTCAGTCGACGCACTCGGCGTAGGCACCGTTGCACGCCGCACCGTTGTTGGGGAACGTGATTCCGTTCTCGTCGACGTACGTCTCGTTGGTGGGATCCCACGCCGAGGGACAGAAGTCGCAGGCGTCACCGATGCCGTCGAAGTCACTGTCGAGCTGCGGACGGCGGCAGGCGCGTAGCCAAGGCGTGTCGTCGATCTCCTCACCGGGGTCTTCGTTCGCGCGGAGAGTCAGACCGGCTTCGGCCAAGGCTGCGTCACACCCAGGCGGGGGAGCGAGCACCCCGGGCGTGGATGAGAGCGCGGCGGGAAGAACGACGCAGACGAATGCGGCCTGCTGCGCTTCGCTGCAGTTCTCGGCGGTGCGCACGGGAATGAACTCTCCGGGCGACTCGGGGTGCGGGGCCATCACCGGCTCGCACAGCGAGGGCTCGGCGATGTTCGACGGGCAACCGTCGATGCGGACCAGGTCGCCGTTGTCGGCGGTGAGCAACTCCACGGTGCAGCAGGCTCCCGCAACGGACACCGGATGATGGCCGATGCGCGCGCCGTTGTTGCGGTCACCACACGACTGTTCCGCCCCGAGTTCGCAGACTTCACCGACGAAGTCGCCATCGGGGTCGTCGTCCTGTGCGCCACCCTCCATGGCTTGCGACGGATTGGGCGTAAAGGCACAGGTGTCGCAGATGTTGCCGAGACCGTCCTTGTCGCTGTCCACGTGGTCGCACTGGCCGGCAGTCGAGCAGGTGCGCCCGTCGGGACAGGTGCCGGGTCCATTGCACGCGATGCGGAGTTCATCGGCAAGCGGCAGACGGGGGCAGGCGTCCTCGATGTTGGGGACTCCGTCTCCGTCGAAGTCGGCGTCGTCGGCGAACGAATAGATGTCGAGCCCGCTCTGATCGGGGTCGCACGCATCTCCGACCATATCTGCGTCGGCGTCGGCCTGACAGTCCACACCATCGACCTCGACCGCTTCCCCGGTGAAGACCTGGTCTTCTCCAAAGCCGTAGCAGTTGGGCACGGACGGGCAGTTGTCGCAGGCATCGCCGATGCCGTCCCCGTCGTAGTCCCCGGCCGCCGGGATGTTTCGAACCCGCAAATAGTCCGGCACGGCGGCCACGTCCGTGTTCGCGTTGTAGATGGTCAGCGGCTCGCCACACAGGTCGCAAGCGTTGCCCACGCCATCGCGGTCGGAGTCGGCCGAGTTGGTGCCCGTATCGTCGGCGATGTAGTCGCAGAGGTCGACCTTGTCGGGAAAGCCGTCTTGGTCGGCGTCGTACTGGCGCGAGTCGGGCACTTGCGGGTCGAGGTCGGCATCGGCGGGGATGCCGTCCGCATCAGCGTCGTTGCAACAGCCGTAGCCGCCCATCGAGCAGTCCAACGGAGCCGCACCCGTATCGGTGGTCGGCGCCTGTTCGGTCGTCGATGCATCGGGCTCACCCGACGACGAGTCGAGGTCATCGCCCTCCATCGGCTCCGTCGTCGACCCTTCATTGGCCGAGCCATCGGACCGCTCGCCGACCTCTCCTGCGAGCGGACGACAGCCGACGAGCAAGCCGAGAAGCAACGCAGCGGAGTTCCGAATGTTCATGCCCTGCCTTCCTACTGCTCGCCTGGTTCCGTCGAAGAATCGGAGGCAAACCATCACAGCCCGCACGCGTTCTTCACCTTCGCGGCGAGCGGTGTATCCCCATGTGTGAGGATGAAAGAACGTGCGGCGGCGCGGGGTTGGGCCGATTCGCTGCCGCACTGCACGATCGCGGTCCACGCGTCACGCTCGGCGGCGAGCGTACCCGCGGGAAAGCGACGCGCGTGTTCGCGAAGACTGCGGCGGGCGGCGTCCCGCTTGCCGACTTCGAGGTGGCCGCGTGCCGCTTCGATCAACGCGAGTTCTTGCTCGAGCTGGTCTGCGGGAGCGACCGCTGGCACCGACGGCTTGACGCGCGGACGGACGGGAGGCGTGGGCGTTGCCACCGGCGCTGGTTCGACGGCGTTCGGGGTCGCAACCGCCGATGCTGGCGCCATCGGTTTGGCCGGTGCCGGCGCGAGCCTTGCGGGCTCGACCGTCGGAGCCACAGCGACGGACTCGGATTCCGACGATGCACCGGAGACGGCGGTCGCCACCGCAACGCCGATGCCGGTCGTCAACACCGCGGCGGTCGAGATCTTCAGCACCAACACGCTCGCAGCCCATCGCGTTCGCGGTGCAGCGCGCTCATCTTCGATGGCCGCGGCGCGGTCGTAGATGGCGGCGAGATTGTCCTCGCGCACGCCGGGCGGCGTGGCAACGCTTCGCTTGTACGCGGCGAGATAGTCGGTGCGTTCGTCGTTCATCGGGCCCCTCGGCGCCGCCGGGCTTCTTCCCGGTTCACGGCTTTGGCAAAGAGCGCCCGGACGGTCCGAAGGCGCGAGTACACGGTGTTGAGTTTGGTACCGGTTGCGGCGACGACCTCGGGTGCAGTCATCCCCTCGAGTTCGCAGAGGACGAAGATCTCCCGCTTGTCGTCGTCGAGACCATCGAGAAACGTCTCGACCACGCCGGCGGCTCGCCGCCAGTCGAGCGCCTCATCGGGGGAGGCGTCAGGCGCGGGCGCGAGGTGCAACGGAGGACGGCGCGCGTCCTTCGCCTTGGCGCGACGTGCCACGTTGCGCAGAATCCCGTAGAGCCAACCCCGACCGCTCGCCGCGGGGTCGAGATCGCCGATCCGGCGCAGCGCGACGATGAAGACGTCCTGGACCACGTCGTCGACGAAGCGGGGTGGCACGCCGAGGGCAAGGGCGCTGCGGCGCACGAAGTCGTGATGTGCGGCGAAGAGCGCCTCAAAGCGGCTGCGCGGAGTCGCGCTCGGTGCCGCGCTGCGGTTCGACCTCATCCCATGCCCATCCCGTAGCCGGGCTCAATCCGTCGAAGAAAGTGCACCGGGCCAGCGTCGGGGAAGCCGCACTTCGACCCCCACGGTCACCCGCGGGGCGATCACCGCCGGGCGATGCACGACTCCGAGGTTCCGGACGGCAAAGCCGGGACGGTAGACGGAGAACAAAGCCTCCGCACCTGCGACGAGTGCGAAGCCCCGGGCCAAAAACACGCGCGCCGCAGCGCGGGCCGACAAGGCGATCCACGTGTCGACGTGCTCACGAACATTCGTCAGGTCCCCGGTGCCGCCGCCGAGCAGTTGCCCGACCTCGGCACCCCCGCATCCCGCCAGCTCCACCCGACGCTGCACGGCCCAGGTTCCGCAGCCACGAGCGCCCACGGACCAGCCCCAAGCTTCGGCCCCAGGGCCCGGACGCGTCTGTGTACGGGCGGAAATGGACCCGAGGGCGTCGGCGCGCCAGTGCGCTCCGCCGAGACCCAGGGACAGGCCACCGCCACCGCCCAGACCCGGGGTCACCCCGAACGTACCGAAGCCGAAGGCCCCGACGGACCCGAACAGGGGGGGAGGGCTCCCTCGTGGCTCGCGTAGCTCGGCCGGACGCGCAGGCTCGGTGGCTTCCGACGGGGGCCTCGCCTCGAGGCCCGCGGCAACAGGCTCGACCGTCGTCACGAGCTCGGGTTCCGGCTCTGGCGTGGTCTCGGGCTCCTCGGGCTCGGGCTCACCGGGTGGCGGCGGGGGAATCACCGCCGAGGTGGCCGCAGTCCGGGTGATGAGCACCGCGGCGTCCACGAGCGTGTCGCAGGAAGAACTCTGCAGGGCGCGCGTCTCGACCCCGTCGGGCGTTCGCAGCTCGAGGGTCGCCGCCAGCCCATCCGGCACGGTCCGGACGTCGATTCGGACCGACGCTTCAAAACCCGCCATCGCACTCGCGAGCTGGCCTCGGCCGGCCGAGGCAGGACAACGACCGCTGGCATCGGTCCACACGATGTCGGCCCCCAACGATGCAAGGGCGAGCAAGGCGACGAGCATTGCGTCATGCAGTGTGCCGTGCGCGCGCCGCCGATGCGAGGTGCGTGGGGCCGCTGCACGCGGCTTTTCGCAAGCGGTCGTGATCCGATCCCCGACGCGCGACACTATGGGGACGCGCGTGCCGAGCCAGCGTCCGCAACCTGCCGCCCGGCACCGCCTCGCGGCCGGGCTCGTGCTCCTCGCCCTGCTCGGGCGCGGGGATTCCGAAGCACGTGCCCGGCATGCCGAACACGTCGAACTTCCCGCGGGCGCGACTGCACTCTGGGTCGGGGGGGGCCGGGTGGGCGTGGGAACGCCGGGCACCGGCGTGGAAAAGCACGTGAACGTCTCGGGTCCCGGACTGCCCCGCCCGCTGCTGGAGGCGATGCTGGAGCGCGCGAGCCCTGCAGACGCGCAGTGGGGCATTCCGGACGTCGCGGTGTTCGCCAGCTCCACGCTCCCCGCGACCGCACTCGACCCGGCCTTTCTCGCCGCACGCGTGCTGACGGCACCGCGGGTTCTCCTGGTGCTGGACCCGCCTTCGACCACAGGCATTCCCTTCGTGCTGCCTGCCCTCGATCGAGAGACGAGCGTGCCACGGTGCCTCGTCGATGACGGCGGAAGCTGGACCGAGCTCGGCCGACCCGCGTCGCTCCCCGAGCACCTCGAGGCCGCCGACCTGCGCGTGCGACCCGCTCCAGGCGCGACGGTGGGCGCCTGGGTGCAGCGCATCGAAGCGGAGCGTCTACAGGAGGCGGGACGGCTCACGCTCGCGAGCGAGGTGCTGGATGGAGCGATCTGCGACCCGGGCTCCGCGGTGCACCCCGATCGAATCGACGCGGCACGATGGACCGCGCGCGCTCGGGCGCACGTCGACGACGACCCTCGCCATGCGTGCGCGGTCGAGCTTCGACATGCGGCGCAGGCCTACGCCTCGTAGGCCTACCAGCGAAACGCTGAAGCCGTGGGTCGAACTCGAAGCGCAATGCGGGGACCCCGATGCGATTCCTGCCCGGCTTGCCCAACACCTCGCCCGTGCGCCGAACGACGCCGCAGCCTGGTGTTTGCTGGGCGACCAGCACGCCGAATGGGTCGAGCGCCGCTTCACGCGGCCGGACTTCGACCCACAGGACGCCGATGCGGCACGCAGTCGGGCAGCCCGGCGCACGCAGGCCGTCGATGCGTGGGAGCGATGTCTCGCCCTCGACTTCGACGCCCACGTTGCGACCGCCGAGCGCCTCGGCGATGCTTACAGCAGCCTGGCGGGGTTTTGGCGTATTCAGCCCGGCGGCGATGCGGCCATCCGCGCCCGGGTTCACGAGGCGCGCCGCTGGTCGATTCGGCAGCGGCTGTGCGAACCGTATGCCCTCCCACCGTGCACGGTCGAGCGCCCGACGAGCACGTGTTGTCCGGCGGATCCCTCGAGCCCGTCCGTTCGCGCCGAAGACGAAGCCACGGTCGCGGGACTCGGGCCGGTGTTCGAGTGACCGCTACCAGCAGCCGTCGAACTCGACCCGTCCGGAGACCGTGCCGTCTTCGGTCGAACATTCCACGTCGATCACGCCGCCGTGGTTGTAGACGAAGCCGTCCTGGTCGACGGTCCGGTCGAGTCGAACGTAGAACTCTTCACATTGATCTTCCGTGAAGACGACCCCTTCGAATTCACCGGGGATGAACGCGAAGATGTGCGGCCCAATCTCGGGGTCGTCGATGAAGCGGACGCATTGCTGCCCGTCCCGCGAGGACACGTCGACCCCCTTGTAGAAGCCCCCGGCACAGATACCCGGGTCCAGGGTCCACTCGCCCAGCCGTTCGCCGGACACGCTCAGGTTGCCCTCGATCGTCATCGGCGGCGCCTCGTAGCAACCGCCGAGAAGGCCGACCGCCAAGATGCCCATCGCCAGGATCGAGTGCCGCATGAGGCCACGGTAGCAGCGCGTTCCAACTTCCGAAAGTGACATGGGACCGAGCACACGGCGCACCGGGCGAGATTGGTGTTCCATGGCACGCGATGCGCGGATGGTTGGGAATCGCAACGGGGTTGGCGTTGGTGGCGGCGTGCTCGGACGCCACCGAGAGCCCTGCGGAATCGGACGCGTCGACCGCGGCCGGTACGACGACCGGCGCGGGGGTCGACGTCACCACCGGCGGCGCCGAAAGCACGAGTGGCACCATGGGAGATGCCGCGGACAGCTCGAGCACGGGCGTGCCAACGCCGGCCGTGCCCCCGGACTTCGTCTGCCCCGATCCCGCGGCGAACGCGTGCGCGAGCAACGATGGACCGCTCCACGCAGGCGTGGCGGTTCGCTCGATCATTCCATCGTGCTTCGAGGCCTGGGTCGACGAGGACGGCGATGCATCGTTCGACAACGGCGAGGCGTTCCTCGACTGCGGTTGCGACCGACTTTGCCCCGGCGATGACGGATACGTCAGCGCCGATGAGGGCGAAGGCGACGGAGTTTTTCAGCGGGCGTTCATCGCCGGGTTTCAAAGCAACCGACCGGCGACCGGCGTCCGAGGTCCCGACGAGGGCTTGGTCGGCGAAGGCGACGGCCTCGACGTGCGCGTGGTCGTGCTCGATCAGGCCGACGTCCGCGTGGCCATCGTCGCGGTCGACACGGTCGGCGTGTTTCGACCCGACGTGACGCGCCTGCGCAGCGCGCTTGCCGATGCCGACGCCCAGGTCGATGCGCTCGTCGTGCACGCGCTGCACAACCACGAGGGTCCCGACACGATGGGACTGTGGGGTGAGGGCCCGCTCGAGTCGGGCTACGATCCGGCCTACGGGGAGCAGTGGCGCGCATCGGCCCTCGAGGCCACGCTCGAGGCGATCGATGTACTCGAACCGGTGGCCGACGTGCGCAGCGGCAGCACCGACGCCTACGCCGGTCAGCCTGGCGGCTCCACCAACCTCATTCGTGACAGTCGAGATCCTTGGGTCGTCGACCCGACGGTCTCTGTGCTGTCCCTCCGACGCGACGACGACACCCCGATCGTGAACCTGGTCGGCTATGGCTGCCATCCGGAGACCCTGTCCAGCGGGAACACACTCTATACGGCAGACTTCGTACACGGACTGCGGCGTACGCTCGAGGTCGGGTCGCAGTGGCGCCGTGCCCCCGGGCGTGAAGGCGATGGCGGTGTCACCGTGATGCTGAACGGAGCGGTGGGTGGAATGATGACCACCCTGGGCGTGTCAGTGACCAACCCCGACGGCGACACGTTCACCGAGCCGTCCTTCGACAAAGCGGACTCGATCGGTCAGCTGCTCGGCGAAGCGGCCCTCGACGCCCTCGAAGCATCGACGTCTCTGCCCGAGCCTTCACTGCGGGTCATGAGCAATACCTTCCAGCTTCCCGTCGAGAACACGCTCTACATCTTCGGCTTCGAGGCGGGCGTCATCGAGCGCGACGTCATCACGGAAGACCAGCCGCCTCGCATCGACACCGAAATGGTCCTCGTCGAGCTGGGCCCGCTGCGCATGCTGACGATTCCCGGCGAGCTGCTGCCCGAGATCGCCGTGGGGGGCTACGACGGTTCGGGCCTGCACAGCGATGCGGTGACGCTGGTCGACCCCGACAACCCCAACCCGCCCGACATCGGCGCTGCGCCCCAGGGCCCGTACCTCATCGAGCGCCTGACGCCGACCGATGGACCGAGACCTTGGCTCATCGGGCTGGGCAACGACGAACTCGGATACATCATTCCGCACTACGACTTCGAGCTGGCCGACTCACCGTATCTCGACGAGGCTGAAGGCGACCACTACGAGGAAACCAACTCGCTGGGTCCCGACACCGCGATGCTGCTCGAAGCTGAAGCCGGCCGGCTGATCGACTACGCCAACGAGTCGCTCGCAGCCCATGGTTCTACCGCCGAGAGGTTCGGCGTGACTTCGCGTTGGCCTTGACCGGTGCGCCGCCGAGTTCTTCCTCTTCGATGACGCAGCGGACGAAGCCTTCGTGCATGCGCTGGGCGATCACGCCTCCGCGACGGGTCGAACCAGGCTCGTCGTTGATCAGCACATAGTCGCCTTCACATGCGCGCTTGGCCTCGCGCTTCCATTGTCGTGCAAGTACGCCTGGCGACGACACGGGACCGCCGTGGACTGCCACGTAGCGCGTGCCGTCTTCGGCGGGCGGCGTGACGACGACGGACTCCGGCTCGGCGGGAGTTCGCTGAATCGTGCAGCCCGCGGCCGCCAATGAGAGCACGAGGACGGCGCGCATGGAGCCGACGATGCCCGACGCCCCGTTCTGGCCAAAAAAACCGGCGCAAACCCACCTGGACGGGCCCTGGAACGGCCGGTAGTGTCGATCCGTGCTCGCCCCCGACGCACGCGAATCCCTCGACCACGCGGTTCGCTCGCTATGCGACGAGGGCCGCCACGACGAGGCGGTCTCGAAGGTGTTGCGCGCGTATGGACCCGAGCTGATGGGCTTTCTCGTCGCGACCGCCAAGCACGACGCCGCGGCCGACGACGCATTCGGAACCGCGTGCGAGCACATCTGGAAGGGGCTTCCGAAGTTCCAGTGGCGGTCGTCGCTGCGAACCTGGCTGTACACGGTCACGCGCAACGCCCTGCGGATGGCGCAGCGCGGGGCCATGCGCAAACGGGAGGTTCCGCTGTCGGCCGCCGCCCCCCAGGAGCTCATCGCAGAGGTCCGCAGCCGAACCCGCACCTTCCTGCGCACCGAAACGAAGGACGCGGTTGCGGAGCTCCGGCGGCAGCTCGACCCTGAAGATCAGCAGATCCTGTTGCTTCGCGTCGGCCGCAAGATGTCGTGGATCGACATCGCACAGGTCATGCTCGAAGACGACGCGCCCGAAGACGACGCCCTCAAGCGGTCGGCCGCACGGCTTCGACAGCGGTTCGCTCGCGCCAAAGCCCAACTCGAGAAGCTCGTGCAGGCCCACGGCCTCAAGGGCACCTGATCGCCAACCACGCGGTGGACCGAGCCGCTACTCTGCGCCCGTGGCGAACGTGCTCATTCTCGGGGCGACCTCGGCCATCGCGACGCAGGTCGCGATGCGCTACGCGGCGCGTGGTGCTCGGCTGTACGTGATCGGGCGCAACGCGAACAAGCTCGCCGAGCTCCGTGCACAGCTCGGCGACGTCTGCATCGACGCCGTAGCGGCCGACCTGCAGGACACCGACGGCAACGAAGCCCGCGTGGTCGCAGCGATCGACGCACTCGGGCACGTCGACATCGGCCTGGTCGCGCACGGCCTGCTCGGCGACCAGCTCGAGACCGAGCGAAGCTGGACCCACGCCAAGGACGTGCTCGAAGTGAACCTGATGAGCGTCGTCTCGCTGCTCATTCCGCTCGCCAACCACCTGGAAGCGAGAAGCCGAGGTCACCTAGGCGTGATGAGCTCCGTCGCCGGGGAGCGCGGCCGCCCCCGCAACTACACCTACGGCGCAGCCAAGGGCGCCCTCACGCTGTATCTCCAGGGGGTCCGCAGCCGACTCTGGGACGCGGGCGTGCACGTGCACACGCTCAAACTCGGCCCGGTCGACACGCCGATGACCGCGGACCACGAGAAGAACGCTCTGTTCGCCACCGCCCACGACGTCGCCGACCAGATCGTCGCCCACCTCGATGGGCCTGGCGGCGAGGCCTACGTACCCTGGTACTGGCGACCGATCATGGGCGTGGTGCGTCGCATGCCGGAGCCACTGTTCCAGCGCTTTGGATTCCTCAGCGGTCGCTGAGCAACGTTGTACCCAGTGGTGCGCCGAAAGCCGACACAGACCAACCTACCAAACCGAATCGTCTTTCGAGTCGGGGCCCGAAGGTTCCCCGCGGCACGCCGCTGCGCGACGCCGTTGAGCAGACGTGAAACGCCGATTGGCTGCCGAATTCGGCCGGCTCGCCAAACAAACGCAAACGCGGATTGAACGGTTTGGCGTAGCGTCGCAGTATGGGGCGGCGCGTCCTGCCGACTGGACTGGCTTCCTCCCCCCGGGGAGACCCATCTCGGACGGACGTCTCCACGAAAAGGTAGGAACAACCAGATGCGTAAGACAACGATCCTCCTCGGCCTCGCCTTCGCCGCCACCACTCTCACCGGCTGCGACGACGATGTCACCAAGGTCTGCAAGAAGATGTCGGAGCTCGTCAAAAAGGAGAAAGACGCGCCCAAGAAGATGAAGGAAGAGGCCGACGACATGGAGGGCTGCAAGAAGAAGATGGAGGAGGAGAAGAAGAAGGACCCCGAGAAGTTCAAGAAGATGTCCGAGTGCATCATGGGCGCCTCGGACTTCGGCGGCGTCTTCAAGTGCGCCATGGAAGCCGAAGGCATGGGCGACGACAAAGACGACAAGAAAGAAGAGAAGAAGGAGTAAGGCGAATCATCGCCATCCTTCGAGCTGGTCTCTCCAGCCAGCAAGCGCCCGCCACCGTGCGGGCGCTTTCTTTTGGTTGCGCGGGAGGCTCAGGGCGTGAAGAGGCGAAGCGTCGAATCGCCGTCCACCAGACCCGCTGCCGCAACGCGGCCATCACTGCCCACCGCAAGCGCGGCCACGCCGGAGTGATTGAAGAACCTCGTCCAGATCGCGTCTCCGGCAGCATCGGACTTCACCAGGTTCACGCCGGCGTCCACTTCTTCCGCCCACACCATCCGGCCCGAAGACGAGAAGCCGAGCACCTGCCCGAAAGTGGCCGGCATCTGCACGTTAGCCATGAGTGAACCATCGGGTTCGAACTGCACCCAACCCGGCGCCGCAGGTCGAGGAAGAACACCACCGGCGTAGGTATCGACGGCGCCATTGGGACGCACGTCTCCCGTCGCGAAGCGACGCCCCTGCGAGATGGGGTCATCGCCAACCCACAGCTCATTGCCCGAAGCATCGAGCGCAACGATCCGGGAGTGCTCGACGACCACCACCATGTCGGGGCCTGCCGCGAGGCCGACCATCGTCCCTCCGGACCAGCTCCACACGCCGGTTCCCCCCGCATCGAACGCTTCCACGGTACCGCCGCTGCCACCCGCCACGACGCCACCGCCTGGCCGAGCAGCGATGAACGGCAAAAAGCGGTCGGGCAGGTCGACCGACCACGCATCATCCCCCTGCCACGAAATCCGCGTGTATTGTCCAGACGTCATCTTCTCGGACCAAAAACGGGCCTCGGCAATGTAGACCCCGCCAGTCACAGCCGCGAGCCCCACGTCCACCGAACCGGCGCCTGTGTCGGGAGGAAATTGCAGAACCTGGACCGGATGCTCCTCGAGAATCACCCCGGCTGCGGACATGAGGAAGACGGTGAGCGCATCGGTGCCACCGGCGAGAACCCAGAGCGCGTCGCTGGGATCGAAGTCGACCTCCTGGACGCTCTGCGTCTCGAACGCTTCCTCCCAAACAACCGTCCCTCCGAGCACGCAACCGGCGTTGCACCCGTCCTCGTTGTCGAAGTTTGCGTCGTCACAGTCCTCTCCGGGCTCGAGCACGCCGTTTCCACACGATGACTCGGGCCCGGTCGTCTCAGGGGCGGTGCTCGCCGCCGTGGAGCCGCTGGTCCCCATGACGCTGGTCGAGCCGTCGGCGCCTGTCGTCCTCGGATGCCCGCTCGTCTGCGCAGGACCCGAAGACTCGAACTCGGTGCCCGAGGTCCCCGGGTCTCCAGAGGGCGCGGTCGTGTCTTCGGCGCGCCCCGGGTCGAATTCACTGTCCTCCACGCTGCCGACTTCCCCCGCCAAGGGGGTGCAGGCGGGCAACGCGGGGGACAGGACGGCGAGGAGTCGCAGCGCGCGCGTGGTCATCGCAGTCACTTCCCGTGACCCTGGGTCATCCGTCGACAAAAGCGGCGGATTGCCCGAGGTAGGGACCGCACCGACCTCTACAAGCGCAAAAAAACGCGTCTCGAAGCGCAACCGCGGGCGGCGGCGACCGTCGAACCACACCGAAGGACCTCAGAACCATGCGCAAGACAACGATCCTCCTCAGCCTCGCATTCGCCGCCACCACCCTCACCGGCTGCGACGACGACGTCACCAAGGTCTGCAAGAAGATGTCGGAGCTCGTCAAAAAGGAAAAAGACGCGCCCAAGAAGATGAAGGAAGAGGCCGACGACATCGAGGGCTGCAAGAAGAAGATGGAGGAGGAAAAGAAAAAGGACCCCGAGAAGTTCAAGAAGATGTCCGAGTGCATCATGGGC
>CAYSPB010000093.1:0-20481 GCA_964432695.1 uncultured Nannocystaceae bacterium
AGAAGCCCATCGGAACGATGGCGATGCGGGTCGGGTCGTAGAACGTCGGCTCGTCCAGCGCCAGCCAGCTTCGCAGGCGCCGTCCGCTCGCGTCAGCCCACGGCACGCCCGAGGCGTGGACCTTGGCACCCGGCGCTTGGCCGATCAGCAGCACCCGCGCGTCCTCGTGAATCGAGAACACCGGCCGCGGCTCGTGTGGCAGCGCGTCGGCACAGATCCGACACGCGCGCGCTTCGTCGACCAGCACCCGAAGCGGGGGCGACCCCACTAGCAGCTCTCGACGTCGGCCAGCGTCTGGGCCGCCATCACGCACTTCGCGTATTCGGCGTACTTGACGCGCCCACGGAGCTGAATCTTGTCGACCTTGTGCTTCACGCAGCGCTCCTGCAGTCCGCTGACGAGGGCCGCTTCACTCTCGCGGCTCATCTGCGCGCTGGCAGCTTCCTTCAGCGTCACGTCGACGATGTGTTCGCACAGCTCGCTGGGTCCTGGGGCGCGTACGAAGATGGCCCACAGGACAACGAGCGTGGCGACGAAGAGAAAGACTCCGAGACCGATGCGCTTCATGATCCGCCGTCGATGACTCTGAACGCCGCGCGACGCTTCTGCACCTGTTCGGTATCGGCTTCGGGCTTTGGCGTCGTTTCGGCTGCCGCGTCTTCGTTGACCTTGGTGTCGACGGTCGGGGCGTCATCTTCGTCGCGACTGGCGGCCGGCGCGGGGTCTTCCGCGGCGGCGACAGGGCGCAGCGAGGGCTTGGCCGGGGCGGCGGAGCTGGCGTCGCCACCGGCGCGACCGTAGCGGGTGCGCTTCACCGAGTCGGGCATGTTCTGGTCGAGCACGATGCCGCGACCCGTCGAGCGGTCCGCGACGACGTACACCGCGCCGTACGGGAAGGAGCATCGCGTCACGTACCCACCGAACGAGAGGTCGGCGCCGAGCCCTTCGGCCTCGAAGGTGAGGTCGAGCGGGTAGCTCGGGTCGAGGTCGATGATGAGCCGTTCACGCCACTGTTCCCGAATGAAGTCGGGACAGCTGACGCCTTCGAACAGCGCGTTCACATGCAGTCGCGGGCATCGCCCAGCGGCGTACAGCGACTCGATCACACTTTGGACCGGGTGGACCACGGACGCTCGACAGCTTACTCGATGACGCTGGGCCATACGACCCCACCGGCCGAAACCAGGGCGCCGGGGGGCGTCTGGTTGGACGCCTGTCCAGTGCGCGCCTGGCGCGAACCTCGGCCGACGGGATTCAGGCGAACGCCGCCAGACCGGTGAGTGCTCGGCCGATCGCGAGCGTGTGCACTTCGTGTGTGCCCTCGTAGGTGTAGACCGTCTCGAGGTTGCACAGGTGCCGCATGATTCCGTACTCGCCCATGATGCCGTTGCCGCCGAGCATCGAGCGTGCGGTCCGAGCGGCTTCCAGCGCCATGCGGACGTTGTCCCGCTTCATCATGGAGACGTGAATCGGGGTCAGCTTGCCGTCCTGCTTGAGCCGACCGAAGTGGTAGGCCAGCAGGATGCCCTTGCCGATCTCGTTGTGCAGCTCGACGAGCTTTTGCTGCGTGAGCTGGAAGCCGGCCAGCGGCTTGTCGAACTGCACGCGGTCCATCGTGTAGCTGCGCGCACGCTCGTACACGTCCATCGCCGCACCGAGCACGCCCCAGCCGATGCCGTAGCGGGCTTGGGTCAGGCAGGACAGCGGGCCCTTGAGCCCCTGAATGCCCGGGAGCATGTTCTCTTTGGGTACGCGGACGCTGTCGAGGACGATCTCGCCGGTGACCGAGGCGCGCATGGAGAGCTTGCCCTTGGTCTCGGGCGTGCTCAGTCCTTTGCGGTCGCGCTCGACCAAGAAGCCGCGAATCACAGGCGTGTCGCTGCCGTGGTCGAGGGTCTTCGCCCACACGAGGCAGACGTCTGCCAGCGGGCTGTTGGTGATCCAGAACTTCTGCCCATTGAGGATGTAGTCGCCATCGGGGCCATCCTGCTTGGCGTGGGTTCGCATCGAGCCCGGATCGCTGCCGGCGTTGGGCTCGGTCAGGCCGAAGCATCCGATGAGCTCACCCTTGGCCATCCCGGGCAGCCATCGCTCCTTTTGGGCTTCGGAGCCAAAGGCGTGAATCGGGTACATGACCAGCGCCGACTGCACGGAGCAGAAGGAACGGATGCCGCTGTCCTGTCGCTCCAGTTCGACCATCGTGAGGCCGTACGCGACCGGGTTCATGCCGGCACAGCCGTACCCCTCGAGGGAGCCGCCGAGGAAGCCCATCTCACCGAACTCGGGAATGAGCTCCTTCGGAAAGGTCCCTTCCTCATAGTGCTTCTCGATGCTCGGCGCGATGCGTCGCTTGCCGAAATCACGGGCCGACGTCCACACGATCCGCTCGTCTTCGGACAGCATCGAGTCGAGGTCGATGAGGTACGGCGTTGATTCGCGTGCCATGAAGTACGCGTACCACAGCGCTGCGAACGGGGCCCCTGGAGCCGGACCCCGCGCGCTGCGGTCTAGCTCACGCCAGACGCGGCGTGACCGCCCGTTTTGGGTGAGAACGCCGAACGCTCTGCTACGGTGGGCCCGCCATGACTGCGCTGAGAACCCTGGCCACGGTGGCGACGTTCTTGTTCTGCTTGTTCGCAGCCCCGACGCGGGCTCAGGCCGGCCCTGCCGCGAGCGGGTCGATCAGCACCAACGGCGGTGCCAAGGGAAGCAGCAGCAAAGGGAGCTTCGAGTGGCCCGAGCTCGTCTACGGCGGAAACGCCATCTCGGCGCAGCTCCCCCTGCAGTTCGGCATTGCGGGGTACCTGCCCAAAGCACGCTTTGCGTTCCAATACGACCGTCAGATCCGACGTGCGCACTGGGCCCACATCGGGGCCGCCCTCGTCTTCGACCGCGCGGGCTGGGAGAACTTTCGGATGGACTCCTGTGGCCTCAGCGCCGGGGGCGTCTGCGGCAAAGGTGGCGTCGTCGGCGTCGACATCTTCGCCGGCTACACCCACAAGTTCTTCCTTCAGGACCGTCCGTGGCTGGTGCCCTTCCTGCGTGGGTCGGTCGGCTGGAGCATGTTCGCGCTGCCCAAGGTCGGCGGCGGCGATGGCAACCGTCAGCAGATTCGAACGCGCTCATGGACGCTGAACATCAAGCCCGGCGGCGGCCTTCGAGTGTTCCTATTCTCCGAGTTCGGCGTCGGTGCGGACATCAACCTACCGCTGGGTTTCCTCGTGCACCGCGAAGTGCCCGAGGGCGGAACGGCCGACAGCCGCGGCGAGTTCTTGTTCGGTATCGAAGTGCTGCCCCTGGTCGCCGAGTACCGCTTCTAGCGCGGTCTCGCCGTCTTCATTCGACGACGAGGTCGAGCCAGTCCGAGTCGGGAAGGCCACTGATGTCGGTGCCGCGATACCGCACGCGGTAGGTACCCGGCGTGAGTGCGTAGCCCTCCGCCAAGTCCACTTCTGCGACGCGGAACTTCCGAGGTGCCACCGTCGCGTAGTGTTCGCGGCCCGGTGGAGCACGCTTGGCCATGATGCCGACGAAATCGACCGGCTCGCCTGCGGCGGTCTCGACGTCGAAGATGTCGTTGCGCAGACCCTCGAATGCGGTGTGGTAAACGCAGAACTCCAGCGGCGTGGCCCCGGGGTTCGACACCTCCATGCGAACGGCGGTGGGCGTGTCCTCGGAGGGCATCAAGCTGACGACGAGCATGGCGTCGGGGTCGGTTGGTGACGCAGGGGTCACTGAAGCGCGCGCGCACCCGACGAGCGACACCGCGCCGAGCACGAAGGCGCGCCGGATCACTGAGCCGCCAGTGCGGGCTCGAGCGGCATGCGCTGCGAGCGGTGCGACACTTTCGGGCTGCACATCGCGAGCATTTCAGCCAGGCCGTGGGCGATCGCGGAGGGCGTGTCGAAGCCCGGCTCGACCAGAACTCGGATCGCGCTGTGTGGGCGGGTCACGTAGACCGCGCGTCCAGGGCGGTCCATCACCGCGAACACTTGCTCCACGGCGTCGCACAGCTCGGCGATCGGATCGTCGACCTCCGCATCGACGCGGAACTCGGCGGACGAGGTGAGCGGCGCCCGCGTGTCGGGCATCTCCACACCCGGGGCAGCACCGACGGATGCTCCGACATAGGTGGTTCCGTTGGCTCGGCCACCATGATTGCGGACGTAGACCAGCAACTCCATGTCCGATCCGCCTAGCACGCAGGCCCGCAGGGCCCGAAATAATGCGGTGGTGGTGTGCCCCGCGTCGAAAGCACGGTGAATTCGCGGTGTGCGCGACCCTCGTGGTACCCAACGCAGACGCGGCACAGGACTTGGGCCGCGCGGTTTGTGGTGCGACCATGCACGCGCCCAGACGCGGGACCCGCCATGAGTGACGGCAGCGCCACATCTTCGTCCGAGACCCCGGCCAAGCTTCGGGAGGACCTTCGCGCGCTCGAGCGCCAGCGAGATCAGTACGCGATGGCGATGGATACCGCGACCGACCCGAAGGTGTCGATTCGCCTCCAGCGGACGCTCGAACGGATCGAGGATGAGATCGCTGGGCTCGAAGAAGCCGTGGCGGCGCTGCCCGAAGAAGCCGACGCACCCGCTGCTCCGCCGCCGGCGGCGGACGACCCAGAATGGGACGAAGAGCCGTCGACCGCGATCTACGACCCCGACAAGGTGCGGCTGCAGCTCGCGGAGCTCGAGGCGCAGCGCGTTCGCGAAGAAGCCGACGCGGCTGAGGATGACGAAACGACCACTTCGATGCCGCGGGACGCGGCGCTGCCCGCCCCTGCGCCCTCCGAGGAGGGCGACGAGGGCGAGTCGTCGCGCTCAGACGCGAACCCGCTCGGCCCGGTGTGGATGGACGGCATGGGTCCGAACACGGAGGCGCTCGACAAGGAGGAGGTGCAGACGCGGATCGCGACGCCGGGATCCGTGGTCGATGCCGAGGCTGCGCCGAGTGTCGAAGCTGCGCCGGAGCCAAACGCCGACGCTGCACCGGAGCCGGACGCCGAGCCCGAGCCCGAACCCGAACCCGAACCCGAACCCGAACCCGCGGCGATGCCGGAACCTGAGCCGGAGCCCGAACCGACCGAAGCCGTGGCCGCCGAGCCCGAGCCTTCGCCGGAGCCCGTGCCTGCCCCGGCCAGCGACCTCTTGGGGGACGACCCCTTCGCCCTGCCGAGCGCTCCGGCGACTGCGGCGGCTCCCGCGGCGTCGAGCCCGTTCAGCGGCTCGAGCGAGACACCCTTCGGTAGTTCGGCGCCGGCCTCCGATTTCGGCTCGCCCGTGTCGGTCCTCGAGGACGACTACGGATCGGGCGAGTGGGGCTTCGGCGCCAAGGCGCTGCTATTCCTGGTCGTGGCTGGCGTCCTCGCGGGAGCCTTCTACGTCATGTCGATCGGCTAGAACGCCGCCAGCGCATCTTCGACGCGGTCGAGCTCTGCGTCCGTACCGACGCTGGCGCGCAGGCAGCCGGTCAGCGCCGGATGCTTCGAAACGTCTTTGATCAGCACGCGGTGCTCGAACAAGTGGGCCCGCAGCTGTGCCGCGCGCGAGGCAGGGTCGAAGCGGACGAGGACGAGGTTCGATGCCGATGGAAACACGGTGGCCCCGTCGAGTGCGCCGAACATCGCGGCCAACCGGTCTCGAGCCGCGCGTCCCCGGGCCAACATCTCGGCTTGTACGTCAGCGAACCGGGTCAGCAAGACCTCGGCGATCGCGAGCGAGGTCGCCGAGATGTTGTAGGGGTGCCGGACTTTGTCGAGCTCGGCGGCCAGGGCGGGTGCTGCGATGCAGTATCCCAATCGAAGTGCCGCGCCGCCGACCTTGGACAGCGTGCACATGAACACCACGTTCTCGGGCAGGTCGGGGCGCCACATCGAGGCGCCGGGCGCGTAGGCGGTGTACGCCTCATCGATGACGAAGACCGTGGCCGGGAACTCGGCGGCCAAGGCTTCGATCGCGTTCGCGTCCCACAGCGTGCCGGTCGGGTTGTTTGGTCGGGCCAAGAAGCATAGGGCAGCGCCGGGCAAGGCGCTCCGTAGGGCATCGAGGTCGAGGCGGAAGTCTTCACGCAGGCCAACTTCGCGGACGGGCATGCCGACGACCGTGGCCGAGTGGCTGTACATCACGAAGGTGGGGGTTGGGATGACGAGGTGCCCATCCCCCCCGCTGAGCGTCGTGAGCAGGGTGGAGATGATCTCATCGCTGCCGTTGCCGAGAATGATGCGCTTGGGGTCGCACGCGTACCGCTCGCCCAGCACCGCGCGGAGCCGCCGCCCGGAGGTGTCCGGGTAGCGTCCCAGCTCGATGCTGCGAACCGTGTCGGCGATCGCGTCCATCACCTCGGGCGGCCACGGTTCGGCGCACTCGTTCGCATGCATCCTTGCGAAGGCCGGATCGGCCGGTGGCACGTCATAGGGGGCCAGCGAGGCGAGCGCGGGACGAACGTGTCGATGCCAGCTGGTCATGCCTGCGTCTCCTTTTTCATGCGTCGGTCTACGGCGCGAGCGTGGCCTTCGAGGCCCTCGGCGCGGGCGAGCGTGGTGATGGCCTCGGCCTGCTCGCGGAGTGCTGCTTCGTCGAGCCGAAGCACGCTGGTGTATTTGATGAAGTCCCAAACGCCGACGGGGGAGCCGAACCGGGCCGCGCCGGCGGTCGGCAGCACGTGGGATGGACCGGCGGTGTAGTCCCCTGCGGCCTCGGGGGTCCAGCCGCCGACGAAGATTGCCCCGGCGGTCGTGAGCGCCTCGGCGATGGCATCGGGGTGCTTCATCAGCACCTCGAGGTGTTCGGGGGCATAGTCGTTGGCGGCTTCGATCATGCCCGAGGTGTCGTTGACGAGCACCGCCGCGCCGTGGTCGCGCAGCGACGTGATGGCAATGTCCGCGCGAGGCAGGTCAGCAAGCTGTTCCCCGAGCGCGGCATCGACGGCGTCGGGCATGGCGGGATCATCGGTCACGAGCACCGCACACGCGAGCTTGTCGTGCTCGGCTTGGCTGATGAGGTCGGCTGCGACCAGGGCGGGGTCGGCGTTGGCATCGGCCATGACGAGGATCTCGCTGGGCCCGGCGATGCCGTCGATGTCGCAGACGCCAAAGACCTGCCGCTTGGCAGCCGTGACGTAGGCGTTGCCCGGGCCGACGATCTTGTCGACTCGAGGAATGGTCGCGGTGCCGTAAGCCGCGGCCGCAATCGCCTGGGCCCCGCCGACTTCGAACACCCGGTCGATCCCCGCCAGACTGGCGGCGTGCAGGACCACGTCACTCGCCCGCGGCGTGAACAGCAGAACGTCGCGGACGCCTGCCACCTTGGCGGGAATGCCAGCCATCAACACCGACGACGGGTAGGCGGCGGTGCCACCGGGCGCATAGACGGCAACACGTTTCAGCGGTGCCGCGCGCGAGCGGAGCGACCAGCCTTCCTTGTGCACGCCGGTCGTCTCGAACTTCTGCGTCCGGTGGAACGCGTGCACGCGGCGAGCCGCCAGATCGAGGGCTGCTTTGACCTCGTCCGAGATGGCGTCACTGGCGGCGCGCCGTCGCTCTTGGGGGACTTCGAGATCCTCGGCGGTGATCGTGCGTCCTTCGAACTTCGCAACGCAGTCGAAGATCGCGGCGTCGCCCCGTACCCGAACGTCGGCGAGGATCGAGCGCGCCGCTTCGTCCGCATCGCCATCCAGCCCAGCGCTGCGCTGGCACTTGTCTCGCCAGGCCGCATGGGCGCCTTCGTCGCCAAGTCGGAGGTCGATCCGGGGCAAACCGTCGAAGGGCTGGGACATGCCGCGAAGGTACTGCACCCGGCCCCGTGATGCTCGCGATTGTGGGTCAGCGCTGCGGTGCGACGAGGTATTTTTCGCCGGTCTTCATTTGCCGGTAGTCGAGGATCGCGTCGCGGGTCAGCATCTCCTCGAGGCCTACGGTTGCCTTGTAGCGGCTGCTGAACGTGGTCCCGAGCCCGTCGAGCACCCGCGTACGCATGCGGCCCACGGTTTCCATGCCGGCCCGCTTGAGGAAGTTGGTCAGCAGCCAGCCCGACACCGTCCATTCCAACCCGTAGCTTGCCGTGAGAATCGTAGGCGCGAAGTCGAGTCGCCCGTACACGTACATCTTCTTGGGTTCCGCGGAGCCATACCGGGAATACTCGTTCATCTTCGACGCCGCGACCTGCTCCATCGCCCGGAGGCACGCATCGGTCATCCGTCCCCCGCCGATGGGATCGAAGCCGAGGTACGCCCCAGTTGCCTCGATGGCGGCGCGCAGCTGGTCGGCGAAGTCGCGGTCGCTCGAGTTGAGCACGAACTCGGCCCCCAACCCCTTCAGCAGTTCGACCTGACTCGACTTGCGAACGATGTTGATCAGCGCGATGCCATCTTCCTTGCAAACGCGGTTGAGCATCTGGCCGAGGTTGGATGCAGCCGCGAGGTGGATGATCGCGTCGTGGCCTTCGGCTTTGGCGGTCTCGACGAAGCCCAGCGCGGTCATTGGGTTCACGAAGGAACTCGCGCCGTGCTGGGCCGTGTGGTCGCCCAGCGGCAGGCATAGGTGTGCGGGGCTGATCGCGAACTGGCCGAACGCGTTGCCGGGCACGCACGCGACCCGCTGACCGAGCAAGGCCTGGGCCATCGGGTGTTCGCCCGTGGCGACGACCGTGCCGGCGCCTTCGTTCCCGGCGGGCAGCTTGCGGCCATGGCGAGTCTTCGAACCGGTGAGGTAGGGCTCGGCCAGCTGCGCGACCACCTTGCCCGGGCTGTAGGTTGCAGTCTCGAAGTCCGCCGCGCTGGTGAGAATCGCGAGGTCCGACGGGTTGATCGGCGCGGCTTCCATCTGGACGAGCACCTGGGTTCCGGTCGGGTCCGCAACGGTGACCTCCTCGAGCTCGAGGGTGAGCGAGCCGTTGGCGTCGAGGGTGGTGAAGAGTTGTCGTCCGGTTCTGCTCACGTCCCGTCCTGTGTACACGGCCAGGCACCGCTCGCCACGCCGCAACGACGCAGCCCCTGGAGAAATCGGTGCACGGGGCCGCAGGCCGCGATGAACCGCACCACAGCACTCGCATCGGCATTGCCCTCCGCGGCATACTGCGGGCATGCGTTTGCCCGTCCTGCTGCTCGCCGCCCTGCTCGGGGCGTGCCGTGACGAGGGCGAACCGGCCGCCGATGCCAGCGGTTCGGACGCGGACCCCGTGGACGACGGAGACGCCGAAGGTAGCTCGAGCAGTACCGGTGACCCACTCGAAGAAGACGGCTCGGACGTATGTCTCAACGCCGCCGTGACGCCGCCGGGTCTGTACCGGGGGTTTCTCGGCGACAAGGGATCCAACGCAGGCGGTGCGTGCGGTGCCGGCGGACCGGACGTGTTCTTTCGGCTTGGCATCGAACAGCGCGTCGATGTGCAGGTCCGGGCGACGGGTGCGGGGTTCGAGCCCCGCGTCGGCGTATGGGGGAACGACTGCGCGGCACGGTTCTCCGAGGCGGGGCTGCTCTGCACGGCCGGCACCAGCGGCTGGGTGCTCGACGTCGACCCTTCGGTCGACCTCTTCGTCGCCGTGGGCGGGTCTGCGGATGCGGTGGAGGCAAGCGTCAGCGGTGCGTTCGAGCTGGAGATCAGCACGCGACCGGTGTTGGGGATGGGCGAGCGATGCGGTGAACCCCTGCCGGGGCGCTGCGAGGGCGGCAGCACGTGTGCGGTCGACCCCCTCGACCTCACGGCACCCGCCCGCTGCGTGGTCGTGCCCGGCGATCGCTGCTCGACGGCGATCGACGTCGATGTCGCTCCGGGCCGAACCGAGCTCACGCTCGACCCGACCACCGCCAATCACAGCGACCAGCACGCGCACGCCTGCGGCGGAGCCCGCCAGCCCGAGCGCGTCTATCGGCTCAGGCTTCCGGAGATCTCCGAGACATCGCAGCTGCAGATCGAAGCCGAGGGCGTCGTCGCGCTGGCTGCGCGAGGTCCGACGTGCTTGCCCGAGGAGGCGCGTGCCTGCACGGACGCAGCCGAGCCCTCGGTGCTGCTGCAGCCCCCGCCCGCGCGCACCCTCTACGTGTTCGCCGAGCTGCCCGATCCGGCTGCAGACCCCGAGGGTGAGGTTGCTCCGGCCTTGCTTCGCGTCGACTTCACGCCGTAGCCAGAACCGGCGATACGTGGGGAAATCGCGCCCGAACGCTCGGTTGCGGTCGTCGAGCGGATCTGGTTAGGGTGCCCGACCATGTCCCGCAGCCTGTTCACCAGCGAGTCCGTCACCGAAGGCCATCCCGACAAGGTCTGCGACAAGATCAGTGACGCGATCCTCGATGCTCTCATCGCGGATGATCCGCGCTGCCGGGTCGCCTGCGAGACGCTGGTGAAGACCGGTTACGTCAACGTCGCGGGTGAGGTCACCACCTCCACGTACGTCGACATCCCCACCGTCGTTCGCAAGACGCTGCGCGAGATCGGCTACACGAGCTCGGACATGGGCTTCGATGCCGACAGCTGCGGCGTGCTCGTGGCACTCGAAGCACAGAGCCTGGACATCGCGCAGGGCGTCGACGGCGAGGGGGTTGATACCGAAGAGCAGGGCGCCGGCGACCAGGGCATGATGTTCGGCTACGCCTGCCGCGAGACCGACGAGTTGATGCCGATGCCGATCTCGCTCGCGCACAAGCTCACCCATCAGCTGGCCGAGGTGCGCCGCCGCGACGGGGCCAAGACCTTCCTCCGCCCTGACGGCAAGGCGCAGGTCACGGTCGAGTACGGCGACGACGGCATGCCCACCCGCGTCGACACCATCGTCGTGTCCACGCAGCACAACCCCGACGTCACGCACGAGCAGATCAAAGAGTTCGTGATCGAAGAGGTCGTCAAGCCGATGGTCCCCGCGGCGCTGCTCGACGGGGAGACCCGCTACTACGTCAACCCGACCGGCCGCTTCGTCATTGGCGGACCCATGGGCGACTCGGGCCTCACCGGCCGCAAGATCATCGTCGACACCTACGGCGGCATGGGCCGTCACGGCGGCGGTGCCTTCTCGGGCAAGGACCCCTCGAAGGTCGACCGCTCGGCCGCCTACTACGCGCGCTTCATGGCCAAGCACCTCGTGGCGGCTGGCCTGGCCGATCGGTGCGAAGTCCAGCTCGCCTACGCCATCGGCGTCGCCGAGCCCGTCTCGATTCGCGTCGACAGCTTCGGCACCGGCAAGCACGCCGACACCAAGCTCTCGGACATCGTCGCCAAGCACTTCGACGCCCGCCCGGCGCGCCTGATCGAAGAGCTTCAGCTGCTTCGCCCGATCTTCAGCCCCACGGCAGCCTACGGTCACTTCGGCCGCGACGGTGATTCGTTCACCTGGGAGAAGCTGCCCAAGCTCGAGGCGCTCAAGGCCGAGCTCTAGGAGAGCGCGACGGACGGGCAAGCGCTCGTCCGCCGCACTTCGCCCGACCGAGCTTCGGTCAGACCCAGCCGTCGACGCCCATCGCGTCGGCGGTTTTGTCGTGACGGGAGAACGCCCGCCCTCCCGGCGCGATGCCCATCCACGGATGCGCAATGCAGTTATGGACGAGCCACGCCCATCGGTCTTCGATGACCGGGAGGTTCGACTCGGTGACCTCGGGGCTGAGGTTGAGCCAGTCTGCCGTTGCGTCGTGGAGCCACACGGTCCACGCGCACGGTGCCACGCCGAGCAGAGGATGGGCGATGCAGTTGTGGACCAGCCAGGACGCGACGTGGACCACGTCGCCGAACCATCCGTAGCACGCACGCAACGCGTGGCGACGCTCGGCGAACCGGCTTGCGGCATCGTCTCCGGTGACGCTGTGCGGCAGACAGGCGGCATCTCGCTTTCGCTTTCGCGCTGCGGCCTTGGCCTCCGCGCGCGCTCGCATGGCAGCGCGCCAGCGCTTGCTCTTTCCTCTTCGCAGCGGGCGCTTTTGCGGATGCACACCGCCGCGACGCTTCTTTCTGTGTCCGGTGATCATCGGTTCGTCTCTTCACGGGTCTGGCATTCCGCCATGGAGCGGCGCGCCGTCTTGGAGGCTCTTGCGACCGTCGTCATCACGACTGCATCGCTCCCGAGCGCGGCGCGTCGTTCGTGACAGAAGTCGATCAGGGGTCGTTTCCAGCGACCGGCACCTTCTTGGTGACAGCCGATGTTGAAGAACAGCGGGTGCGGGCTGGTGCGGGCTTGCGCCAGCAGCGTGTCGAACGTTGTCCGCATGGAGTCCGCGCTCGCGTAGTCCGAGATGCCGCCGTTGCCGGGCATTTCGAGGATTCGACGCTCGTTCCAGCGAATCCAGTACGGCTGGGTCGTCGGTGTGATCGGTCCTCCGCGTGCGCGGAGCGTGAGGCGGTTCGAGCAGTGCGGTGACGTGGCTGGCTTGCCGCCCCACAGGTCCACGAGGAACCCCGCGAGCGCAGTGCGGGTGCCATACGTGTCGCGCAGGCTGCCGCGCGCGTTGGGCCCGAACCCTCGCGAGATGACCGCCGGCGGGAATGCGGAGCAGTCGTAGCGAAAGCCCAGCGCCATCAAGGCCTCATAGACGGCGTCGCTGGTCATCGCGCCGCCACAGCGAAAGCCATGCACCGTCACCCCCAACTTGCGCTGGAGAAGTTCACGGGCCGTTCGCACGATTGCGCGCGCATCGTCACCGTAGGCGCCCAGCGGGACACCGTGACCGGTTCCGTCCTGGTTCCAGTCCGGGTTCGCTCGGAATGCCACCTCGGCAGCCCGAACGAGCACCGACCAACAGTGAACGTGCAGCGCGGTCTCGTCGCCTTTGGACAGGACCGCTCGGATTGTCGAGGACGGATCGATCGCAGATTGGGCCTCGAGCCAATAGGTCGGGCAGATGAAGTGTGTGAAGGGAACGGAAGCGCCGAGACTGGTCTGGATCGCCTCTCGCGTCGCACGAAGATCGCCGACGTTGCGAAAGTGCTCCCCTTCCCAGTCCACGACGATCGAGACATGGAGCTTGGCCATCGCATCTCACCGAAGAAGCAGGGGGATGGAGCCGTACGTGCATAAGACACGAACGAACTCGAATGCGCGATGCCGGTAGAAGCCGGCAGCGCACGCGGAGGTGCTTTGGGCGTACGAGCAGGACCGGTGACGGCGTCATGCAGGGCGCATGGGCAGCGTCGTCATGGTGGTCGAGCCAGTGCGGCCTTATCGCGCAACCCTCGAGGCGGTTCCGCGGACGACGCGTCGTTCGGGAGTCCTCGGCTTGGGTTACGCGAGGGGCGGCGGGATGTCGGGGCCCTCGAGCATGCGCGAGCGCATCTTGGCCGCTGGGGCCGAGACGGGCTTCCATCGAGTCACGCGCATGAACATGGCGGAACGCAACGTAGTCGGGATTCTCTCTGCGTCAAGCCGATTCTCGACCGCCGAGCGTCGGCCCGCGCCACCGCTGGGCTGCGAGAGGCGCCTTCATTCCTCGAACAGCGCGGCGGGCGAGCCGTGGGACTTTGCGGTGGTGGGCTTGATGGCGGCCGTGTCGATACAGACGGTCGCGCGATCGTTGCGATAGCCGGGGCTCTTCCAGTCCAGCCCGAGCTTGATGTCGATGCAGGTCTGCGGCGCTTCGCTCGGCGCCAGGTCGACGCGCGTGACGGGCTCGGTGACGACGCCCGCGCGGCCTCCGTCCGGCCAGTGCAGCGCGGTGCCGGGCTCGACCTTGCCCGCCGGTGCTTGCGTTGCGCCGGATCCTGATCCGAATACACCCAGGAGTGCCGTCCCCTCGTCGACCGTCCCCGGGCCTTCGTAGGCCAACTCGAGGACGCCGCAGCTCACGACGCGCATTCGTGGCGATTCGACGTCGGTTCGGGCCCAGACGCGGGCGGACTTCGCGTAGTTCCAGGCCGGCTGGGTGTACGGGACGGGCGTGCCTCCTAGGCTCGCCCGGATCTCCGGCACGACGTACGCGCGGGTGGGAACGTCGCGGTCGCGTGCGCGGGCCTGCGAAAGCTTCGGCTGGTACGTCGTGCCGACGAGGTCTGGGTCGACGTCGATGGGCAGCGTATAGCCGTCGAACCATGGGTTGCCGCCGACGATGGGAACGCCGGGCTCGAGCGTGACGGACGTACCGTCGGGATGCGCCTGCGTCAGCGTTCGGGTCAAGACCGGGGCGAGGTCGTCTTCGTGCACCCAAACGACGACCTCGAGTCCGTCGTCCGTCACGAAGCTCGTCCCGATGCAGTGCCGCGTATGTCGATCGTCGTCGAGCCAGCGGGCGACGGGAACGAGCTCGTGCCACGGCCCCTGGCGCGCGACGAGTCGAGCGACGAGCGCCTGGCCGGGTCGCTGCGCGCGTCCATCGTCGAAGTCGTAGATCTGCAGCGGCGCATCGTCCCCGGGTCGTCGGTGCAGGGGCGCGTCCAGCCACACCAGGACGAACGTGTCTTCCGGCGCAGGATCGAGCGTTGGCGCGGGTCGGGGTTCAGCGTCGCCCGAAGGCGTGGTCGAGGTCGACGTGGAGGGCGTCGGGGTACAGCCACACAGGGCGAGGCACAGCGCGAACGAGAGGCGGAGAATCGACGCGGACACGGCTTGGCGCAGAGTGCCATAACCAAAGGAGAACGCCACGCCCCCTCTCACACGGGCGTGGCGTTCTTCGATTGTGGCGGGCGGTGTCCGGGAGAATCGGGACTGGGACGGAGCGGACGCCGCGAAGCCGGATTCAGGCGATGGCAATCCTCCGGGGTTTGCGGGTGGCAGCCTTGCCGAGGGTGAGGCTGAGGACGCCCTCGTCGAGGGAGGCCTCGATGGCGTCGGGGTCGACGTCGTCGCCGAAGCCCAAGGAGCGACGGTAGACCACCCCTCGTTCGCCATCGTGCCGGGTCGCTTCGAGGCGCAGTTCGCCGTCGTGGAAGCGGATGTCGATGTGTTCCTTGTCGACGCCGGGCACGTCCGCTCGGACGAGGTAGTGCTCTTCGTTCTCGAAGACGTCGGCCGGGGCGTTCAGCCGCGG
Source organism: uncultured Nannocystaceae bacterium (assembly GCA_964432695.1). Lineage (GTDB taxonomy): Bacteria > Myxococcota_A > Polyangia > Nannocystales > Nannocystaceae > CAJXVA01. The sequence goes on from CAYSPB010000093.1 coordinate 14,935, forward strand.
CAGGGCGGCGGCGTCGTTCTTGCTCAGTGCGGTGTTCTCGGACATGGGAATGACTCCTGTAAGCGTTGGGGGTTAGGCCGCGGCGATGCTGATCTGGCGCGGCTTGCTTTGAGCTTGCTTGGGTAGCGTCACGGTCAGGACGCCGTGTTCGAAGGACGCCTCGATACCGTCGATGTCGACCTTGGGACCGAGCGTGAAAGAATGCTCGAAGTTCAGTGCGCCCCGCTCTCGTCGCAGCGCCTTGTAGCCCTCTGGAGCTTCGTTGCTACGGGTCGCCGTGAGGGTGAGAACGCCATCCTTGACTTCGAGGGACAGGTCGTTCGCGGAGACGCCGGGCAATGCAGCGCGAAGCGTATAGGCCTCGTCGCTTTCGCTCTTGATCACGCCACGGTGGGAACGGGGCGTGGCCGCGGTTCCGAAGAACTCTGCAAAGACCTCATCGACGTGGCGGTTGAAGGCGCGGTGGAAGAAGGGAGCAGACGTGGTTTTCCATTGAACGAGCATGATGAATGCACTCCTGATTGCGGTCGGGTTGTCGAAGGGGCCGAGCGTCCACGTAGGGACGGGTGGGGACACGCAGTTGCGGTCGCTCGGCCCGGGGTCGTTCGAGGTGCCGTTTCGTTTCGGCGTCTCGTCGACCTCGCAGCGAACCTAAGCCCCGCCACCGGGCTGTCAACACGCCGCCTCTTCGTTTTCTGGGGCCTGCCCGAATTGCAGACGCCGGCGCCTCACCAGATGGCGAGGGGCCGGCGTCGAGTGCAAAACACCGCGCTCACGCGTTGGGCAACCGCTCGCGCAGCCACGCACCGATGGCTTGAATCTCATCCATGCAGACCTCGTGACCCATCGGGTATTCGTGCCAGTGGATCGGTGCGGTGGTCCAGCCCTCGAAGTCCGCTTTGGCTTCGCGGCCCCAGTCGGGCAGCACCATCGGATCCATCGTACCGTGGCCGAAGAACACCTCGGTGTTGCGATTGGCCTCGTGGCGCTCCGCCTCGAACGAGGAGCGCACGACGTGATACCCCGAAAGCGCCATGATGCCGGCGAGCGCGTTCGGGTGGCGGCTGCCGACGAACAGCGACATTGCGGCGCCTTGGGAAAAGCCGGCGATGACCATCCGAGAAGGGTCGATGCCGCGGCTTCGCTCGCGCTCCATCAAGGCCTCGATCTGTTGCGCCGACGCCCGGATGTGGGCTTCGTTCTCGCGACCCTCGACGTGGTCGAGCGTGAGAATGTCGTACCAGGCGGGCATCACGAAGCCGCCGTTGATCGTCACGGGCAGGGCAGTGGCGTGCGGGAAGACGAAGCGCACGTGCGGACACTGCAGGTGCGGCACGACGGGCTCGAAGTCGTGACCGTTGGCGCCCAGTCCGTGCATCCACACGACCGAAGCCTTCGCGTCCGCGGGGCCAACCTCGACACAGTCCAGCAGGGTGCTCACGGCGGGCCTTGTAGCACGTGATACGGTTCGTCCGTGGACGCGCAGCAGTCCGGCGCCGGGCGTCCAGCCCTGAAAACCGTCGGGGCCTGGGGGCTGTCGTTCGTGGGCGCCGCGCTCTTTTTGTGGCTGGCGTCGACGAAGCTCGACCTCTGGCCCGACGAGTTCACGTTGACCTCGCCGGCGATGCTCGCGTGTGCCTGCTTGGTCCACGTCCCGTATGCCTGGGTCCGGGCGCTGCGGCTCCGCTATGTGTTCGACCCGCTGGTGTCGAAGGCTGCGGGGGCGCCAACGCGAATGAGCCGGCGCGTGCTGTATGGCAGCGGCTTCGTCTCGTTCTTCGTACTGCTGGCATTGCCGCTCAAGCTGGGCGAGCTGTCGCGCCCGGTCCTGCTCGCACGCGGGCGGCAGCCGGGCCTTGGGTTGCCCGAAGCCGTAGGCGGCGTTGCACTGGAGCGGCTCGTCGATGGGCTGATCATCGTCGGCATGCTCTTCGGTGGTCTGGCGACTTCGGAGATCACGCTGCAGTCGGACCTCGCCGACGTGCGGGCCGTCGGCCTGGGCATGCTCGGCGTCTTCGCGGTCGGGCTGCTCGGGCTGCTCGTGGCTGCGCGGTCCCCCGCGCGGGCCGTCGCAACTGCAGGCGCGGTCGCCGGCGTGTTCGGAGCCCGTGTGCGCACGTTGGCTGAAGGCGTCGTGGGGCGCGTGGCCGGCACCATGCAGGGCGTGCTCGCCCTCGACCACGCCGTGCCGTTTCTCGCGTGGTCGATGGCGTATTGGGCGATCACTGCCGGCCAGCTCTGGCTCGTGCTACACGCGTGTGGCGTGGACCTGGGTCCAGCCGCCGCCGCCACCATCGTGGCCGTGGTCGGCCTGAGCATCCAGCTCCCCGGGGGTCCGGCACAGGTGGGCACGTTCCAGATGGGCGCCGGCATGGGGCTGGGCCTCTATCTCGACGATGCCGCCCTCGCGACCACAGGGAGCACGTTCTCCGCCGTGATGTACATCCTGCAGTTCATCACGGCGGCCGTGGTCGCGCTGCCCGGTCTGTGGCTGCTGGCCCGTGCCAACATGGCGTCCAAGGGCGATCTCGGGCCCTCCACACCCACCGCCCCGCCTGCCGACGGCGCAAAATCCTCCTAGGACCCCGCACACGGGCCGTAAGCTGCAGCCACGGCCCCCGTTGCCGGTGCAGACGGGAGGTAGGTATATTCCGCCGACGTTCCGTCGCTCTGCGCATCCTTCGCAGAGCCCCTCGGAGGCTTCATGCTCGGTTTCCACGCTCTGACCTCTCGACTGGCCGACACCCGCGTCGGTGTCGCCGCGCTCGCACTCACCCTGGCGGTCGTTCCCGCCTGCAAGAAGTCCAAGGGGACCGACGCCCCCGGTGGCGGCGGCGGTGGTGCGGCCGCGTCCGACGACAAGACCGCCGACCTGGTCAAGGCGGCCAAGTCCAACAAGCTCATCGAGCTGGCCAACGCCGACCTGTCCAAGGGCCGCTACATCTCCGCGGCCAAGCGGGCCGAGGAGGCCCTGGCCGAGAACGACGAGAACGCGGATGCCTACGCGATTCTCGGCGCGGCCCGCTGGCGCTCGGGTGACTTCGTCGGTTCGTCCGAGGCCTACGAGAAGTCGATCGGCATCGACGACAAGAACTTCGGTGCCGTGCTCGGCTACGGCCGCAACCTTCAGGCCGCCGGGCAGCACGTGCGCGCCATCGAGCTTCAAGACGGCCTGCTCGCCGACGACAAAGAGCAGATCGACCCGCGATTGGCCAAGCTGTGGAGCTACTACACGCTGGTCGACGCCGACGCCGGGGTCAAAGAGCTCGACGAGATTTTCAAGTTCATGCCCGCCGAGGACCCGCAGCTTCCGCTAGTCCAGGCCTACGCTGCATTCCTGCGCCCCCTCGAGGGCAAGGGCCCGTTCTTCGTCATGGAGGGCGACTCGGGCCAGATGGACGCCGGTATCAACCACGACATCGGCATGAAGTTCAGCAGCGGGATACTCGGTGGCGAGTTCACCCGTGTGATCTTCTTTGAGAACGTCGAGGAGACGATCGTCGACGCCGCGATGGTCAAAACACTGGGCCTGAAGTCGGTCGGCAAGATCACACCGCTGGGCCAAGAGGCCGAGACCGACATCGTGCTCATCCCCGAGCTCAAGTTCGGCGATCTCGCGGTCAAGAACATCCCTGCCATCGTCCAGCCGCTCGACCCCTACGAGGCCGCCATCGGTGAGAAGCCCGGCGTCATCCTGGGTCGCCAGGCGATGCAGGCGTTCGGCTCGTTCACGTTCGATTTCCCCGCGAACACGATGACCGTCACCAAGGACGCGCCCTCAGCCGCGCCCGATGGCACCACCGAACTGCCGCTGCTGCTCGTCAGCATGCACGTGCGCAACGCCCCGGTCGTGCCGGTATCGATCGACGGCGCGGAGCACTCCTTCTTCGTCTACTTCGGTGGCGTGTACGGCTCGGGTCTCGCGGTCACCCGCAAGCACTACCTCAAGAGCGGGCACCTGCCGCGCGAGCTGGAGAATCCCGAGGACACGAACAACGGCCTCAAGATGGTCTACCTCGACGAGATGGACCTGGGCGGCACGAAGCTCGGCGGGATGGGCGGTCTCGTGCTCGTCAACGCCACGCCGGACCAGAACCTCGGCATGTTCCTCGAGAACACCGCGTTCGAGATGGGCGGCTACGTGAACACGCGCCTGATGGCGACCTGGTCGGTCACCTACGCCGTCTCCTCGGGCAAGGTCTACATCAAGACCCCCTAGGCCCAGGCCCCTGGGTTCTGCCCGCGCGCCGCGGTTTGCGTTCGACGACGGTCGGATCAGCCGCGGCGTTTGCTTTGGTTGAGGACGATGCGTCGCTGGATCGACAGACTCCTAGGCCGCGTTCCGCAGGTCGATGACTGGGACGCCCTGGAGGTGGGTCCGGTCGAGGTTCGTGGAACGGTGCGGGCCCTCGAGACGCTCGAGGACCCCGTCGACGGCACGCGCTGCGTCGCGCTCGACTATCGCGCCTGGCCGCCGAGCACGACCGCAGGGGTCGATGGCGCGGCGGTCGTGGGCGATCGCGCGTTCCAGGTCGGGTCTCAGCAGGCGGTCGAGTTTCTGCTCGAGGCAGGCGGGAAGTCCGTTCTAGTCCGGCCCGAACGCGGTGACGACGTCGCCGCCCGGCACGCGTCGTTGGAAGCGCAGTACGGGATCAACCTGCGGACCGAGATTCATCGCGTGTGTTCCGGAGATGAGGTGCGCGTACGCGGCCGGGTCGTGCATGTGACCCCGGTCGGTGGTGACCCGCATCGCGTCGACCCGTATCGGGCCGTGGTCGAGGCCGAGCGCATCCGGCTCGCATGAGGCCCGTCGGCCTGTGCTCAAGCGCAGTGTCGACTCGACGATGGCCTCTGCATGGGCGCGCCCCATTTCGTCGACCGGATCCATCTCGAGCCTGAGCTCCCCGCGGCCGACGCCGACATTGCGGCGCTGCTTTTCTGCGCGGAGGAGGACCAGGCCGCGCTCGAGGGCATCGGCCCCATGCTGACCGCGCTGGGGATGACGCCACGCATCGTGCCCGGGGTCGAGCTGGACGTTCGGATCCTCGGCGACACGCTGAGCGTGATGTCCGGGCCCGCGGTCGTGACGATCGTGGTTAGTGAGCACCTCGACCGGCACCAGGCACATCGACTCGCTGAGACCTTTGCCGCGAGCAAGGGCCGCGCACACCGCCTGCTGGTGCTCGAGATGCGGCCAGGTCGTGCCTCCGGCCTCGCGCGCTCGCTGGGGCGGGCGGGGCAGAGCCTGCGCAGCACGATGGAGATCGACCGGACCAGTCGCGCGCAGCTGTCGTCGTCCGCCAGCATGGCGCCGTCGGCCCACGGAGAGTCTTGCACGCCATTGAGCGCGGTCGAGACGGTCTCGCTCCGCGTGTATCGAGACCCGGTCGTGGTTTCGGACGCGCTTCGAGATGATGTCGGCATCATTCCCGCGCACATCCGCGTGCCCGCGGCGATCCATCGTTCGCGGCGCCTGGCGCCGCCACCGTCGCCGTCGGTCGTGGAGCGCGCCGCGGCCGATACCCGCCCTGACATGTCCGTCTCTGC
>CAYSPB010000094.1:0-20338 GCA_964432695.1 uncultured Nannocystaceae bacterium
CAAAAGCGGCCGCTCTAGCCGCCCAGGGCAGGGCTGCGCGCCGGGCCGGTCGTCGGTCCGAGGCCTCTTCTCTCTTCAACCAGGCCATCTCGCACGACCGCAAGAATGGCAAGGCGCTGATGGGCCTCAGCGACGTCTACTTCGACACGGGCAAGAACCAGAAGGCGGTCGAGTACGCCGAGAAGGCGGTTCGGGCCTCCCCGGCCAACCGCAGCTACCGCCTCAAGCTCGGCGACGCCTACTTCAAGGTTCTGCGCTACCGAGATGCCCTCGAGCAGTACGAACAGGCCAAGAAGCGCGGTTCGACCAAGGCTGACGCTCGCATCGCCAAGGTCCAAGCCAAACTCGGCGGCTGAGGTTGATACACTCCACGCATGCGCCGGTGGGCATGCGCGGTCGGAGCAGCGATGGTTGCATGCACATCTTCCCCCCCCCCCCCCCCGCAACAGGCGAGAGAAACGAAACGACGGGTGAGCGCGCGACGACCGACACGGGCTCCGAGCGGTTGAGTTCGTCGAGTTCCTCGACGGGTCCGCAGACCAGCACGTCGAGGTTCTCTCAGAGCTGCGAACGTTCCTCGACGAGAACCCTCGCGAGGTCGTCACGCTCATCTACCAGGACTCGGTCTCCCCGGCCGACGTCGAGGCGGACTTCGACGAAACGGGGCTACTCGACGTCGTCTATGCGCACCAAGGCGACCCCTGGCCAACGCTCGGCGAAATGATCGAGGCCGGCACGCGCCTCGTCGTCACTGCCGAAAACTCGGGACCTCCGCCGGCTTGGTACCACCGCGTCTGGGACCTCGCCTGAGACTCGCCGTTTTCGTTCACGAGCCTGGAGTCCTTCTCCTGCGAGCTCAACCGCGGAAGCGACGAGCACGCGCTGTTCCTGCTCAACCACTGGCTGAGCAACGAGGCGGGGCTGCCAGCGGCGAACATGGCGGCACAGGCCAATGCCGCGGACGTGTTGCTCGCCCGCGTCGCCGAGTGTCAACGCACCAAGCAGTGCACCCCGACGTTCATCGCGGTCGACGACTACGAACGGGGCGACCTGTTCGAGGTGGTACAGGTGCTCAACGAGGGCTGAGCCTACGACTTAGAACCGGCCCAGGACAGTGACGTTGCCGAAGCCGAGGCCCACGCGAGGCCGACGAGCACGGCGCGCGGTTTCCTTCTTCGACTCCTTGTCGACTTTCGACCCGCGCTTGGCTCGAGAGTTCAGCAGGACGGCGATGCCCAGCGTCGTCAGGGCACCACCGGCAATGCCGAGACCGAGCGCATGCCACTCGGTGTTCCAAACGTATTTGCAGTCGCCATCGCCGTCTTCGTTGCGGAAGCAACCGTTGGCCGTGTCGCCGCCGAACTTGTACTCCCGCTCGGTCGCGCCGAAGACCGCAAAGGTCGCGGCCGCCCCCAGCGAAGCAACGCCCAGGCCCAGCGACACCCAACCCCACGGACGAGACGGCAGGCGGCTGGGCACCTTCTCCAGCTCGAAACTGACCTTCTCAGCGACGCCTTCCACCAGCGTCACCTCGCGCTCGATCGCGATGTAGCCCTCTTTGCTGACCCGCACCACGCCCTTGCCCGGCACCACCGGACGCTCCAGCGGCGTGACGCCGATGATCTCGCCGTCGAGCAGGACCTCGGCACCTTCGGGGACCGACGTGATCGTCAGCGTGCTGGGCCCCTTTGCGAGGGCGTCGAGCTTGGTCCGCAAGGTCGCGGCGGCGGTCGCCATCAAGTTGCCCGCGTCGGCGATGCCGCAGATCTCGCAGCCCTCCTCGGTGCGCGCGAGCGACTCCCCGGTCGCGCCGTCGAAGACCTCGACCTGCACGGTGTAGTCACGATCTTCCACGACCACCTTCGCGCGAAGCACGTGGGTCGCGCCCGTGTCGGCCGCCGTGGACTGAAGGCACTTCGCTTTCGCGCACCCGGCAGCATCCGATGATGCCGCGACGACGTCGCTCGGCGCGATGACGGCAAAGTCTCCGCGCTGCAGGCCGCCGACGAGCTCGGCAGTGAGGCGGTCGCGGTCGGCCTCGCTGAGCTCCCCCTCGACCTCGAGAGGAAGGATCGCTGCCTGCGCGCCACCCTCGGACGGCGCGGCGAGGTACGCGGGGACGGTGGCGGCCTCGGCCGACATCATCGGTAGGCCCAGCATGCCTACACAGGCAGCAACGGCCACCGCGGTCGAGCGTGTCCAAACTCCTCCAGTCACGGTGCGATCGTAACACCAGCTTGACCCCATTGGCGCGCTCCGGGGACCCTTCATCGTGGCCTGCACACCCGTCTTTGCCCGCGCGGTCGTCGTCGCGACACTTGCCCTCGGCGCCTGCGGGGACGGCCCCTCTGCACCGTCTGGAGCCACCCCTTCGCCCAAGGCCGAGCCCGTGGCCGCGCCCGTCGAGCTCCAGCCCGGTGACGAAGCGTTTCGGTTTGGTCCAACCATCGCCGCGTACCGGCCCGAGGGCGCCACGATGCTCCCGCTCGCCGAGGTTGGAGATCCGACGAACGCCGGTCTCGAGGTCGTCGTTTCGACCCCCGCTGCCCACGGACCGACGATCGCGCTGTGGCGATTTGCCTCGACCGGGGACAAGGACACGCTCGAACCCGCGGCTCCGCCGACACCTCTGCTGTCGGTTCGCGCGGGTGACCCCGACGATGCCGAGGCGCTTGCGGCACTGCGCACCCGCATGGCCGCCGGACATGCCGTGACCACGCGCCCCCAAGGCATCGAGGCGGCCGACGCCGCCGCGGCGCTCGCCTCGATGCACGAAGACGCGGTTGCCGTGCTCGACCCCGCCGCACCGCCCGACGCGCGCGCGAAGGCACTCGCTCGCTTCACCCGCGGCCTCGACGACGACCTGCTCTTCACCCGACGCGGGCTCGGCCGAGCCCTCGCCGCGCTGCAACCCACACACAACACCGAGTCCCCGACGGATCCAACAGCCCGCCGCGTCACGCTCGAGCGCGGCTCGGTCCTGCTATCGATGCTGCGCAAGGGCGACGGCTGGACCGTCGCCACGATCGAGCCCACGCCCGAGTAGCCGCGACGCACCGCTCACACGCGGCGTCGGCGTCCGAGAAGCCCGAACACTGCGAGCGCGAGCCAGCGTGCCCGACGCGGCGCGCTGCCGGACGAGCATCCACCCGACGATGAGCCGTCTCCATCGGCCGCCCCGGAGGTGTCGCTTTCGCGTTCCCCCTCGGTCGAGGGCCCCGGGTCGAGGGTCGTCGACGCCACTCCGGATGTAGCGGCGTCCGTCGTCGTTGAGTCCAGTCCCCCCGTTTCGCTGGTGGACGAACTGGTCAGGTCTTCATCGCCCGTGCTCGAACCGGTGGTGCCCCTCCCCGTCCCCGAGCCCGTCGTTCCGTTTGGGGGTTCTGCCGGGGCGGGCAGTGGCGGCAGCGGTTCGACCGGGGCTCCCGCGCAGTCTCCTCCGGGGAAGAGATCGGCGTCCGTCCACTGTGGGTCCGTCGGCGTGCACTCTCCGGAGGTGGGGTTGATGCCGGTATGGCACGGAGAGCAGGTCTCGATGCCACCGTCGGCTTCGTTGCCCGCCCAGTCGAACACTCGGACCTCGACGCAGATCGCATCACCTGCTGCGACGCCAGGGTGCATGTCGTCGCTCAGTGGGAACGCCACCGCCGGCGACGGATCGCCCGTTGCAAGGAAGTAGGGCTGGCTTGGGGCCTCGTCCGTGGTACGCACGCGGATCACGACGACGACGTCCTCGGACTCGGGAGTGTCGGTCTCGACCTGGACGTGCCCGACGCGATGCTGCTCGTACTGGTCACATGAGGTCATCGGGCATCCGTCGTGCTCGACGTAGTCGTACTGCACCGCCGTCGAGGCATCGGGAGACTCGTCATCGGGCTCGGTCAGCGTCCAGACCCCGACCACGGTGCAATCTCCCTCCTCGGGGCAGAACTGAAGCTCGAGTTCCGAGCCGACCGGGGGTCGCTCCACGGCGCGTAGACCGACGGCGGAGCCCCCTCCCCCCGATACCCGCGCCACGGGTTCCGCGTCGACCTCGTCGCCGTCAACGAGCAGATGGAAACTCGTGAAGTGGAGGGAGCCACCGCGGGCAATCAAGACGGCGTTGGCGGGAATGATCGCGCCGATCGGAGGAAGGACACCGAGCACGGACGACAGCGGATCGCACGCATGAGCGACGGACGGCCAACCGAACACGCACACACCGAGGAGTACAAGCGCCGGTCGCATCGCAGAAGGCTAGCAGCCTGTGGTGCAGCCCGTCACGACGTCTCGCTCGCCTGAGCGCAGGCATCCCGCGTCCCCCTGACCTGAGGAAGCGACCATTTCGACCCGGCGCTGGAGCCATCGGCGTGCCCGTCGAGGCTGGCCCGATCATTCGGGTGGGCCGGCCGAAAAAAACACCGCAGAAAAACCGAACCCGCGATGCGGGGCGAACGACGTAAGGGGTGCATGAGGACCTTGTTCAGCCACCGTGCACTGCCCCTGTGCTTTTCGCTGCTTGCGCCCGTGTGCGTCACCGCCTGCGATGACGGACCGCAAGACCCACAGGATGATGGAACGCTTCGCATGGGCCTGTCGGGCACCGACGATGAAGGCCGGCAATACGTCCTCACCAACGCCGTCTTCGAGATCACCGGACCCGAGAACGTCCAGCTGAGCACTGCATCCTTGCCCACGCCCGCGCCTCCAATCGTCGCGGAGCTTGGCAACGGAGCGTACGAAGTCGAGCTGCAGCCTGGGTGGGTGCTCGAGCGCGTGGACCCCGACGCCATGTTGAGCGTACCGCTGGACTCGGCCGTCCTGACGTCGAACAACCCCGTCGACTTCTCGATCGTCGCGTTCGACACGACCACCGTGACGTTCGTCTTCAACGTCGATGGAGACGAGGTCATCCTCGGCGACGGAACCTTGGAGATCGACATCGACGTGAACGTCGAGACCGAGCAGGCCTGCGACCCCGTGCTCCAGAACTGCCCCGGCGGCCAAGGCTGCTACCCGGTCGAAGAAGGAGAGGCGCTCTGCGCAGACTCGCTCGGTGCCGGATTCGGAGACGCTTGCTCCTTCGTCAACCAGTGCTCGCCAGGCCTGATGTGCGTTGCATCCACGGCCATCCCTGGGTGCGATGGCTCCGAAGCAGGGTGCTGCACGGCCTTCTGTGACGTGACCGCTCCGGACCCCGATGGAGCCTGCGGCCCCGGTTTCGTCTGCTCGCAGTTCGGTGCGCCCGGTTCGGATATCGAGTCGACCGGCGTCTGCACGACCGCACCGTTCGTCGAAGACTGCGACGTGTTGCTGCAAGACTGTCCTGACGGCCAAGGCTGCTACGCGACCGAGTCGAGCATTCTCTGCGCGCCTTCTCAGGGTGCCGGAGGGCTCGGCTCGGCATGCTCCTTCATCAACGAGTGCGCACCAGGGCTCGCGTGCAGCAACGCGGGGACCTGCAACTCGTACTGCGAAACAGACGCGGACTGCCCCGACGTCGCGCAAACCTGCCAACCCGTGCTGGATCTGGATGGAGACCCAACCAGCGCGTCGCTCTGCCAGCTCTAGCCGCATCCAGCTGCCGACGCTCTCCGAAACGAGTCGTACACATGTTCTCCCGTCCCCTCGTCCTGCTCGCGTTCATCCTGAGTTCCACCGGATGCGCCACCCAGCTCCAGTCCAAGGTCGTGTACGCCGCATCGTTGGACTTCCCGTGCGACGAGTCGCAGATCAAGCTCGACCCGGAGAAAGAGGCTCCCCTCGGCGGGAAATACCTCGCGTACGGCTGCGGCTGGGAGGCGGTCTACGAAGCGCGGTGCGGCCTCGTGGGCTGCGGGGCGTCGACCAGCGGCCGGTTGGATGCCAACGCCAACGCCGCGGTCCGGAACGACCGTCTCAGCCAGTTGAGGTACGACTGCAACGCGGGAAAGCAGGCCTCGTGCGTCGCGTATGAGCGCGAATCGAACCAGGCGGTACCCGCCGCCGCCGGGGGCGGCGGGCATCGACTACGACAAACTCGAACGCACCCTCGCCCGAATGAAGCTCGAGGTCCCTGAGATGACCTCCGTCACCTTCGCCGTGAAGCGAGATGTCCCAGCCTCCGCGCTGACGCGAGCTCTCTCCATCGCGGTCGCAGGCGGCCTTCGACCCATCCTCGAGCTCCACAGCGCCTAGGGGCTGTGGTGCGACCAATCACGACGCCTCGCTCGCTTTTTGGCCGCCGGCGTGGATGCTCAGGTTCCCTCGCGCAGCAGGAACCGAATCCCGCCCGAGGCCGGCATATCCACGATCAGCTCGAGCCCCATCGACTCCGCAAGATTCCGCGCGATGGACAGACCGAGGCCGACATGTTCGCCTGGACCGGTTCGTACCTCGTCCGCCCTCCACAAGCGGTCGAACAAGCGTGCGAGTTGGTCAGGAGGAGGTACGGGGCCGCTGTCCCAAACCGCCAGTAGGCCGTCGCTGGGGTTCTCGACGCGGACGCACCCGCCGGGTTCGGTGTAGGCGGATGCATTCGACAACAGGTTCGACAGAATCGCTCGCAGTCCGTCCGCATTGACGCAAAGACTCTCCCCAGGTTCGAACGTCGTCGTAAACGCAAGCTGGCGCGCCTGAGCTCGGTCTTCGAACAACGCCCAGACCGACGCCACGAGCGGAGTGACCTCGACCTCTGTCCGTGCGTCAGGGAGAGCACGCCGAGACAACAGCAGCAGATTCTCGACCAGTGTCGACAGCTCGGCTGCAGTCGCTCTCAGATCGGCCAGCGTGCCTTGATGCTGCTGCCCGAGGCGTCGTTCGAGAACAGCAAGGCCAACCCCAAGCACAGCGAGGGGCGTCCGCAGCTCGTGCGCAACATTCCCGGAAAACTGTGTCTCTCGCTCCAGATCGGCGTGCTGTTTCGCAACAAACGCATTGATATGGGCAGCAAACGGATGAAGTTCCCTCGGCAATCCTCGAATATCGATCGGGTTGTCGACGGAGAGTTCACGACCCGCACGTTCCACACCCCGGAGTCCCAGCATGACGACGAAGGAAACCAGCGCTCCGACGCCCGCTATCGGTGCAACCGCGCCGAGGATTTGCGTCCAGCTCAAGCTGTCTCGGATGCCATTCCCCTCGTCTGTGCGCGCCGCAAATACCCACACACGAGTTTCCTGCCCGGGCCGAAGCTCGACCCATTTTTCCAGCCCCAAGTATAGAACTGGGGCACCGAGATTCTCCTTTGAGAAGATGAGGGGGACCTGGTAGTCGACAGCACGATAGGGCTCCGGCGGACGCAACTCGTCTCCCAACAGCTGAACGCCCTCATCGTCCAAAACGACCCATTCCGTTTGGCCACGACGGCCGTTCGTCACAGCCTCCACCAACGCGTCAGGAACGGACAACTCACCATTCTCGGCTTCGAGCGCGCTGACCAACAACTCAACGTCGTACTGGAAGTTCTCGAGTCGGTCGTACTCGTCGCGCACCGTATGTTCGTGCGTCAAGAGCCAACCGGCATAGAGCGCCACGAGGAAGAACGAGATGGTTCCGACCCACTGGACACGGGCTGCCAACGACATCATCGGTCATTCCTCCGAGAGCGTGTAGCCCTGCCCTCGCTGCGTCTTGATGAGTTTTCCTTCGCGGTCGCGGTCGAGTTTCCGCCGCAAGTGGCCGATACAGACCTCGAGTACGTTGGACGACGGGGCCGTGTCTCCCTCGTCGTAGAGCACTTCATGCAGCGTTTTCCGGTCGACGACACGCCCTTTCCTTAGCGCCAGACATGCCAGCAAGGAGAACTCGCGAGTGGACAGAGAGATGATCTCATCACCGCGCTGAACCGAGCGAGCCGACAGGTCGAGCACGAGGTCTCCGACGGCGACACGGTTCAAGACTGCGCCGTGGCTGCGACGGAAGAGAGCTCGAAGCCGCGCCGAGAGTTCATCGAGGTCGAAGGGCTTTGTCAGGTAGTCGTCTGCGCCCGCATCGAGCCCCGCAACACGACTTTCGATGTCGTCCTTCGCCGTGAGCAGCAATACTGGGGTTCGAATGGCACGATCCCGGAGCTCGCGGAGGACCGTGAGCCCGTTCATCCGGGGCAACATCCAGTCCAGGACGATGACGTCGTAGGATCCGGCCAGGATTCGGTCCAGCGCGTCCTCCCCATCGCCAGCATGGTCGACCGAATGTCCTTCATCTCGAAGGCCACCGACCAACAACCGGGCCAGCCGGCGGTGGTCTTCCACGATGAGCAGTCTCATTCCTGCTCACTGTACTCGCGATTCTGAACGGAAGCTGAAGAGGACATTGCCCTGGCGGGCGGCCCAGGGGCATGCGTGCCACCGAGCGCACGCCCTCGTCGAGGCATCGTCGTACTACTGGCAGAGCAGGTGGACGTCGACGACTTCGCCGAAGGCGGTGGCGTTGCCCTTGCGGTACTCGAAGGTCGCCCGCTCGAGCCCACAGTTGCCGGAAGCATCCCACTCGGGCCGTAGGTCATATCCCAGGTCGATCGAGACGAGGGTGGTCTCGCGGAGCGGCTGAAGCTCGGCGTAGGCGCCGATGCGATCGTCGTCCCAGTCGTTCCGGAGCACGAGTTCCGAGAATCGCTCATCGGCCGAGGAGATTTTCCCGTCGTGGTTGGAGTCGAGCTCAGCCAACGCGGCGAACCCGTTGGGCGCCTGCCCACCGCTCGACATCGCCGTGGCGTAGCCGAACAGCTCGGCGCCGCTGCGGATCATGCCGTCGCCATCGCGGTCGAGGGCCAGCCACGGCGCGGTCGGCCATGCAGTATTGGTGCAGGATCCGTCGGTCGAGAGGTCGAACGTAGCGGCCGCAACGGGCCCGAAATCGATCGGTCCACTGTCGAAGTTCACCACGAGCGGGGTGTCGCAGTCGGGCTCGCTCCAGTAGTGATGCTCGAACGACTCGCCGTCCCAGGTGCAGTACTCACCAAGACACCCCTTGTCCCACGCCTCTCCGGGGATACATCCAGGCCCCTCGATCGTGCAGGGGGTGAAGAACTCCTCGCCGTCGATGAGCAGGCACTCCTGGCGGCCCTGCTCACCCGCGTCGGTTTCACGGCGCCGTTGCCATAGCCGAGGGCGCTACTTCTTCTTCGGCTTCCCGACCTGACCCTTGCGCTGGTACAGGTCGACCCAGCGCTCGTGCTCGGACACGGTCTTGCTGAACTCGTGGGTCCCGTCATTGCGCGATACGAAGTACAGGTAGCGCGACTTCTTCGGCGCGAGCACGGCTTCGAGAGCAGCCTTGCCCGGGTTCGAGATCGGCCCCGGCGGCAGCCCCTCATGAGCGTACGTGCTGTACGGGTTCTTCTTGTCGTCGAGGTGGATGCGCCGAATTCGGCCCTCGAACTTCTCGCAAGCAGCCGACTTTTCCTCGGGAACGATGCATCCATAGATGATCGTGGGGTCGGTCTGCAAAAGCTTCGGCTTGAAGCTCGAGAACTTCATCCGGTTGAGGAACAGCCCCGCGATCAGCGGCCGTTCGTGGCGGACACCGGTCTCTTTTTCAACGATGGACGCGAGCGTGACGATTTCGTTGGGCCCCCACTCGAGCGATTTTTGCAGGCTGGCCATGCTATCGCGATGCGACCGCGCCAGGCCTGCGAATACCTGATGGTGTCGGTTCACCATCCGCTCGATGATTTCATCCGCCGTGGCCTTCGCCCGAAACTTGTACGTATCCGGAAAGAGATACCCCTCGGCGGTGGGGCCGGGGATCTTCAGCGCATCGAGGAGCGCCCGGTCGCGCATGGCCGCCTCGAGGTCCTCGCGCGTGCTGAGCCCTTTACCCGCCAAGATGTCGGCGACTTCGAGAATGTTCTTTCCCTCGGGGACGGTCACCCGGATCTCCAGCGCTTTCTGCTTACGCTGGAGTTCCTCGAGAATCTCGATGGGCGTCATGTCCGCGCGGAACACATGTGGTCCGGCCGTAGACTTGCGCGCCGCCCCTTTGTGCAAAACGTAGACTTTGAACGACGTCGCGTCCTCGGCTGTGAGCACGCCGTGCTCGACGAGCAGCTCGAGGACCTGCGGGAACGATGCGCCCCGCGGGATCTCGACTTCGATCGGGGTGTCGTCGCCTGTGCCGGGACGTGACGGGTAGTCGATGAGGCGCTCGTAGGCCCCGTGCGCTGCCCAGGCCGCGCCTCCAAGGCTCAGTAGCACCACCGCGAACGCCCATCGCTGCGGCCTCGCCGACCCCTTCGGCTTCCACCAAGGACGCTTCTTGCGACGGCGCGGCTTGCTCACGACGGGCCTCCAACCTCGGCCTTGTTGCGCTGTGCGTCGAGCCACCCCTGCAAGATGACCTGCGCCGCCACGGCGTCGATCTTCTCCTTGCGGCGTGCTCGCGAGACGTCGGCGGCGATCATCGCCCGCTCCGCAGCCGCGGTGCTGAAGCGCTCATCCCACAGTTGCACCGACGCTTCGACCTTTTTGGCAGCGAGCTCTGCCTCCAAGGCCTCGACGAAGCGGTGGGTCGCCCGGGCCCTCCGGCCGACGCGCCCGTCCAGCTCCAGCGGCAGCCCCACCACGATCGCCTGCACCGACTCCTCGGACACTTGACGCACGATCTCCCGCGCATCTTCCACGTGCCCCTTGCGGGCCCACACGTCATACGCGGTCGCGATCAACCCGCTCGCATCGCCGAGCGCCCGGCCGATGGTCTTGGAACCGACGTCGAGCCCGAGGGACCGCATTCACGCGTTCTTACCACGCGGATCCGGGCCTCGCCTCAAAACGAACGCGGACCGAGCGGGCCGCTGCGGTTGCCCCCCAGGCCCGCATTTGTCACGGTTCCAACGTTGGACCCCGCCGCGTCGCTTCCCCCCCTCGACCAGCCCCTTCAGCTGGGCTGCGAGATCGGAAGTGGTGCAATCGCCACGGTGTTCGAGGCCACCGCCACGTCTTCGGGGCACCGGCTCGCAGCGAAAATCCTGCACCCCCGGCACGAACGCGACGCAGCCGCCCGCGCCCGATTCGAGCGCGAGGCGGAGCTCTCCCGCAGCTTGCAGCATCCGAACATCGTGCGCGTGCTCGGCGTTCGCCCCATCGACCAGCGAACGGCGCTGATGATGGAACTGGTCGAGGGCCCCACGCTCGCCGCGGCCTTGGCGACCGAGGGGCCTTTGCCTCGCGAGGTCTTGATCGCCATCGCTCGCGGCGTGGCATCTGGCCTGGCCTACGCCCACGCCCGCGGCGTCATTCACCGCGACCTCAAGCCTGCCAACATCCTGCTCACCCCCGATCGCGTGGCCAAGATCGCCGACTTCGGCATGGCTCGCGCGGCCTCGTTCGCGGCCGCCGACAAGCGTGCGCTCACCGTTCTGGGCACGCCGCCGTACATGGCGCCCGAGTGCCTCGACCCGTTGGCAGTCGATCCTCGCACCGACCTCTACGCTCTGGGCTGCATCTTGTTCGAAATGGCGACCGGTGCACCGCCATACGGTGGTCCCACGCCCTACGCCGTCCTCGACGCGCACCGTACCGCGCCGATTCCGGACCTCCCCGAAGCGTACGGCGCCGAACTCGATGCCCTGGTCAAGCGACTCCTCGCCAAGGCGCCTGGCGATCGTCCGCAGGCCGGCACCGCAGTCGTCGACGCGCTAGCCCGCCTGGACGGGACCGCAGCGTTGGTGCCCGTTGGCCCCGCGCGGCTGCAGCGCGTCACGGGCACCGGCGACGGACGATGCGCAAGCTGTGGCGCCGACGTGCTCGCCGAGCTTCGCGTTTGCGTTTCCTGCGGCATGGTGCAGGTCTTCGTCGAACCCGGACCGTACTCGGTGTTCGTCGTCGGCCCCGGCCGCATCTCGCACAAGTTCTCCAGCGAGCTGCGCGACACCTTGGTCCAGTGGGTTCGTGCGAATGAGGGCGCCGGCTTGGATGCCTCCGACCTGGAGAAGCGCATTCCAAGGCTCGCGTTCCCGCTGAGCACGGGACTCAGCCAAGCCAGCGCCCAAACACTGGCCGCAGCGATGCGACACCTCGGCATTCACGCGGAGATCTATCGGGGTGGACCCTCCGCACACCCCGCGGTGAAGCGAGCCGCGGGCGCACTGATGCGGCGCAGCATGGGCCTGGCTGCGGCCGTGTTTGCGGCCCCCGTGTTGCTCAACCCGCTGTTGGGCGCCCCGGTCACCCTCGCCGGCATCGTGTTGGTCCTCCCTTTCGTCGTCGTTTTCTCCCGCCGTTCCGCGTTCCGATGCGCCCTGCAGATCCACGAACGCAACGACCGCCACGCCTTGCCACCCGCCGTGCAGGCTCAACTCGACGGCCTCATTCAAGCCGTGGGTGCGCTTCACGAGCAGCGGCACCGCGACGCGCTGCGGGCCGTCGTGCACCGCACCGTCGATCTCACGCGCACGCTCCCGACCGATCAGCGCGATGCCGTTGCACCCGAAATGGCCCATGCGATCAACCTGGCCACCGTCGCCACGCGGCGCATGGACGAACTCGACGCGACGATGGCCCACGCGGCGTTCGACCCGGCGGATCCCCACCACCGCGCCCAGATGCGGGAACGCGACCTTTGGTCCGCCCGGCTGCTCGATCTCACCGCCACCCTCGATGCGCTGGCCGCTCGACGCGCCGCAGCCTCCCACGCCATCGATGAGGCGCACGAAGCCGCCACCCTCGCCGCTCTTCGGGCAACGGTCGAGTCCCTCGAGGAGGTCCAACGCCTGTGACGCCGCTCGATCCGAGGACGCATCCCCATACGCTGCTCGGGGGGCCGCACGACGTTGGAACCGAGCAGCGCTGGCGGATCCGGCTTGGCGATGGACGGACCGCGCTCGTGGGGCAGCTTGCACCCGATCTCGCCCGCGACGAATCGATTCGGCGCCGCTACGTACGCGACCAACAGCGTATCGCGACGCTGGGCGTGCACGCCGTGCTCGCCCCGTTCGTCCTCGGGCCCGAACCCGACCCGCGCGACCCAGATGCCGAAGCACCATGGCGCCTGCGCCTCGACCCCGAGGCCGACGCGCTCTCGGACATCCTGCAGCGCGCACCGCTGGGCCTCGAAGAGTTCGCTGCCCTCTTCGCTTCGCTCGCCGATGCCGTGCACGCGGTACATCGCAGCGGCGCCGTGCTTCGTGATCTGAGACCCAGCCAAGTCCTGCGCACTCGGGAGGGCCACGTTCTACTGTGTGACATCGGACTCGCCCGGGTCGACGTGCTCTCGAGCCATACTGCCTCCAGCCTGCTCCTGCAGGGCAGCCCGTATGCCGCCCCCGAGCAGCTCTTCCGAACCACGGTGGACCAGCGCAGCGATCTGTACAGCCTGGGCGCGCTGATGTGGCACGCGCTCACCGGTGCGCTCCCCTTTGACAGTGGTCCCGCGCTGCTGCGCGAGCATACGCCCTTGGCGGACCTCGCCGCCCTTCGGGCCGATGCCCCGCCCGCGCTGGCCGAACTGCTCACGAGCTTGCTCGACGCGGAGCCGTCGCGTCGGCCTCCGTCCGCGTCCGAGATCGCGTGGGTGCTTCGAGGAGGAGTCGCGTTGGCTCGACGGGACGACACGGTCCGCTGCCAGCACTGCGGCACGCCGCTGCGCGTCGGTCAGCGACTGTGCCTGACCTGCGGCCGCGTGGGAACCCGGTTCGAGCACGTCTCGGGGCGCGGCTGGGGCTTGGAGCTCAGCTCGCTCAGCGAGGACGCCACGCAGCTCAAATGGCTTCAGCAATTCCTCGCGGACACGTCGCGCCAGCCCATGCGTCCGCCCGAGTTCATCATCGGCAACGTTCACCTCTACGACGACGATGAGAAAGTCGGCCGCATCCGCCTGCCCGCGCGGCTGTATGCCGACGTGAGCGAAGACAGCGCCATCGAGCTGCGCGACGCCATGCAGGCCGAAGGGCTGAAGGTCCGCCTCGTCGAACCGAACGCGAGCCGCAGCGCAGGCCTCCAGGCGCTCGTCGCAATGCTGCTCGTCGCGGCCCTTTCGTTTGCCGTGACGCTGATCGACGTCTCCGCGGCCTTCGTCGCCGTACCCGGCGTCATCGCCTCGCTGGTCCTCCTCGCCCGGTGGAACAACAAGGTCTCCGACCAGCGGGCGCCAGGTGCGTTCCGGCTCCGCGCTGCGCCCGCGGCCCTGCCAGCCTCCGATCCCCTCGTCGCGCGGCTTGCCGCGCTGCTCGATCCTCCCCCCCCCTCGGACGTCAAAGGAGTCGTCGCCGACCTCGCGCTCGTCGTGCAGCGTCTCGTCGACCATCGCGCGAGCCTGCACGGGGCGGAGCGGGCCGAGGTCGACGCGTTGACCGAGCCCCTCGACCCCCTCGTCGCGGCGATCGAACGCTGCGTCGCCCAGCTGGTTCAGTTCTCGGCCGAGATCGAGGATCTCGACGAAGGCGCGATGGTCCGAGCTCTCGCCGCGTCCGAGGCTCGCGGAGACACAGCCGAAGTCCGCGCGCCCATCCTGGCGGGCCTGGACCGCCTTCGCGGACTCGAGGACCAGCGCAGTCACGGGTTTCACCGACTGCTCGAAACGCGCGCGCTGCTGCAGCGCACGGTCGAACTCGGCTTGCGTGTTCATGACCCGCACGCCCAACACGAACGGGACTTGAAGACCGCACTGGCCACGCTGTCGGCCTGAGCGTCCCTGCGCTGGCACGTCGCGCGAGATGGAGTAGCATCGCGTCCGATCGCGGCCTACGACCATGGTGAAGAACGTCCTTTCCATCGCTGGCTCCGACCCCTCGGGCGGCGCCGGCATCCAGGCCGACCTCAAGGCGATCTCGGCGAATGGGGCGTACGCGATGGCGGCCATCACCGCCCTCACCGCCCAGAACACCCAGGGTGTCCAGGGCGTGCACCTCGTTCCGGCATCGTTCGTCGCCGCGCAAATCGACGCCGTGTTCGACGACATCGACGTCGACGCTGTGAAGATCGGAATGATCGCGACGGCCGAGATCGCGGAGGCGGTCGCCGATGCGCTCCGGGATCGCAACGTCCCCATCGTGCTCGACCCGGTCATGGTCGCCAAGGGCGGGGCGCGGTTGCTCGCCGAAGATGCGGTCGCAGCCGTCCGCGACCAACTGCTCCCGCTGGCGACCATCGTCACGCCCAACCTCCCCGAGGCCGCGCAGCTGCTCGAGTTCGCCGTCGCGACCACCCGCGACGAGATGCAGCAGCATGCCAAGGCACTGGTCGACGCAGGCGCCCGCGCAGCACTCGTCAAAGGCGGTCATCTCGACGGCCCCCAGAGCCCCGACTGCCTGTTCGCAGAGGGGACGTTCACGTGGTTCGAGGCCGCCCGCGTTCCGACCACGCGCACGCACGGCACCGGCTGCACGCTCTCCGCCGCCCTTGCGGCCCTTCTCCCCACGCAAGTCCTCCCTGCAGCCGTCGATACGGCGAAGGCCTACGTCAGCGCGGCAATTGCGGGTGCGGACCAGCTCCACGTCGGCTCTGGGCACGGCCCCACCCACCACTTCGCCTCCCTCTGGAACCCCGCATGACCACCGTACGTCCCCTTCGTGAGCAAATCGTCCTCATCACCGGTGCTGGCCGAGGCCTCGGTGCCTCCATCGCACGCGCGTTCGGCTGAGGCGACAGCAGGTCAATCGTGTCGACGAATCTCCGCGTCGGCAGCAACCAGCAGCGCGGGATCCGGATTCAGTGCGTAGGCTTCGAGCACCGCGGCCGTCAGCTTGATCGCGTGGGCGTCGTTCGTTGCAGCGGCACGAGTGGGCAGCGCATCGAGCGAGGGCAGCACCGCGGGCGCGGACCAGGACTGCCAGCGTGTCGAAGCCCCATGAGCAGCGTGCAACGCCGTGGCGCAGTGGACCACCGCCCGTATGACCTCGACATGCTGCGCGGGCTCGACGTACCGCGCGAGCACCCGAGTCGCGACGCCGGAGGTGATGACATGCAGATAGGCGAAGCCAGCCCGCGTCGTTGTGAGCACCAACCGTGCGAACACGGCCGTCACCGTCGACAACAAGCTGTCGAGCGTCTCTCCACGGAGGTCGATCCGCGCGATTGCATCGGCGAAGCGAGACACCCCATCCAGTGCACGCACGCGGTCGAAAATGAACCCTCCTTCGCTGCGCTCGGCCTCGGTGAGACCCGGCAGCGAACGTAGAGCCTCGGCGAGGGGCACTTGGGGTCGCGTGCCCACCGCACCGGGCAAGGGCTGGTACGCGGCGGCCCAGTACGCCAACCCGTGCGCGACTTCCCGAGCCCGCGCCGCGCTCGGTTCCCGTTCCCATCCACGCAGCGCGTGTGCCGTCCGGAGCAGACCATGCGTGGCCCCGGCCATCGCTCCGGGTAGCAGCGCCGGCAGCATTCGACGCACGACTGCCTCGACCGACGACGCGGCAAGGTCTCGCTCGACCACGGCGATCCACGCAGCACTTCGTCCGTCGCCCAGCACGACGTCCTTCGGTGCGACCTCCACGAGCGGCTCGAGTCGCCCTTCGTAGTCGGCCACGAACGCGTCCACATGCTCGGCCAAGCCCAACGTTTCCAACGCCTCGACCGCCATCGGTCCGTGGTTGGCCATTCCGTCCTCATAGGTGGGGGACGTCGCGTGAAATCGCTGAAGCGCGTGGTTGATCCGCATCGCACCCTCGGTGTGCCACGCAGATGGAGGCGCGCCGCCACGATGCCAATCCATCAGCACCCCGCCAACCGGTCGACACGACGCGCACGCGGGCGCCAGGTAGGAGGCCCGCAGCGCTGCTAGATGTCGTCGAGCACGCGCCAAGTCCCCGACACCGAATCCACGAGCTGCTCAGCCCCGCCGCGTGTCCGTACGCGCCCGCGCGGGCCTCGCTCTCGTGGCGCGCAGAAGTGCGAGCAGATGCGTTCGAGAAGCCAACGGGTGAAGCGCTCGAGAGGATGCACGGGGATCATCAGCGAAGTCGGGGGTTCGGCGCGGCATCGCGGCGTGACGTCCCGTCTCGTCGAAGACGGTGTGGTCACGGTGACGTCACCGCAGGGCGCGGACGGTACCCCAACGTGGCTCGTTGACCACGGGGGCACGCCTGACGGGGCAGCACGGATTGTGCGCGCAATCGCGCGCAGGCACAAGGCGCGGCGAGTCCTCGGTCCCTGGGCTCAGCCGCCGTCCCGAGCACGCATCGCTGCTGTCCTCCATCTCTTTCCAGCGTGTTCGGGGCGGCGGTTCTCCTGTCCGTCAACCCGACAGGACCCACGTCGCAGTCGCGCCCAGCCACGTAGTCGCGACCAAAAGCGCCCAACCCCACGCCCTCGAATCCGAGCCCCGTGCTTCATGCGGGGCCGGGTACGCCGGACGAGCGGTTCTTACCGTGGTGACATCCCAGTTCGTGCCATCAGACATCGACGCTCCAATGTCCGGTCGGCCGGCTCGCCTTCAAAAAAAGAGGTCCCGCGCGATTCCACACCTCCCCCGCGCGCTCCCGAGCCAACGCCAAGCAACCCGCGCGCGTCCCGGCGCGCCCCGACCACGGTGAGCAACGCGAGCAGGAGCTCGAGCAGCATCGGTGCGTGCCGAAGCGTTACACCCTGATAGGAGGCACCGCGACGTCCGGCGACCAGCTTCCATCGGAAGGCCCGCGACCGCGCGCCCATGCTCGGCCGACCCGATAACAGCCCTTCGCGGCGAACTGTTCTCGAAGTCGGTCCGACGCAGCCGCCGCGTTGGGTCCCTCAATGACTAGAAGTGATAGTCGAATGCGTAGGGAACACAGGCCGCTTCCGCCTGGTCCACCCGGATCCAAACCGCCATATCGTCGTTGAGACCCGGGCAGTCCGCTCCGGTCACGTGCACGAGGGAGGGATGGCAGCACCCGGTGCGCCCGTCGGGGGACGTCGCGACCTCCGACCCGCCGTCGCACGGGAACTCGATCTCCCCGTCGGCACACGCCGCGAACTTGCAAAAGCGCACCGGAGCATCCGACGCCAGCGCACGGAATGGGTCGACGGTGTTGAACAGCGCATCGCTGCCGTCGTAGCGGAACCAGTCGACGTCGTCGGGGCCGGTGAGTACGCCGCTGACCGTTCCGCCCGCACCATCGTCGTCGTTGATGCCACCGAGGTAGTGGGCCTCGGCTTCGGTGGTGATGTCGCCGAACTCGTCGTCTTCGCACCCCGCCGGCTCCGCACACACGTCGTCCGCGCTGCACTCGAGTCCGTCGTCGCAGCCCCCTTCGTCGCACGGGCATCCGGCGGTTCCGAGCGCGCAGCCGGTGCTGGTCCCCGGCTCGGTGTCGGACCCCTCGACGGTGCTGCTGGAGTCGGCGCGCGTCGGATCGGTGGTCGTCGTGTCGTCCGAAGTCGTCGTCGACACTTCGGTCGTGGCAGGATCGGTGGTGCTACCAGTGCTCGTGACCGTCGTGCTGACGCCGGTCGAAACTGACGTCGTCGACCCATCCGCCGTCGTCGAGCCGCTCGACCCCGAGCCGTCCGCCGCGGTGTCCCCCGCGTCTTCCTCGGCCGGGCATCCCGCCAAGACCATACCCACCGCGCCGACAAGCCATGCAAAACGCATCTCGTCGTTCATAACAGAGCCGCTCGCAGATGTGTGCGTTCGGCGCGAAATCACGGTGCGCTTGCACCGAGCGGACGGTCCGCGGGAGCCTGAGCCCCGTGATCGTCTTCGAAGTCCACCTCGCCCCCGGCAGCGACGACAAGGACCTGCTCAGCGCAGAAGTCCTCCAGGAGACCATGGCGCAAGTCATGACGGCAGCCGAGGCCAAGGCCATCGGCTTCGACGGGTTTCCCGCGGACGACAACGTCCGCCTCGTCGCCGTCACCGAGAAGGACCATCGCTGGGTCGAAAAAGCCCTCGAGCGCGCGCCTCAAGTGACGGGATACCGCGCCCACCAAGTGGACACCTGAGCTGCGCCACGCGCCGGGGAACGGAGTCGACGCCACGCCCACCGCGTAGGCTGAGCAATCTGACGGCTCGGAGCGGCTTCGTGGGCACCGGCTCCAGCCGCCCCCGGTCGGCGCGTGCAACGGCAACAGCGAGCCCAGCCACCAACTTCACGTTTCTTCACAGTCTCCCGCGAGGTCGCGAAACAACCGCGACCCACAGTGGCAGCAGGAGACAAACACGATGTTCGGATTTTTCGTTGGTGCAGCCCTTGTGTGTGGAGCGTTTGCCTATTCGCGACGCCGTCGATATGCCCGCTTCGGGTACGGCCCGCGCGGCTACGGTCGAGGCCCCTCCCCCGGATACGGCCCCATGGAGCGCGGCGGCTGGGGTGGTGAGCCGCCCTGGGGTCGCGGACCACGGTGGCGGATGCGGGCGCGTGGCATGGAGCGCATGGTCGGATGGCTCGCGACCCGGCTCGAGGCGTCGCCTGAGCAGTACCGAGTGATCCGCAATGAGGTGGAACAGTTTCAAGACAAGACCGCCGACCTTCGCCGAGAGATGCGGCTCAGCCGCGATGACATCGCCAAGGCAATGCGCGGTGATTCCTTCGACGAGGAGATCATGGGCGAGAGCTTCGCCCGCCAGGACGACCGCATTCGCGAGGTTCGCGAGCAGCTCGTCGGCGCACTGGCCCGCATTCACGACGCGCTCGACGAACGCCAGCGACAGCGGCTTGCAGAGGTGATGGACCGCATGGGCGGCGGCTGGCGCGGGATGGCGTAGAGTGAAGCCGTGTCGGTTCGGGTCCTGCTGATCGACGATGACGCGCGGCTCTTCGAGCTGCTGCGGGGATTCCTCGCGCCCAACGACGTCACGCTCGAGCATGCACGCTCGGGCGTGACGGGGCTCGATGCCCTCGACCGCGACACCTACGATGCGGTGCTGCTCGACGTCATGATGCCGGGCATCGACGGACTCGAGACCCTTCGCCGCATTCGGTCGAAGACGCAGATCCCCGTCATCATGCTCACGGCCCGCGGCGACGAAGCCGACCGCGTTGTGGGCCTGGAGATGGGCGCCGATGACTACATCGCCAAACCCTTCAGCTCTCGAGAACTGCTCGCCCGCCTGCGCGCCGTCCTGCGCCGCCTGCATCCCGAGGTCGGGGCCGAGCGGCTGAGCGAGTCGGGCGTGGAGGTGGAGATCGGCAGCCGGCGCGTCCGGGTGGATGGACGCGACGTGACCCTCACGGGCCTCGAGTTCGACCTGCTCGTGGCGCTGATGCGCCGAAGTGGTCGCGTGGTTCCTCGCGGCAACCTGCTCTCCGAGGCGGGCCGAACCGATGCGACCGTCGGGGAGCGCACCGTCGACGTGCACATCTCCAAGCTGCGCAAAAAACTCGGCGTAGACTCCATTCGCACCGTTCGAGGTGTGGGCTACGTCTTCGCCCGAGACGACTCGACATGAGAGATCGGAAGAGCACACGTCTGAACTTCAGTCAGACGGGTGCTCTTCCGATCTCTCATGTCGAGTAGGGAAAGAGGTA
>CAYSPB010000095.1:0-20241 GCA_964432695.1 uncultured Nannocystaceae bacterium
GATGCAGTATGACCCGGGCGTTCTGGACGGCTAGCGCTTGCGGGCGACACCCATCAGCGGTGCCATGGTGTAGCCATCGCCCTGCAGTTCAAACCCGACGTCGAGGCTACGGAGTTCGAGGCCCGCGGATGCCACCGCAGCCCGCACCCCCTCGTGGGACACGCCGTCTTCACCTTCTGGCTGCTGCTCCCAATCCCAGTGCACGAGCATCCCACCGGATCGCAGGTGTGACGCAAGCACGCGCACGGTTGCCGCGAGATCGGGCACGAAACCCAGCACGGACGAGGCTACGACGAGGTCGACGCGAACGCCCGCGGCGAGCGGACCGGCTTCGGCGCGGACGTGGGACCATGACCGTGCCCGAGACTCGAAGCGCTCGAGCATCGCGGCGGAGGTGTCGAGCCCGATGATCGACCCGGCGTCCTCGACCAGACGCGCGGTCAAGAGCCCGGTGCCGCAACCGAAGTCCAAGACGTCGCGGCCCTCGAGCGAGAAACGCTCTCGCGCGAGCACCCCGAGCAGACTGTGATGAGCCGCCGCGGCGTACTGCCGTACGGCGGGGTTGTCGTCCCAGCTCTCGGCGGACTCGGCCCACGCGTCGATCATGCGCGCAGCCTACCAGCGAACCTATTCGCAGACGCCGCTGGGATTGCCGCAGTCCCCGGCGCCTTCGCACGTGCCGCTCTCGCACTGCGCGTCGAAACGGCAGTCGTCGCCGGTGAGCAGGGCCCCGGGGCAGTACGGAATGTTGCACTCCGTCGGAAAGTCCTGCCGGCGCAGGCCGTGCGCCGGTAGCACCGTCACGCCAGAGGTGTCGATGTCGTCGGCCGTCTCCCACGGGCCAGTGCGCTCCTCGTCGACGCGCTCCCACATGCGAATCCAGTCGTTCGCCGAGTAGCGCAGCGGCTCGACGTCGGTGCCCAGCGCTTCGAGGTCGTCGATCAGGTCCAACACGACGCCCATGTGCGCCATGCCCTTCTCATCGAAGTCGGTGCCCAGCCGCGGCGCGCTGTCTTCTCGCTCGGACTTGGCCTGACACTGCGCCTCCTCGGCGAACGAAGCCGAACACGCCTGCGGGCCGAAGCGCGGACGAGTCTGCTGAATGAAGCCGTTGAGATCAGATCCCAGCCCAATCGGTACTTTGAGCCCCATGCGGCCAAAGTCGTACGCCTGCGCGAACGAGCGACTCGAGCCCTGGCACGTGTTCGCAACGGGAGACGGTTCGTACGTGCTGGTCTCCTCGTGCGCCGTGCGAAGGCCGATCATGCCGCGAGTCTGCCGAAGCATCTGAGAGACCCACCACGGGGTCGTCTTCTCCTCGGCGCCCTTGCCGGGCGTCATCACTTCGCGGAAGTGGGCGTGCGAGAGATAGAAGGGGTAGTAGTCGTACTCGACGAGGATCTCGAACAGGTCCTCGACCGACCGCTCGCTGAGGTGCGCCGCATCGACGAGCATCCCTCGGTCGAGCATTTCGCGAATCAGCTCCCTGCCTTCGTCGGTCAGTCCCTTGACGTTGCGGCACTCGGCATCGACATCGAAGCCGATGGTGACTTCGGGCGTGGTCAGTGCACAGTCGTAGTCGATGTGGCAGTTCTCGGCGTACTGCGCCACGTGGAAGATCGTGTTGTGCGGCGCGGCGCCGCCGAAGCGGTTGTCCAGCTGATGCACGGGCTGCAGCGTGCGAACGCCGAGGTCGTAGAGCTGGTCGAGCTGCGGCCGCCAATCGCCGTCGGCCATGATGTGCGACGCCTCCACGCTGAGGATGACCGCGAGACGCTCCTCCTCAACGATACGTCGCGCGTCGGCGGGCGTCAGCGCGATCTCCAGCCAGTCGTGCTTTTGTGCGTACTCGTTGGCCATCTCGAGCTGGAGGATCACGTCGTCCATCTCGTTGCATTGCGGCCGCGTCACGTTTTCGTCGGGCAGCGCTTGGCACAGCCAATCGAGCGACACTGCCGAAATGACCTCGACCCGAAGGCCCTTGTCGTAGGCCTCACGCATCTGATCGGTCCACACCTGCTGATGCGCCACAGCGTCCCAACGCGGCCATCCCTCGAACTCCGGAAAGCCTGTCATTCGATCGGTGTGGATTCCGGTATCGCCAGCGCTGCCAGGAATGTTCGCGATGAACTCGCCGACCGCACCACCACCACCGTTGACGATCGTCGACACCAGCGGGACCAGCTGCGTGAGCTCCTCCAGCGTAGTGTCCGGGCACTCCCCGATCAGCGGCGCCAAGTCCTGCTGTAGCCGACCGTGGTCCCCCGGGTTTCCTCCATCACACGGACCCAGGGCCGATGCGCCCTCGCCTTCCACGGTGCCATGCAGCCAACCTCCACCGAACGCCTCTTCCGCGAACATGTGCAGGTGTAGGTCCGCGACGCCTAGCAACGGCTCCGGCTCCGGGACCCCTCCACTACTGGAGTCCCCGCCCGAGGACGCATCCAGCGTCGTCGTCGACGGACCGGCCGTCGAGTCCCCGTTACTCGACGAGCCGTCCGCTGCCCCGGGCCCTCCATCGCCCCCGCACGCGGAAAGTGCCAGTGACAACGAGAAGCTGGTCAGAGCAAGGGTCGAGCGCCACATCGGGAACGCTCGATGGTAGGTGGCGCCGCGACCACCGGTCAAGGCACTCCGTGTCACATGCTGTGAACCCCTGATGCGCAGATTCGCTCTATTGGGCGATAGGACGCCTTTCAAGCGAGACCACGAGCTGAAGGGCAGCGAGCCGCTGGCCTTCCACTCGGCAGGTTTCCACCTCTCGATCACTTCCCCGACCGGGCCCGAGGGAATTCTCCAGCCGAGCGTCACATCCTCGAAGAAACGGCCTCAGCCCTGCTGAGACCCCCAATGCAATCGCAGGCCCTCCGTGCACACGCCCCGGCCGATCGGCGGCTTCCCATCGTTGTCCCTTCTTGCCCTCGGTCGAGCTGCGCTCTGCGGCCTGGGTACTCCGCCATCGTCGTGCTCGTGCTCCTGTGTCCGGTCGTCGGCTGCTTCGCGCCGAGTACGGAGCTCCGCATCGAATCCTCCACCGGCGACGCCTCGGACGGTTCGACCTCGCAGGCGGGGCTCACTTCGGAGGACAACACAGCAACGACGATGGAAGAACCGCCAACGACGACGCGTACCTCTTCGTCCGACGAGACGACGTCGCGACCAGGGGCGTCGACCGAGATCTCCACGACCGGCATGGAAAGCTCGGGGGCATCCTCGAGCTCGACCGGGGTCGAGCTGCCCGACTGTGGGACCGGCCGGTTTCCGACGAACGCGGTCCCCTACGTGGGGTTCGACGTCGTCGGCACCTGGGGATCCATCGCGAGCGTTGCCCTGGGCGACCTCAACGACGACCAACAGCCGGACCTCGTCATCTCGGACCTCACCGAGCAGAACGTTCGCACGCTGCTGGGACAGGCCAGCGGGGCCTTCGGTACCGCCGGCACGCTCGACGGTCACTATGCCCCCGCGCTGGCGATCGGCTCGATCGCGGACACCCTTCCGGACCTCGTCTCCTTCACCCGACCGAATGCCAGCATGACCGGCAGCGTGGTGCGCCGCTGGCGGGGACAAGGGAATGGAAACTTCGGGCCAGCCGCAGACTTCGTGATGGACCCCTCTGGCGAGAACATCGCGCTCGCGGACCTCAACGGGGATGACCGCCTAGACGCGATCACGAGTGCGAGTACCAGCCTCCAGGTGCACCTCGGGAACGCGGCCGAAGGCTTCGATACGCCCATCCGACACCCCTCCCCGTGGGCCTACGAGCTCTCCACCGCAGACCTCGACGCCGATGGGTTCATCGACGTACTCGTCCCCACGCTCGACGGAGGCTTCGTGTGGTGGGGAACGGGCAGCGGCGGACTCGACGGTCCCACTGCCTTGGGTACGCTCGCCAGCCGGGCCTCGGCGATCGGCGACTTCAACGGCGACCTGGTGCTGGACGTGGCGACCAGCACCGACGCGGTCGTCGAGGTCTACGCGGGAGATGGCCAGCGGGGCTTCGTGCCCATGCAGCAGCTCACTGCGCTCAGCCCGATCGTGTCGATGGCGGGCGCCGACCTCGATGACGATCGGTGCGACGACATCGTCGTCGCCGGTGGAACCACGACCCTGCCCTCGATGGGCTCGTTGGCTGTGCTCATGAGCCTCGGAGACGACGCCTTCGAAGACGCGCAGTTCTTCGCCATCGAGGGGGAACGCGGCCTTGACCTTGCGCTCGACGATCTAGATGGAGACGGTATCGAGGACATCGTCGTCGGGACCAGCGGCTCCGGAGAGGGCCGCATCCTGGCCTTGTACTCCAACGGCTGACCGCCGCCTCGACGAGCCCTCGCAGGCTGTGGTTCTAGGGCTCTGCGCTGCACGCGATCCACTCTTCGACGAGCGCAATCGTGCCGCTCATCGAGCGGTGGAGCATCGAGCGGCATCCTAGCGTTGCCCGAACTGACCCCCTCCTGTGTGCCGCGAAGCTTCTGCAGCACGTAGCTCGAGTCGGGAACGCGGTCGTAGGCGTCGGACGGATGGGCGGAGGTCCCGGCGGTGTGTACCAGCGCCCTGACCCCAGCGCTGTACCCATCCAGGCCCCGCTGACCGGTCCGCCGCGCTAGGGTAGCAGGCCGAGTGTTTCAGCCTGCTACCACTCGACGACGCCGGCCTTCTTGAGGCCGGTCAACAACCGATGCAGCGCCAGGTCGTCCTTGTCGCTGGTATCGAGCACGTTCTTCCAGCCACCCATCTCGACGATGTCTTGAATGAGGCCGAGGGCGTCGTCGTCGAGGGTATTCCAGCGGATCGGGCTCTTGCGGACCAGGCGAACGCGGTCGCGCCCCTTGGGCAGGCTGAACTTCTTGTCGAGCGCGGCGAGCTCGTCCTGCTGACGGGCGGCTTCCATCAACATGTGTTCGAGGGACATGTTGATCCGCGTGGGCGGCTCGTCCATGTCACCGTTCTCGAGCTCGAAGCTGCCCTTCTGCCACAAGAGCATGCGCATCAGCGCCTTCTCCGGGTGCAGTCGGGGGTTGCCCTCGATGGCGGCGTAGAAGACCAGGCCATCTTGCAGGTGAAGCATGCCAGTTCGCCCGCCCTCGACGTCGCGGACCTTCAAAATGCCGGTCTTACGACTCGTGGCCAGCCACTGCAGGACGTCCATCAAGGGGATGTCCTCGATGGAGCCGGTCATCGAGTGGTTGGCGGTGTCGTTGGGTCGGCGGCGGTTCTGCTCGCCGGCACGCGCCTCGGAGACGTCCGTGGCAGCTTTGAACTCGACGGCCGCCAAGCTCGAGCCGATCGTCAGGCGGTCACCATCGCGCAGGCAGTGCATTTGAACCTGCGTGCCGTTGATGTGGGTCCCGTTCCGCGAGCCCAAATCCCGGAGCCAAATTCGGCCCCGGCGCGAGAAGAACCGGACGTGCTTCCGGCTGACGGCGTCATCCGCGAGCACGAGATCGGCCTCGGTGCTGCGGCCTGCGATGCAGTTCTCGGCGTCCAGCGGGAATTCACGGCCGGCGTACTTGCCGTGGAGGAAGCTCAGAACTGGAACCGCGGACTCCGCCATCGTGTGCCCGGCACGGTACGGCGCTCGCGCAGGTGAGGTCAAACACTGGACAGCGTGCACGACCGAATGCGGCCGTCGGGTCGAACGTCTCTCTTGGGGCGTAAG
Source organism: uncultured Nannocystaceae bacterium (assembly GCA_964432695.1). Taxonomy (GTDB): domain Bacteria; phylum Myxococcota_A; class Polyangia; order Nannocystales; family Nannocystaceae; genus CAJXVA01. The sequence continues at coordinate 5,660 of CAYSPB010000095.1, forward strand.
ACGCTGAAACCCCGGGGATCCCCCCGATCAGCGGTAGGTGCGCCACTGTCAATTTCGATCGGGAACCCCATCTTGCTGACACCTCGGAAGGCTTCCACACTGATGTTTGTGCGGTTTTTGAAGTTTCGAACCGCGCGTGCCCCGATGGGCATCGCGCTCCTGGGCCTCGCGCTGCTCGGATCCGGATGCGCGAACCGTCGCGCTGCAAAGACGTCGGCACCTGAACCGATGCCCGCGCCGCGCATGGTCGTGGCCGAGCCCACCCCGGCCACCGACGTCTACATCGAAGAGTCGATCCGCTACGAGGCCGCGCCCGAGCAGTACCCCGAAGCCATCGGCTACGAGACGCTGAGCAACGGTGAGCAGGTCGTCGTGGTGGAGTACGTCCACACGTATCCCGAGGAGATCGAGACATTCCCGCAGGTCGCCTGGGCAGGCCGCACCTACTACAACGTCCACGGCGACTTCGTGTATTGGTCGCCGGGCTGGGGCTGGTGCTACTACCTCGGCCCCCCCGCACCGCTGGTGACGTACTGGAACGGCTACTACCCGTGGGCCACGTACGCCTGGGGCGTGGGGTACTACGGTCCCGGCTGGTACTGGGGCGGCGTGGGCATGTACGGCTATCACGCCTACGGGCTGTCGGTGGTCCACGTGAACCACCACCATCACGGCTATCACCAGACCAATCGTCGCCCCGGGCGTGACGTTCGGCCTTCGCGTCACGCCGGATCGGCCGTGCCCGCGCGCGGCCAGTCAACCGGGCCTGTGCACAAGGGCGAAGCCACCGGCCCCGCGCGCCGCAAGCTGCCCGAGAGCGCCCGCGAGGGCCGCGCCAATCCGAAGCGCAGCAACCCCGGTCGGCTTGCAACGACCACGCCTGCGCGCCGCAACCCGAGCACCACGAACAAGGCCAAGCGGACCAACGGCGCAGGCCGGCTCGCGACGGGGCCACAGGGTTCGCGCGCCAACCCCAACGCACCCGTGCGGACCAACGGGTACACCACCGCGGGCGGACGTCGCATCACCGTCGTGGATCCGGCGGGGACCAGCACGAGCCCGGCGCGGCGCAATCCCACGGGCAAGACCACCCGACCCACGACGGTCGGGCGGGTGCCGAGCTTCAGCGCCCCCAGCCGCAGCAACCCTGCGCGGGCCAACCCCGTCGCACCCCGGCCTGCTGCCACGCGCACGAACCCCGCGTCCAACCGCACCGTTCGCAACAACCCGAAGCCGGCGGCTCGCCCCACGCGGACCCCCTCGAGCTGGGGCTCGAACTACAGCAACAAGCCCACGCGGATGCCCAGCCGAAGCAAGCCCACGCGCAGCAACCCCTCGCGAAGTCAGCCCACGCGTAGCAACCCCTCGCGCAGCCGACCCAGCAGCGCAGGTTCGTACCGCGCCCCGAGCCGTTCCGCGCCCAGCCGCAGCCGCGCCCCCAGCCGCTCCGCACCCAAGCGTAGCGCTCCCAGCCGTTCGGCACCCAAGCGCAGCGCTCCCAGCCGCTCCGCACCCAAGCGTAGCGGGGGCAAACGGGGCCGCTGACTCCGGCCAGCGCCATCGAGAAAGATTGACCCGGGCCCCAGCGCCATCGCCACACGGTCGGCATGCGACCGCTGCGATGGGTTGGGGCTTCGGCCTGCGTGCTGCTGGCGTTGGGCTGCTCGGAGCCTCCTCGGGAAGAGGACGAAGGCCTCAGCGCCGGGGCGACGTCGCCGACCACGGGCCTCACATCGCCCACGACGGATCCCGGCGCGACCTCCAGTCCATCGCCTGATGGAGGGGAAGACACCTCCGGCGGCGTCGACGGTTCCAGCTCTGACGACGGAGACGGCGACCTGCTGCTCGACGTCGGTGCGCCCGACAGCGGCGGACCGAAAGGGACCGGTGGTGGCACCGACCTCGGCTGCGAGTACATCGACGTTCTGTTCGTCGTCGACATCTCCGCGTCGATGATGGAGGAGCGCGCGAACCTTGCCGCCAACTTCCCAAACTTCGTGTCCGTGCTCGACGACTACGTCGCCGACAATGACGCGCTCGGCTACCGCGTGGGCGTGACCAACTCGAGCATCAACCAGGATCACGGTGGCTGCGAGACGACCATGGGCCTCGACGGCGCATTGATCTCGTGGGGCGGCGACTTCTTCAATCAAAGCGACTGCGGCACCGCAGGCATGCCGTGGCTCGATGGTCCCGCGCCGAACCTCGCGGACAACTTCTCTTGCCTGGCCGAGAACCCGATCCCGATGGGCGGCGGCTCCGACTGCGGACACGAGCGACCGCTGGGCGTGATGGAGCGGTTCGCCGACGCGACCGAACCCGGCATGGGCGGCCCCAACGACGGCTTCTACCGAGGAGAGCAGTCGCTGTTCGTGGTCGTGAACCTCACCGACGAGGACGAAGACGCAGAGTTCACCGACACGACCGCGGCACAGACCAAGGCGCGGCTGGACGCCTTTGCCGGCGGCGAAGAGCGCTACGTCGCCGTGACGATCGCCGGACCCGAGGCCTGCGACTCGGACTTCGGCAGTGCCGCGGAGGCCGTCGAACTCGCAGCGTTCACCGATCTCGTCCCCAACGGCTTCTTCGGCAACATCTGCGAAGGCGATCTCGCCAGCTCCCTCGAGCAGGCCCTGGACCTGATTCAGTCGTCGTGCGACGCCCTGCCGCCGCCCGCGGGCTGACGATCCATCAGTTGACCTGCAGGTCCACGATTCGCGCCTTGCCGCCGACGAGGTTGCTGGAGATGAGATCGACCCGCACGTATCTGGCGGAGACGGGCGGGAACGTGAACGTCCAACCTGCCGCCGTGTTGGGTTCGGTGTTTGCGCTCCGGTCCTCGAGCACCGTCCAGTCCACCCCGTCTTCGGACGACAGGACTCTGAACGTCGCGACGAAGTCCTCATCGAGGAACAGCTTGACCTCGGAGATTTCCTCGGGACGCTCCAGGTCCACCGTGACCTGCACGTCACCCGACCCGGGCTTTCGCCAGACCGTAAACGTGTTGAGTCGGCTCCCGGTTTGCCCGTCCACACCATCAGTGACCACCGAGGGCGGTCGTTCCCACCACACGTCGATGTCGTCGCCGTAGACCGAATCGGAGACCGTCACCGGCTTGTTCAGCGACTTGCTCGGCGTGACGCTGACGGCCTCCAGGTCGAACCGTTGAGGGTGTCCGATCATCGCGCCAGCGTCGTCGAATAGCGCGGCATGGAGCACGCCGGTCTCCGCGATCGGGATCGGGCCCGTGTAGAGCGTGGAGGTCGACGTGGGCTCCTCGCCGAACTGGCTCTCGTAGCCCTGAAAGTACCCGGGCACAAAAGTGTATCGAATCTCGCCGGGCAGCGACGAGGTCATCGTGACGTCGATCGCGGCACCATCGAACTTCTTTCGGTATGGGCGAATGCCGTTCGGCGTCGTGGGCAGCAACTCGGACCCGTCGATCGAAACCGGGAACATGATCTCCTCGACGACCTCGTCCAGACGGTCGAAGCGCGTCCTCCAGTCTTCGAACGAGGTCTCGGCCGGCGCATTCCACGTCCGCGCAGCGTAGGCCGCCATTCGCGTCCGCATCGTGGGAACGGTTTGATACCCCCATCCTTCCCAATACGCCATCAGCCCACCACGCAGTCCGTCGTTGGGTTCGATGTCGATTCCCGTGGTCGTCGAGTGGCCGGGCTGAAGATGCCGGAACGAGAGCGGAGACCAGGCTTGCCCCCACAGGTGCGTGTTGAACAACTCGGCCTGCGGTGCTGCCGACAGCCCCTCTCGCATTGGATAGTGCGGGACCACGTAGTTGTACCAACCGGCATTGACGACGTCGTAGCCCGCGTCGATGAGGGCCTGCGGCGCGAAGTCACCATTCCACGCCAAGATCACCACGTCGGTGCTCACCCCCTGGGCCGGGGAGAATCCCTCCCACGCCAGGGCCCGCTTGCCGTGCTCGGTGTCGATGTGGTCGACCAGATGGTTGAAGAAGCTGGCAAAGTTCCCGATCGAGCTCTCGTCGCCCCCGATGTGCATGTACGGAGTCGATGAAAACACCGCGAGCATCTCGTCGATGATGCCGGTGACCGCGTCTCGGCACGCCGCGCTGTCGACCGCGAACTGGCCGCTGCCGTCGTCGAAGATCGACGGGTAGTTGTTCCGCATCATCGAAGTGTGGCCGGGGACGTCCAACTCCGGAATGATCGTGATGCCACGCGCCTGCGAGTAGCGTTCGAGGTCGACCATGTCCTCGAGTGCGTACGTCGTGGTCAGACTTTGCGTACCGTCGTTCATGTTGGGGAAGGCCGACAGTGGGAACGGAAAGCCCTGATCGTCGGTAAAATGCACCGCCACGTATCGGAACCGGTAGAACCGGCTGAGGTCGATCATGGCGCGAAGCTGCTCGACCGTGTGGCGCTTCCGGGCGACGTCGATCTCGATTGCTCTGAATCGATAGTCAGGCTCGTCCTCAATCCGCACCCCTTCGATCGTGGTCCCCGAAGTCCCCAGAATCTGAACCAAGGTGGAGGTGCCGGTACACAGCGCGTAGTAGTCGGTCCCCGCGATGGCGACGGTCTCGGCAACGTCGAGGGTGTACGCATCGGGCGGAAGCGTTTCGTCGAGGCTGAGCTGGATGTCCCCAGCGCTCGGCGCCTCGGTCCGGGTCAACGCGGGACGAATTCCCGTGATCCGATGGATCTCCTCTTGGAGGACCGCCGCGTGCTCGTTGAGGCTGGGGTCCGACACGACGATTCGGGTCTCCGCCGTGAGGGTGAACGCCCCAGGTCCAGTGAGCACCGTCTTCGGCGTCGGCAGAATCGCCGGGACCCCCGCGTCGCTCCCTGTGTCTTCGGAGTCAGTCGCGTCGTAGGTATCGGTTTCGCCACCTCGCGTCTCATCCGCGACCGTGTCGTCGGCCCCGGTCGGCTCCGAGTCCCCCTGCGTCTCACCTTCGCTGGTGACCTCGTCCGACGCGCCGGTCGTCGCCCCGACGCCCGCAGCATTCGAATCCGAGCAGGCGCTCGGTAGCAACAACGACCCGAGCAGGATCCAGCGTATCGAGGCTGATCCATGCAAACACACCATCGCTAGGCAGTATGCAGCGAGAGTCGAGGTCCGAAGCGACGGAATGCCGGCGATGCGGCCACTTTCGGCGGTTGTTTTCGTGCGCTGGTCGGGCGTTCTTTCAGCCGAGCGATCGTGTACAGGAGGCTCCGGGAGGCTTACGGCCGCCTGTCCGGGCCGGTACTTCAAAAGCCTGCGTCCGCGTTTTGCTGAACCTCGGCGTCCGACAGCGCGCGGCAGTAGATCGCCACGAGATGAATCTCGGCGTCGATTGCTCGGTCCAGGCTGAGTTCATTCCCGAGCGCGAGCGACATCGTTCCGTCGGTGGTCCAGCTCGAGAACGACGACGTTCGCACGCCCGAGGCCACTTCGGCCCCGTCGAGATACAAACGCTCGTCGCCGTCGGACTCGTGCACGAACACGAAGTGTCGGGCGATCCCAGGCCGAGGAGCCTCGAGAAACTCGAGGTTGGGCGTGCCGTTGACGCCAGTCGACGACGTCCGCAGGCGAGCTTTCCACCCTTGGCTGTCGCCGCTAATGTCCTGTCCGAGCAGCAGGCTGAAGTTGCGAGCGCCGGAGTTCTGCGAATAGGTCAGGATACGAGCCGGACCCGGCACGGCGGTGTCGCCGGGCGTTACCCACGACTCCAGCGTGATCGCGTTGCTGGACGAGCATTCGAAGTTCAGCTTGCTCAACGACCCGGTCGACTGCGCGATGGTGGAGGATTCGCCCGAGAAGGCGAGGCCGGTCGCGGTGAAGGCATAGCCGGTCCCGACGAGTTCGAGGTCGATGGCCGGCAACGTACCGGAGGTGTCTGAGACGACGCCGGTCGTTCCAGCGTAGAGCTGATAGAGCACGGTAAGCCCGTCCTCGACGCGGCGAACCGACGTACCGGTCGTGCCGGGGTCGCCGGTCGTGCCGCTCTCATCGCCCGCGGGGTCGACGGGGTCGACGGGGTCTGTCGTCGACGACGTCGAATCACCGTCATGTGGCCACGGCATGTCTGGCGAAGCGCCCGTGGTCGTGCTTCCGGCGTCGGGAGAGGCACTCGTCGAACTCTCTGCCCCGGTGCTCATCGACGCCTCCGTGGGCACACAGAGGTCCGCAATGCCCGCGACCGCGAAGCTGCCGAAGCGGCGACCGCTCGCGCACGTCCCGTCGGGAAAGCTGCAGTAGCCGTTCAGCTCGCACTGTCCTCCGGCGCCGCACGCAGCATCGTCCTCGCACTGGAACGCTGTGTCGGCGGGGCAGGCCAACGAGGCCGCGACGGACATCAGTCCGCCCATGCGCATCCAATCCCACCCCACGGTACGAGAGTACCATCCGGTTGAGCATGCACCCAACGAGGGTCAGAAGCCGGCGACGAAGTTCTGTGTGACCTCGTCATCGGTCAGCGCGCGGCAGTACACCGCGGCGAGGTGAACCTCGCCCTGGAACGGCCGCTCTCCGAAGACCTCGTTCCCCAAGGCAACGACCATGGTCCCGTCGGTCACCCACGCAAACGGGCCCGTGCGGACGCCAGAGGCGACCGTGACCCCGTTGACGAGCAGTCGTTCATCACCGCTAGCCTCATGGACGAACACGAAGTGGGTCAACGTTTCCGCAGCGATGGGGTCGTCGACCGTCGCCAGGTCGGGCTGACCGTTGCCATCGGTCGAGGCTGTGCGAAGTCGCCCCTTCCACCCTTGTTCGGTGCCGTCGAGGTTGTTGCCGACGGCGACCATGAAGTTCCGGACGGCGGGGCTTCGCGCGTACCCAAGAAGGCGGGGCGGACCCGCGGCATCGATCACGGTGGGCGTCAGCCAGGCCTCGATGGTGATCGCATCGCTCGCCATGCAGGCTTCATCGAGCTTCGTCGTCGACCCCGTCGAGTACGCGCCCGTGAAATCGTCTCCCGAGAAGGACAGACCGGTTGCCGTCCATGCGTACCCCGGACCCTCCAGCGAGAGATCGATGGCAGGTTCCCCAGGAGCTTGGTCGAGAATGACGTCACCGTCGCCGTCGGCGAGGGAGTACAACAGCGTCAGCCCATCGTCGACGCGGGCAACCGGCAGCGCTCCGGTGCTGGTGCTTTCGTCGGCATTGCGCCCGGTCGACGTGGACGGGTCGGTGCCGTCATCGGACGCCGTGCTGTCCTCTGCGATGCTCATCGTGGTGCCGGTGGCCTCTGGCCCCGTCGTGAGCGGGTTCAACGTGGTCGAGCCGGCCGTGGTCGGAGCGCTCGTCGTACTCGTGCTCGAGCCCGTCGAGATCGGGCTCGTCGTGGCGCCGGAGCTGCTGGATGACTCTTCTTGAACGCAAGCCCCGCCAAGTCCGTCCCCCGCGAACTCCCCGTAGCGCCGCCCGCTGAGGCATTGCGAATCCGGAAAGGAGCAGAACCCGGTGACTTCACAGGAACCTCCGTTGCCACACGCGGCGTCCTCGAGGCACGCAAACGTGTTCGAATGGCAGCCCAGGTACAGCACGCCTGCCGCCAACCCCATCAGCCCCGACCCCCGCACCACGGGAGAATAGCAGTGCAGGGTCGTTGCGCCCGAGTGCAAGGCGTCGCGCGTAGCCTAAACTCGGGCGACCGTGGTCATCACCTCCTGGATCCGTGCGGCGCGGCCGCTTGCGCATGCAAACATCGCGGTGCCGCTGCTCGTCGGTGAGGCTCTCGGGTGGGCCCTCACCGGAAAGTGGGACCCACTGCTCGTGGCGCTCACGCATGTCGCGGGGTTGCTCGACCAGCTCTTCATCGTGTTCGCCAACGACGTCGCCGACGAGGCCGGAGACCGGCTCAACGACGAGCCCACCCCGTTCTCGGGAGGCAGCCGAGTACTCGTCGAGGGCCAGATCAGCGCCCGCGCCCTACGCCGGGCGTCGTGGCTGGCCGCGACGGCGCTGCTCGGACTGGCCGGGTTCATGGCGTTCGGACTCGACCGCCCGCTGCTCTTCCCCGCGTGGGTGTTCGGCATCGCTCTGCTGTGGGCGTACAGCTATCCACCGCTTCGCCTCTCGTATCGAGGCTGGGGCGAGGTGGCACAGGGTCTCGGCCTCGGTCTCGTGCTGCCGCTGATCGGCTTCTATACCGTCGCGGGATCGCTCGATGCCCTGCCGGCTTCCGCCGCGGCACCGCTGTTCTTGCTGGGCTTCGCGGGCAACATCAACACCGCATTGCCCGACGCTCGTGCCGACGCGCGATGCGACAAGGCGACATGGCCGGTCCGCTTCGGCTTGGCGCGCGCCCGTAAGCACACGCTGCAGCTGCTCGCGTTGGCGACGTTCATGACGCCATTCGTGCTCGTCGACCATCTGCAGTCGACATGGTTCGCGGTCGAGGCGAGCGCCGCGGTCGTGCTGGGGGTCGCCACGCTGACTTGGCGGGACGCGGACCCCGACGACCGCCGCGCCTGCGTCCGCTTCGTTTTCCTCGGTGGGCTCGCCCTGAACGTGCTGATGGTCGGTTGGTGCATCGCGCTGTGGACGTCGACCCCGCGCGGTATATAGGGAGCACTCATGAGTCGCCCGCTCCACGCGCACAGTGCCTCGGAACTCAAGGCCATGCTCGACGAAGGGCGCGTGACGTCCCGCGAGATCGTCGAAGACCTGCATCGCCGCGCCGACGAAGTCGAACCGCGGGTCAACGCGTTCTGCATCGAGTTTCGGCGGCAAGCGCTGGCGCAGGCCGACCGTCGCGACGAAGCACGCAAGGCCGGTCGCGACCTCGGGGCGCTTCACGGCGTGCCCGTCAGCATCAAGGAGTCGGTCGACACTGCAGGTGCCCCGACCACGTGCGGCATGAAGGCCCGCGAGGGCAACACCGCAGAGGAAGACGCGCTGGTCGTTCAGCTCGCGCTCGAGCAAGGCGCGATCATCCTGGGCAAGACCAACGTCCCGCAAACCCTGCTCGCTCCCTTCGAGAGCACCAACGCGCTGTACGGCACCACGAACAATCCGTGGAATCTCGGGCGCGCCCCCGGAGGCAGCAGCGGCGGTGAAGGGGCTGCGCTCGCCTCGGGAACCAGCGTGCTGGGCGTGGGCACCGACATCGGCGGTTCGATTCGTTCTCCGGCGGCCCTTTGCGCAGTCTACGGCATCAAGCCCACTGCGGGCCGGTGGTCGAACCGCGGGTCGCGAGGTATCCTTCCAGGACAGGATTTCATCAAGGCACAGATCGGCCCCATGGGCCGGAGCACCGACGACCTGATCTTGTTCATGCAGGCCCTCGATCGGCCCGAGCACTACACGAGAGATCGAGAGATCCCTCCAGTCCCGTTCCGCGACCCGAGGAGCATCGACGCCAAGTCCCTGCGCGTCGGCTACTACGACGATGACGGCTACCTCAGCCCCGCCGCATCCGTTCGCCGTGCGGTGGAAGAGGCTGCGGGCATGCTCGCCGATGCGGGCGTCGAAGTGAAGCGCGTCCGCCCGCCCAACGTTGCCGAAAACCTCGAGGTCTTTTTCAGCGCGATGTCGGCCGATGGCCTGCATACGCTGCTGGAAGCGCTGCACGGCGAGCCCTTCGCCCAGCCCGTTCGCACCGTCGCCATGGCCAATCGCGCTCCGGCCAAGGCGCGCGCGGGTCTGTCGAAGGTCGCGCGCATGATGGGAGAGACGCGCGTCGCCAACATGCTCGACGCGCTTGGCGAAAAGCGAACGCACGAGATGTGGGCGCTCGCCAACCGACGCAACGAGGTCCGCGCCGAAGAGATGGCGTTCTGGGACCGTGAGGGCATCGACCTGATGCTCACACCAACGCTCGCCACCCCCGCCGTACCGCACGGCGCCAGTCATGACTTCACGCTCGGGTTTGCCAGCCTGGCCCGCTACAACCTGCTCGACCAGCCTGGCGGCGTGGTCCCTGTGTCTCGCGTCCGCGTCGACGAAACCCGCCGGGAGCACCCGCGCGACCGCGTCGAGAAGAAGGCCGCCGAGATCGAAGCGCAGAGCGTCGGGCTGCCCATCGGCGTCCAGATCGTGGGCCGCCCCTGGGAGGAGCCCGAAGTGCTGTCCATGATGCGGCTGCTCGAAGGGCTCGCCCGCGGCCGCGACGAGTACCCCAGCGTTCCGGTGAACCCGTGACGTACAGCTACGCTCGCTACCTTCGCGCCAAGCGGACGGTCGACGACCGCGCCCTCAATGGCGGCGTCATGGGGGCCGCTCTGAACCGGCTCCCGCGCGACCGCCCCGTCCGCATCGTCGAGCTCGGGGGCGGCGTGGGCACGATGGTCGATCGCCTCGTCGAGTCGAATCGAATCGACCGGGCCGAGTACCTGCTGGTCGATGTCGAGGCCCCGTTCCTCGAAGAGGCGAACACCCGAATCGACGGGTGGGCCCGCGGCCAGACGCGGCACGGACAGCGTGAGGGCGTGTCATTCGACGTCCGGACCCGACGCGCGCGCATCGAAGACTGGGTGGACGACCCCGGAGACAGCTTCGACCTCATCATCGCGCATGCGGTCCTCGACCTGGTCGACGTTCCCACCGTCCTGCCCCGACTGCTGGCCACGCTGACCGAGGGCGGGACGTTCTGGACCACCATCAACTTCGACGGCGACACGATCTTCGTCCCCAAGGATCCACGGGACGGACCCATCCTCGACGCCTATCACCAGAGCATGGACGACCGCGACGGCTCGTCCACCGCGGGGCGCGAGCTGTTCGAACACATCCGCAGCGCGGGTGGCACCGTACTGCGTGCGGGCAGTTCCGACTGGGTCGTTCACCCGGATGCATCCGGATACAAAGGCGACGAAGCCTACTTCGTGCACCACATCGTCCACACCGTGGAACAGGAGCTGGGCGAGCATCCTCAGCTCGGTCCCGACGTCCACGCTTGGGGCGCCAAGCGTCACGCCCAGGTCGACGCCAACGAGCTCGTGTACATCGCACACCAGCTCGACTTCGCCGTAGGGCGATGACGGTCATCGCCTGACGAGTTCGTGTACGCTCGACGCCGCGGCACGCTGGTTATTCGGATTGGCTCTGATTCGGAAGGAATGCTTCCGTTGCGACGCAGCGTCATTCGTCCGAGGCGGTGACTCACGCACTGGTATCTCCCGACAGAACCAGGCGTGCTCAAAACCGGCCTCTCGGCAACCCTCCGGATCGCGCGCGCAGGCGTCATGACGGGCCGGCAAGAGATCGACGCGCAGGCTCCCTATTCAGCCTGGGCGCGCGTTGACGTCTTTCTCCGAGGAGCGGGAAGCTCGAAACGTGGCTCGTCTTCGACGCTCTCTCGCGTGCGCCATCGCGCTGACCGCCGGCTGCTTCAACCCGGACACCGCTCCCGCGGGGTCAGACACGGACGCAAGCGGCGCCTCGTCGACGGGCGGCTCAACTTCCGCAGCAACGTCGTCGGGTTCCCCGACATCGAGCGAACCAACCGCGTCGACCTCGACGACCACGACCACCGACGCGGGAGACGCGTCGTCGAGTTCGACCTCGACCACCGGGGACACGCCGGTCGACGGTAGCCCCTTTGCGATCGTGGACCTCTCCGCTCGCAACTGTGCCGCGATCGATGTGGCGACGGCCGTCGAATCGCACCGCGGCGGCGTCGCCGTGTTCGGAGATCAAGCGCTGCGACACGGCATTCCACAAGCGGTTCGCGTCGAAGCATCAAGCCTCGCGTCGCCGGCGACCGTGCCCACGCCGTATGCGAAGCGAGAGCTCATGTTCAATGACCTCGAGTCCGCACAGACCTTCCTCGGCGGGAACGCGGACGGACCACGGCTCGGCCCCACCTCGACGGGTGGCGCGGGCAACATCGAGCTCTCACGGCTGTTCCGGCTCGACGCGCGCGGTCGTATCGCCCAAGACCCGCCCATCATCCTCGAAAGCGCCGTCACGCTGCCCAACGGCGCAGACGGCTCGGGCATCTACCACGGCTTCGGAGAAGTCGGCGTCTTCGACGGTTCGAGCGTCTCGGTCATCGACCTCGACACCGGCGAGGTCGATGTCTCCGTGCACGCGTATGGAACGGCCCCTCGCAGCTGTGCAAACGGGCTGCACTACGGATTGCTCGAGAACGAGTTCGGGTTTCACTACCTGTCGTTCTTCAGCAGCGGTCGACTGATGCGAGCAGGAGTTTCGGACGCCATCGCCTCGACGGTCACGGACGCGTACTGCTTCTGGGTCGACGTCTATGGGGCCGACGCAGGCTTCGACTCCTGCGCCTTCACGCTCGACATCAACTACGACGAGCTCGACCAGAGCCGCTGGATCGCCGAGAACCCCCTATACCAAGAGACCTCATCGCGACAGACGCTCAGCGACTGTCGCACGGGTGTGTACCTCGAGGGAGAGGGCGAGGTGTTCTCGCTCGGATCGTTCCCGGAGTACGAGTGCACCGGCACCGATCCCAGTGACTGCCGACTCCACGACAGTACCGACGGCAACGCTGGCATCGGATTCGGACCGGTGTCTCTCGTCGGTGACCGCATCCTGTACACGGGAGACACTGCGACTGTGTCCTACCCACGCACCGCAGCGGCAATCGAAGACGGCCAGCGTACGGGTACGGCCCTGGACAGCCTCGTCACCGATCTCGAAACGGGCACGGCCTATGTCTTCGCCTTCGAGGGCGACGGAGTCGAGGGCGCGCATGCGGCCGGCGCCGCAAATCAGCTCGTCCCGCTCGACGCAAGCGGCGCGCCAGTCTTCGCACGCAGCATCGCGCTCTCCCAAACGATCCCTTGGGGCGGCCCTGACGAGACCGTAGGCCTGTTCTCCGGTCGCGGGCGGGTCCTCGTCCACACGGGCTCCCGCCTGCTGGACGTAGACCCCGTCGACGGTACGGTCATCAACCGCGGCAACGTGAGCATCCCTGACGCATTCGCGTGCCCGCAGCAGGCCTTCTACGGCGTCGGAGAACTCGCCGACGGAGACCTCCGGCTTGCCTACCGTCAAGCCGGAAGCGACACCATCGTTCGCCGCTCCGTCTCGGACGAGTCGGTCGAGGTGATCGCCGAGTTCGCAGACCTCGCCGACACCTGTTCGTTCGCCGCGGACCCGGGCCGAGACCTCTGGTTCTTCTCGCACAGCGGACCCTCGACCCTGTCGACTTCAGCCGGTCTCGGCGCGGATGCAGGGATGCCGCTGGGCTCCTGCGAAGCCTCATTCGACATCCAGTGAGACCGACGCCCCACAGCGGGCGGGAGCAAGATCGGAACGGCCCTCGAAGAGCAGGACGCCGAATGCGCTGCAACTCGACGCAAAATCCAGCGTCTACCCAGGTAGATGGTCCCGAAGACGAGCACCCGAGCCTCTCATCGCGTTACGCGGTCCATCGGACTCCTGCTGTGTCTGCTCACAGCCGGCAGCGGCTGCGCCAAGGTTGAAGACACGTGACAGTACGAACTCGTCGTGAACCGCCGCAATGCGGTCAACACACGCGTCCGTACCGCGATCCTCGAGGGCTTGGCCGCAGCGAGAGCTTCAGGAGCTCTGGACGTCCCGACTGACGCAAGCGTCCCTGAACACGTCTTTCCCATGGACGACCCAACCGTCAACGCCTTGGTCGAGACGTACGGCATGAATGCTGAAGGACAGCTCAGGGGCGAAGGTTCGTCCTTGTCGATACTTCTCAACGAGCTCGAGCGAGCCCAAAAAGCACTCGACGACGAGAAGCAGAAGCCGATCTACATGTTCTCTGACCTGCTGTAGTCGGTCGTCGAGGTTCCAGCTCTACGTCCGAGCCCGCAGCTCGCGACGCAGGATCTTGCCGCTGGCGGACTTGGGAATGGCGTCGATGAACTCGACGGCGGCGAGGTGCTTGTAAGACGCGAAGCCTGCGGCGGCGAACGTCTTGACCCCGGCTTCGTCCAGGTCGGCGTCCCCGGTCTTGACCACGAAGGCCTTGGGCCGCTCGCCGGCTTCTTCGTCGGCGATGCCAATAACGGCCGCATCGGCGATGTGCTCGTGGCTGAGCAGCTTGGCCTCGAGCTCGGCCGGCGCAACTTGAAAGCCCTTCACCTTGATGAGCTCTTTGAGGCGATCGACGATGAAGAAGTGCCCGTCTTCGTCGACGACCGCGATGTCGCCAGTGTGCAGCCAACCGTCGGCGTCGAGGGTCGCCGCGGTGGCTTCAGGGTTCCCGAGGTACCCCTTCATCACCTGCGGCCCGCGAACCCAGATCTCACCGCGCGCACCCGGGTCGGCGTCGCCGCCCGAGTCGGGATCGACCACGCGCACTTCGGTATTGGGCAAGATGGTGCCAACCGAGGCCGGCTTGTAGTCGCTGGGGTGGATCGAGTGGGTCACCGGCGAGCTCTCCGTCATTCCGTACCCCTGACCGATGGTGCATCCAACCCTCTCGGCAGCTGCCGACGCCAGCTCCCCCGACAGCGGCGCCGCGCCCGAGTAGATCTGCGTGACCGTGGACAGATCGTAGTCATCGACGACCGGGTGCTTGGCGAGCGCGAGGACGATGGGCGGCACCAAGTAAAGCCGGGTGATGCGATGCGTCTGCACGAGTTCGAGCATCTGCACGAGGTCGAAGCGCGGCACCGTGACCACGGTGGCGCCACTGCCCAACGCGAGGTTCA